>CAXUDF010000040.1:0-5600 GCA_964249695.1 uncultured Acidobacteriaceae bacterium
CAGGAGCACCGATGCCTCGCCTTCGCCACTTCAGCCGCGCCGCCGCCCTCACCTGCGCCCTCGGCCTCCTCCCCCTCACCGCCTGCAAGTCGCTCAACCCCACCAAGCAGTACTCGCAGGTGGACTACGCGCACGGCGGCACTGTTTCGGGTACAGTTCAGTTCCAGGGCACTCCGCCCAAGCCGGTCGAGATCGACATGGCTGCGGATTCTGTCTGCGCCATGAGCGGCACTGCCATGACCAACGACCTCGTCGTCGACCACGGCGGCCTTGCCAACGTGCTTGTGTACGTATCAAGCGGCCTGGGCGACCGCACCTACCCCATCACGCGCGAGCCGGTCATCATCGACCAGCGCGGCTGCCGCTTTCTGCCCCACGTCAGCGCCGCCATGGTCGGCCAGGCTGTTCACTTCACCAACTCCGACGACACCATCCACAACGTGCACATGTCACCGAACGTGCCGGGTAATCTCGGCTTCGACGTTAGCCAAAATGCGCATGCGGATCCAGTGACTCGCAACTTTCGCGACCCGGAGCTCATGATTCCCATCCGCTGCAACACGCACCCATGGATGCACAGCTACCTGAGCGTGATGGCAAACCCGTTCTTCGCAGTCACGGACGAGCAGGGCCGCTTCCGGATCCCCGGCCTGCCGCCCGGCACCTACACGGTCACCGCCGTGCACGAGACGCTAGGCAAGCGCACCGCCACCATCACCGTCGCCGCGAACAGAACCGCGCAGCCGGCCTTCAGCTATTCCGAAGCTCCAGCCGGGCTGGCCGACGCGACGCCCAATCCAGGCCACGCGCGATAAACGCGTCTACCGCTTCAATCATTTGTAAGCTCCTCCTTTCTTCCGCTAAGCTCGGTTCGTTTGGAAGAAGGGCGGCGCGGCTTGGGTTTTGAGCCAGAACAGTTCCGGCTGAGCAACGAAAACTTGCCGAGGGTGAACGCAAGCGTCCCCACCCCGGCCTACGATCGCCGCACGCTCCGGCAGCCGATCGTCCACATGGGCGTCGGAGGCTTCCACCGGGCGCACCAGGCTGTGTACCTCGACGACCTGCTCCACCTGCCGGATGAGCCGCGCTGGGGCGAGTGCGGCCTTGGCGTGCTTCCAAGCGACGACCGCATGCGCGACGCGCTTCTCGGGCAGGACTGCCTGTACACCGTGGTGGAGCGCAGCGCCGCCGGGGAAACAGCGCGCGTCATCGGCTCCATCGCGGGCTACCTGTATGCGCCCGGCGATCCGGAAGGTGCGATCGAGAAGCTGGCCGCCGCCGAGACCCGCATCGTTTCGCTCACCATCACCGAGGGCGGCTACTTCCTCGATGAAGGCACGGGCCGCTTCAACCCGGACCACCCAGAGATCCGCCGCGACCTCGAGCACCCCGACGCGCCGCGTACCTCGTTCGGCTACATCGCCGCCGCGCTCGACCGCCGCCGCCTGCGGGGCCTGCCTCCGTTTACGCTTATGTCCTGCGACAATCTGCAGTCTAACGGCGACATCACCCGCGGCGTGCTGCACACGTTCGCTGAGCTGAGGACTCCCGCGCTGGCCGCCTGGATCGCCGAGCACATGAGCTTTCCGAACAGCATGGTCGACCGCATCACGCCGGGCACAACCGAGGCGGATCGCGAAGCCGTGCGCGCGCACTACGGCTTTCGTGACGACTGGCCGGTGATGACCGAACCCTTCCTGCAGTGGGTTATCGAGGATCACTTTTCGCAGGGCCGGCCCCGCTGGGAAAAAGTCGGCGCGCAGCTGGTTCCTGACGTCGCGCCCTACGAAACGATGAAGATCCGGCTGCTCAACGGCAGCCATATGGCGATAGCCTACCTGGGCGCGCTCGCGGGCTTCACCCATGTCCACGAGATTATGGCCGATCCGCTGTTTCTCCGCTTTGTGCAAGCTTTTATGGACGAGGTGACGCCGGTCGTTCCTGCGATCCCGGGTACGTCCATCCCCGAGTACAAAGCCACGCTGGTTGAGCGATTCGCCAACCCCGCCATCCGCGATCAGGTCACGCGGATCTGCTCGGAGGGCTCGGCGAAGATACCGAAATGGCTGCTGCCATCCATTGTTGAGCTGCTCGCCGAAGGCCGGCCCATCCACCTGCTTAGCCTGGTCGTCGCCAGCTGGATCCACTACTTGAAAGTGGGCGTCGATGAGCGCGGACGACCGCTTGAGATCCTCGACGCCCGCGCGGAGGTTCTCCGGCAAATCGCCGGCACCGTCAAGACAGATCCAAAGCCCATGCTGGCACTTTCTTTGGTGTTCGGCCAGGCGCTGCCGGGTAATCCATTGTTCGTGCAGGGGGTTGAAAAGGCCCTGCGCCTGCTCTCAACCAGTGGGGTCACCGCTACCGTGCGGCAGTACGTGCATGGGGAGCAGCAACCCTCATGAACCAAGCGCGAAGCTGGTCTGAACGACTCGGCATGCACCCGGAACTGATGATCGGCTACTTCGGTCTTCTGCTGTTCATGATCGGCGACGGTGTGGAGTCAGGTTTCCTGTCGCCGGTGTTGTACGACATGCATTTCGCCCCGTCGAAAGTAGCACTCGTCTTCACGCTATACGGCGCAACAGCCGCGCTCGCGGCCTGGCTCAGCGGCACGCTGTCTGACCTGTTCGGACCGAAAAAGGTGATGTGGGTCGGCTTCCTCATCTGGGTCCTGTGCGAGATACCGTTCCTGCTCCTCGGCATCGCGCACGCCAATTACCCGGTCATCGCCGCCATGTATACGCTTCGAGGCTTCGGCTATCCCCTGTTTGCCTTTGGATTTTTGGTCTGGGTCACCGCCGTGACCGACGTGCGCTACCTGGCCACCGCGGTCGGCTGGTTCTGGGTCGCCCGCACCGGCGGCCTGCCTACGCTCGGCTCGCTGCTGGCCAGCTTTACAGTGCCCCGCTATGGCGCGTATGCGTCGCTCTGGATCTCGACCGTATTTGTGCTGATCGGCGGCCTCATCGCCCTGCTGGGCGTGCGTGAGCGCCGCGGCCTCGAGGGGCTGCAGGTCGGCAGAACCGCGCACCCACTCGCTGTTTTGTTTTCCGGGGTGTCGATCCTATGGACCAAGCCGATGGTCGCGCTCGGCGGCCTGGTTGCCGTTATTACCACCACCTCCGAGTTCGGCTTTCTCCTGTTTCTGCCCATCTTCTACACGCACACGGTCGGCTTTTCGCTCGCGCAGTGGCTCCGCATCCTGACCGCGATGTTCGCGACCAACGTCGTCTTCAACCTTCTGTGGGGCTGGGTGGGCGACCGCATCGGCTGGCGCACCACGGTCGGCTTTGTCGGCGGCTGCGGCTGCGCGCTTGCCACGCTCGGGCTCTACTACATCCCCGACCACTTTGGCCGAAGCTACGCGCTGGTCACGCTCGCCGGGATGGCCTACGGGGCCACGCTGGCCGGTTTTGTGCCGCTCAGCGCCATTATGAGCTCGCTTGCGCCCGAGCAGCGCGGCGCAGCCATGTCGATCATGAACCTCGGTTCAGGCACCAGCATCTGGCTTGGCCCCGCGATCGCGGGCGTCTTTCTTCCGCTGTTCGGCGTGTCCGGCGTGATCTGGATCTTCGCGCTCCTGTACGTTGTGTCCGCTGTTCTCACGCTTTTGCTGCGCATGCCCGCACGCGCGCCTTTCGCGCTTGAGGCGCTCGCCGAGACTCAGTAAATCCTGCCGCTCACTGGCCGTTCTCGTTGCTGTGGATGAACGCCGCCGTGCGGTCGTGCAGTCCGCGCAGCGCGTCCCCGTTCACGTACACCATGTGCCCCGTCGGGAAGAAGTTGTACTCGATGTTGCGCTCCAGTGACTGCGGAATCGGCAGGTGCTTCATCTCGTAGGTCGCCGCAAAGTACAGCGTGCCCAGGTCAAAGTAGCCGCCCATCAGCAGCACATGCATCCTGGGGTTCTTCTTGAGCGTGTCCGCCAGGTCGAGCGATACGTTCGTATACGTTCCGGCCCAGTCCTTGCCCACCACGTGGCGCAGGTCCCAGCTCGCGCCGGCGCCGTCGGCTGACGGCTTGTAGGTCATGTCGCGGCCAAAGCGCAGCGTGTCGTGCGCATAGCTGTTCATGGCCGCCAGGATTGAGGACTCGACCGACTCGGTGAACGGGTCATACATCGCCTCGCCGGCCATCGGGTTCATGGCAGGGCCTTCGTAGCGCGAATCGAGCCGGCCCGTGGTCACGTCTGAGCCGTCCTGCAGCAGCTTGGAAAACTGCTCGCCGTTAATGCGCAGGTTGGCTTTCACCCAGGTGGCCGCCGGTATGCCGGTGTAACTTTCAAGCTTCGCGGCCACAGCCTGCTTTCGTTCCGCGGGGAGGTCCGCACCGGCCAGCAGCGCGCTCGCGTAGTCGCCCAGCGCGTACTGCTCCACCCCGTGGATCCACGGATCCAGTTCCGCCGGCGCACCCGGCACCTTGTGGTGAAACCATGCCGTTGCCGCATAGCTCGGCAGCGCCAGAAAGAAGCCGTTATCGGTGCCGACATTTGCGCCTGCGCCGTCGGCCGAATTGTCAAAACTCAGGATCTGGCTCAGGAAAACGATCCCGTTCAGGTCCACGCCATGCCCCTGCAGCCGCGCGCCCAGCACCGCGTCGCGCGTGGTGCCGTAGCTCTCGCCGAACAGGTATTTCGGCGAGTTCCAGCGGTCGTACTTGGTCAGGAAGCGCCGAATAAAGCGGTCAAACGCCGCGGCATCCTGGTCAATACCGTAGAAGCTCTTCATCGCGTCGCGGCCCACGATGCTGCTGTACCCGGTCCCGGGTGCGTCGATGAACACCAGGTCGGCCGCGTCCAGCAGGGAGTACGGATTGTTTTCAACCTTGTAAGGGCCGCCCACCGGGTGCGCAAGGTCCGGGATAGCCACACGCACCGGCCCCAGGCTCGTCATGCGCAGGTACATCGTCGCCGAGCCTGGCCCTCCGTTGTAGAAAAACACGATGGGCCGAGTGCCGAGGTTGGCGCCCTTGGCCATGTAGGCCGTGTAGAACATGCGCGCGGTTGCCGGCTGGTCTTCCGGCTTGGCCGGCAGCTCCATCGGCGCGCCCGGCAGGTAGCTGCCATCGAGCGCCAGCATGGCGTCCTGCGGATCGGTTGAGCCCACCGCCAGCAACCCGGCTGTTGCCGTGTAAGTGACAGTCTTCCCATTCGCGAGCGTCACGGAACCGTCTGTGGTCGAGTCCGGCGGCAGTGCGGCCCCTTTTCCTGTGGCCGGCGGCGCAGTATCGCCCGTGCCGGCCGGCGGCGGTGCCGCATGCGTCTGCGCCCCGGCGACGCCTGTCAACAAAGCGATAGAAAACGTTAGCGAGGCGAGCGCGCGATAGGGAGGGAAAGCCAAAGCCATGGGACGGGCACTCCTTGGAAGTCCGGGTATCCAGAATTGCATTGCTGGGAAAGCGTGTGCGGCGTTGGTATGTGAAGCAGGGGAGTCCTCAATCTACAACGAATCGGTGTACGCTCCGAGTTTGCTTTGCGTTTAGCCCAGCTACTCTGCTTTCACCGTCGGAGGAGCCGGCACGGGAGAACGCACGACCCAGGAAGAAGCTGCCTGCGGCAAGCATTCAACAGCTCCCGCGAGCAGCAGCCTGATCGTCTC
>CAXUDF010000040.1:5700-15865 GCA_964249695.1 uncultured Acidobacteriaceae bacterium
AAGCTGCCTGCGGCAAGCATTCAACAGCTCCCGCGAGCAGCAGCCTGATCGTCTCCGGCACTGACCTGGCGGCACCTCCGTGCGGCTCCATGGCGGCTGGCTTGCTATGCTGACGCATGGAGCGGCCGCCACTCTTCGAGGCCGCGCCTACACTCGAGGGAGACGCGACAGCAGCATGCAGCAGATCAACATCGGCATCCTGGGCGCCACCGGCACCGTCGGTCAGCGCTTCCTCTCGCTCCTTGAGAACCACCCGTGGTTCCGGCCTACCTGGCTTGCCGCCAGCGACCGCTCCAGCGGCAAGCTCTACGGCGAAGCCGTGCGCTGGAAGCTCGCGACACCGCTTGCCGACAGCTTTGCCGCGCTGCCGCTCTCGCCCGCGGTGCCCGGCGTCGACACACCCCGCGTGCTGTTTGCAGCGCTGGATACCGACATCGCGCTCGAACTCGAACCGCGGTTTGCCAACGCCGGCTGCGCTGTCATCTCCAACTCATCTGCCTTCCGCATGGAACCGCGCACGCCGCTCGTCATCCCCGAGGTCAACCCGGAGCACCTGCTCGTTATGGACCGGCAGAGCTGGGCAGGCAGCGGCTGCATCGTTACCAACCCCAACTGCTCCGCCATGGGCCTGGTGCTTGCGCTCAAGCCGCTCGCCGACCGCTTCGGGATTGAAAGCCTCTTCGTCACGACCATGCAGGCCGTGTCCGGCGCGGGCTACCCCGGCGTCGCCTCGCTCGATATCCTCGGCAACGTGGTGCCGTTCATCCGCAACGAGGAAGAAAAGATGGTGGCGGAGACAGCAAAGCTGCTGGGTGATGTCGCCGGCGGCGAGTTCCAGCCTTATGACCTGCGCATGACGGCGCACTGCAACCGCGTGCCGGTCGAGGACGGCCACACCGAGTCTGTCTCCATCAAGCTGCGCACCCCGGCCACCCGCGAACAAATCCTGGCGGCCTGGCGTGAATGGCGGCCGCTGGCTGGCCAAAACCTGCCCACTGCGCCCGCGCAGCCGGTTGAGTACCTCCACGGCGAAGACCGCCCGCAGCCGCGGCTCGACCGCATGCGCGGCGCGGGCATGGCTGCAGTGGTGGGCCGCCTGCGCCCCTGCACGCTGCTCGACTGGAAGTTCACTGTGCTGTCGCACAACACCATTCGCGGTGCAGCGGGCGCGGCCTTGCTGAACGCCGAGCTGCTTCACTCGCAGGGAAAACTGATGCCGTCGGGACAGGCGCAGGCATGAAGTACGTCGTCATGAAATTCGGCGGCACCTCGGTCGAGAACGCGGAAGCGATCGAACGCACCGCGGCCATTGTTGCCGGGCGCCGACGATTTAACGGCTCCACGCTCGAGCAGCAGCCGATCGTGGTCGTGAGCGCCATGGCCAAGGTCACCGACCAGCTTCTGCTTGCCGCCACGAGCGCCGCGCGCGGCGAGCGCGAGCCCGCGCTCGCCATCTCCGGCCGCCTGCTCGACCGCCACCAGTCAGCCGCGAACGCGCTCGGGCTTGCTCCGGAGATCGCCGTGGTTTGGCTGCCGCAGGAGTTTGCCGCGCTTGACGAGGTGCTGCGCGGGCTGGCCGCGGTTGGCGAGCTGACGCCGCGCATCCAGGACATGATCGTGTCGTATGGGGAGCGTCTGTCGAGCCGGCTCATCGCCGATTACTTCGCGCTCACGGGCCCCGGCCGTTCGAACCTGGACGGCATGCACGTGGACGCGCGCACCTGCATCCTTACCGACGCCGCGCACACCCGCGCCGTGCCGGATGACGCCCGCATTGCCGAGCAGCTGCGCAAATATGTGCTGCCCTACGCCGAGCAGGGCCGCACCGTCGTGATGGGCGGATTTATCGGTGCGACGGAAGCAGGCGTCACCACGACCCTCGGCCGCGGGGGCTCTGACTTTACCGGCGCGCTGGTCGGGGCTGGCGTCGGCGCCGAAGCGATCGAAATCTGGACCGACGTCAACGGCATCATGACCACCGACCCGCGCGTGGTGCCGGAGGCGCTGCGCGTACGCTCCATCTCGTTTGAAGAAGCGGCCGAGCTGGCCTATTTCGGCGCGAAAGTCCTGCACCCCGCGACCATTCTGCCCGCCGTCAAGCAGAACATCCCGGTGCTGGTGCTTAACTCGCGCAATCCGTCCAATGAAGGCACGCGCATCCAGGCGCTTGCGCCGCCGTGCCGCAACCCGGTTAAGTCCATCGCCGCGAAAAAGCGGCTCACCATCGTCGATGTGGTCGCCAGCCGCATGCTCATGACCCACGGCTATCTGAAGGCCATCTTCGACATCTTCGACAAGCACCGCTGCGCGGTCGACATGGTGTCGACTTCGGAGGTTTCCGTGTCGCTGACAGTTGACTCGAACGAGGCGCTGCCCGCGATCGCGGCCGACTTATCAAAGCTGGCCGACGTGAAGTACGAAGGGCGCAAAGCGCTGGTATGCCTGGTCGGCGAAGACATCCGCGGTCATTCCGGCGTCGCAGCGCGGCTGTTCACGGCGATCAAGCACATCAACGTGCGCATGATCTCGCAAGGCGCAAGCGAGATCAATATGAGCTTTATGATCGATGAGGATGACGTAGACGAGGCCGTGCGATCACTGCATGCGGAGTTTTTCCAGGACCCGGATCCGCTGATTTTCGATGTCGAGAGAACTTGACGTTGTGCCTTTAGAGAAAACCCGCCACGAAGTGGCCGCAAGCCGCGCAGGCGGTGTTGCTTTTAGTTCTGTCTTGCATCTTGGAATCAACCTCGACTGTGTAATCGCAGAAAGACTGCTTACCCCGCCCCGAGAAGGACAATATGCCCACTCCGACCAGAGTTGCCTTGCGATATGGACCCGAGCCGCTGAACGTAAGCGTCATCCACCGGCACACTCGCTATAAAGCGAGCACCTACGTCGTGTCAGCCGCGGACGGGCGAATCTACCTGCTGAAAGCTTTTTCCCCTGAGCTGGACTCCACATACGGGCGCCGCGAGATTTTCGTTCATGCCATCGGCGCGCGGCTAGGGCTTTCTATGATGCCTTGGGCTCTCCTGCAAGTAGATGAAAGTGTCCTGGCGCAGTTCCGTGCTGGAAATGTGAAATCGACTTCAGCTGATGAGCTTTCTGAAGGGGTGTACTTCGGATCGCAGCTCTACACCGGCCCTGGGTCCGTGTGTGAGTACTTCCCTCAGGGATATGCACGGAAGAACCCTGAAGTAGCAAGGCAGCTCGGGTGCGCTCACATGTTCAATCTTTGGAACACGCACGCCGTTTCTCACGGCTGCTGGATTTTGCTGAAAGGCGTACCGACTAGGATCTCTTTCTTTATCTGCGCTCACCTGCTCAACGAGAATGAATTATCCGCTGCGCGTGCCCTTGACACGTATCGAGCAGCCTGTCGGACTGCGGAAAACAGACACGCCATCCATCACTTCCTTACCGAACTCGGCACCTTAACCCGTGCCGATCTCGAGGCTGCGTTTGTGGATGTTCCGCTGTTCTGGCGCGATCCTGATGAGGAGGCCGAGGAGACAGCATTGCTGGAGGCGCGACGTAACTGGATTAGCGATCTGGCGCGCTCAAATTTCTCTATTTCCACTTAGTGCAGCGGTCCTCAACGTCTATGTCCAAGCTACTCATTCTCGGCCGCGGTAAGACCGGCTCCGCCATCGCCCAGATCGCCCGCGAACGCGGCCACTCGGTCCAGGCGCTCGGCGCAAGCGAGAACGAGCACGCCCGCGCCCTTACACCCACGCTCCTCGCCGCGGTCGATGTAGTCATCGACTTCACCACGCCGGAGGCCGTCGTCGAGAACCTGCGCGCGCTGCTCCCGCTTGGCGCAAAGGTCGTCGTCGGTACCACCGGCTGGTACGCGCACCTGCCGGAGATGACGGAGCTCGCCGCCCAGCACGGCGCGTCGCTGCTCTACGGCACTAATTTTTCGCTGGGCGTCCAGGCTTTTTTCCGCGCCGCCCGCGAGCTCGCCCGCGCCCTCCCCGACTACGCGCTGAGCATTGGAGAAACGCACCACATCACGAAGAAAGACGCGCCCTCAGGCACTGCGCTGACGCTTCAAAGCGTGGTGGAAGCCGCGTCTCCGCAGCGTGCGCCGATCACGTCGCACCGCGAAGGCGACGCCGCTGGGCTTCACGTTCTAACACTGCAAAATCAAGACGAAACTCTGACCATCCAGCACGAATCGCGCTCTCGCCACGCCTTCGCCGAGGGCGCCGTCCGCGCCGCGGAGTGGCTTGTGACTCAATCAGCTGGCAGAACCTGTGACTTTTCGCACATTGCTCCACATCTTCTTAAACGTTAGTACCTATTCAGGGGTCCAACCATGGATGAAAGCAGTTGGACCGCTTTCTACTTGACCTAGGATGAGACCGATCCGGGTAATAACGTCGCAGATGGCAAGGCTCTCTCGTTTGCTACTTCAATTTTCTGAGGTACTCGCATGACGATGCAGCTTTCTGGCCTCATGTTTGGCAAGTTCTCCGCGGTTTCTATCCGGGATTTGCTGAAGGCTTGTGTGGCGGAGAGAATCTTTCGAGGGCTTGGTTACTCAGTCGCTACTACAAGGAGAGCGAGGTCGACGAACTCATAGTTGTCCTGACTCAAGGAGGCTTCATTGAGATCGAAGCCGGGAGTAGCGGTGATCATTACGTCTCGATCCTCTTCAACATAACCGAGGATGGTCGCGCTCTCATGAGAGGTACAGCAGCCAAATGAATTCGTCGAGCAACTGCAGATCTTTTATTAGAAGGCGTAACTGCCCGCGCTCACGAGATCAACGAAAGGAATGACTTCCTAATGAGCATCACAGAGTTGGTTGTGTATGGAAGTTGTCTAAGTGATGCCCAAACCTTAGGAGACTTGGACACCGCATATACCCTAAGAAGAAGAGTCGATGATTTTGACGAGTGGAAACGTGCGGTCGCGATTCACTTCCGTAAATCCGGCCGCCGCAAAACTTGGATAGGTTCAGCTCTCTCCTGGCCATCAGAAGACGTTTTACTCCGGCTGCGGGATCGGAAGCGCAGCATTAATCTACAGCCGTTAGAAGATGTAATGACCTTGCCCAGAAGTGATTCTTTTCAGTGTCGAGCATTGATCGGCAGTGCCGATGACAATAATGGGCGTTTTGATCACAGCGAGTGACAACCTTTCGGCGCCAGCCGTGCGATAGCGCTCGCGCTCTCTGATATTCCCGGCCTCCCGGCGTAGAGTGCGAGCGCCTCACCGAAATCCCCGGCATGCGGGCAATCGTTACAAACGAACACATTGCACGCGTCGCCGCTAACTATATTGGTGGCCGCATCGGCGAGCCTGGCGAGCCTGACGACCTCGTTGCCCGGACCATTTTTCCTGTGCAGCGCCGCCGCCTATCATCTCTCGACCACGGTCATTACGGTGCGCCCACTGGTCACGCGCTGAACAAATTCCTTGTGAGCTTGCGAGAGCGCTGCTATCTTCGGCTCGCTCCCACTCCGCTTTCCTGGTGCCCGCCCGTATGAAGCCTTTTATGCCGCTCCTGTTCTGCCTGCTTGCCGCTCCTGCGCCCGCACAAACTTCGCACCCGGTTGCCGACCCGCTCGCGCCGCTCAGCTTCCTGGAAGGCACCTGGGACGCGCAGGCGCAAGGCAGCGGCGCTGCCGTCGTGGGCACCTACTCCTTCAGCCGCGAGCTCGGCAGCCACATCCTGGCGCGCCACAGCACCACGCCCGGCACCTGCAAAGGGCCGTCCACCTTTGACTGCGAACGAGCGAACCAGGCTACATTTATGCCGATGCGCCCGGCGCACCCTTGTCGGCCATCTATTTTGACAACGAAGGCCACGTAATCCATTACGCGGTCACCCTGCCGACCGCGATTGAGGCCGTCTTCCTTTCGACCGAGCCCGGCCCACAGTTTCAGCTGGTCTACGAGCGGAGAGACGCAACCCTGTCCGGCAAGTTCCAGATGCGCATGCCCGGCGCGTCTGCGTGGCACTTGTACCTGGAGTGGAGCGGGCCTAAAAAGTAAGCCCGCGGTTCGTCCGGCTACTTCGCACGCGCCAAGCTCCATGCCGGCTTGCATGACCAATCTGTATCGCCGCTCCTTACGCTCGCCGATACAGGTCTGGCAGCTCCGGCCTGCCTTCCAGATATCGGAGCGCGGCCTGGAAAGCATGAGCCGGCATCTGCAGGGACTCCCGGGCAAACCGGCTCACCGTCCGGGCCAGCGCATCGTCGTGCAGGTGCGGCACGTCGCGCAGTGCGGCAAGCACCGGGGCCGCATCGCGCCCTTCGCCTCTGGCCGCCCGTATCTGCTGCGCCACAAAGTCGGCCGCGCGCCGGCGGTGTTGCAGCTCCAGTGCGAACCGGTCCGGGTCTGACCCGGCAAGCTCGCCATCGGCAAACAAGAGCAGGTCGATCTGAAACCAGACCTCCATCACGCCGGGCGGCTGCGCAACTCCCGGCAGGCGTCGCGCGGCCTGCACGCCTTCCAGTGGCACCTCACTGATGCCGCCGTCCGGGGTCAGGCGGAGCCTGGTTCCGGCTGCCGCGACCGGGCGCGCTCCGGCGTTCCCATAGCTATCGGCGCTGGAGGTCCGGGTTCGGCTTTGCTCATGCGCGTCCACAAACGTCCAGCGCCAGGCCAGCGCGGTCAGGTTTTTTGCGCCAGCGTTCTCCAGCACCACGGTCCCGGCGTCTTCTTCTACGCCGCCCAGCAGCTGCTGCAGCGGCAGGCTGCGCGCCGCCGCTTCCTGCAGACGGCCAAAGGCAGGCAGCTCGCGCTCGACATAGCGGGAAAGCTCAATCTCCTCCGCAGGGCTGGGCACAATGTGGAGCCACATGGCTCTAGTATGGGCTAGCGATACTCCGCCGGCACCGCCCCGCGCTCGCGTTCTTTCACCTTTTTTGCCGGCACCCCCGCATACACCCCAAACGGCTCCAGGTCGCGCGTTGCGATCGAGCCCAGGCCCAGGATCGCGCCGTCGCCCAGGTTCACCCCTGGCGACACGATCGCCCGGGCGCACACCCAGCTGTACGCCCCCAAACGCATCGGCGCCGACACCAGCGGGAAATCAGGATGGTTGTAGGTGTGCGTCGCCCCGCACACATAGGCCCCCTGCGACACAATCGCGTGCGAGCCCAGAAAAAACGGTGACGGGTTATACAACTCCGCGTCATCGGCGAGGGAAACACGGTCTTCACAAACAAGGTTCCACGGCGCCCAGACTCGCCCTTTTGGGTAGAAGTGGCACTTTGCCCCCAGCTTCGCGCCAAACAACTTGAGCAGCGCCGCTCGCCAGGCGTGTGCCGGCCGCGGCGAGGTCCGGTACAGCAGTACGTACACCACGCCCCACAAGAGCCGCGCCGCCCGGTTCCCGACCGAGTACGCCGGCCGCAGGGTAGGATCCTGCTCTATCTCCTCCAGCACCTGCTCAGCCACGCTTCGCTCCCTTGTTCCGCACTTCGTCCAGCATTTCCGCCGTCTTCAGCACAATCAGCCACTCGTAAAACGCCTGCAGCGTCGAGTACACAAACCCCGCACGCCCATCCAGGATCCCGCGCCGGTAGAACATCAGGTATGCCCAGCGCATCATCGGCCGGCCGGGCAGTGAGTAAAACACGGCTTTGCGCGCCGCGTGCTTCACGTTGAAGTCTTTGGCGAACAGGGCCTTGGTCCACGAAACTTCGCCGGCAAACGCGCTCCCGGCCACGATCTTTGCCTCGCCCGACGAGTAGCTGTTGTGCTTGGCGACCCAGTGCGTCAGCCCTTTTGAGAAGGGAAAGTGGTCAAAGAACGCGTCTGCCTCATCAAGGTCCGCAATCGCCCCGTCGACTTCGACCACCTCGTTCACATCGCGTCGGAACCGCGCCCGCCCCAGCCGCACCACCCGGATGTAGAAGGGCGTCGTTTGCGCGTGCTTCAGCCACCGGCCCAGGAAGTAGTCGCGCCGCCTCAGCCGGAAGGCGTCCACCTCGTCGGGCGCCTCGCCAGTTCGCCGCGCCAGCAGCCCGGCAAGCCCTGCGCTCGCGCGCTCGTCCGCGTCCAAAATCAGCAGCCACGGGTACCGGTAGGCTACGTCGCACAAGCCGGCATTGCGCTGCCCGGCGTAGGTGTCAAACACCCTCTGGTGCACATGCGCGCCTGCCGCCCGCGCCACCTCGACCGTCCCGTCCGTGCTGAACGAGTCCAGCACGTGCACATCGTCTGACCAGGCCACCGACCGGAGGCAGCCCGGCAGGTCCTGCTCTTCGTTCTTCGTGATGATGAGCACAGACAGCATAGGTGCGGCGCGCAAGCCTCCGAGTTCGCCTTGGATGTAGAGCCTCAGGCGCCCCAGTAGTGTACCCGCCGCCCTACTAGTAGGCCGCTCAGGCTTTCACACCTTCCATCTCCGACCCGTTCATCCCTTCGGCCAGCAGTTCGCGCGTCTTCAACACAATCTGCCACTCGTACATCGCCTGCAGCGTCGCGTAAATCACGCCCGCCTTACCGTCGAGCACGCCCCCGCGTACAAACAGCAGGTACGCCCAGCGCAGTGCGGGCCGCGCCGGCAGCAGGTAAAAGATCGCCTTCTGCGCCCGGCGACGCGTGTGGAAGTCGTGGTGAAACAAGGCCGTCCGCAGGCTGATGTCGTGCTCGAACGTGCGCTCCGCCACAATGCGCGCTTCCATGGCCGAATACTTGTTGTGCTTCTCAAACCAGCGGTCGAGCCCCTTGGAAAAGGAGTAGTGGTCAAAGCGCGTTTCCAGCTGCCGCGTTTCCCCTTCCACTTCCAGAAACTCGTTGATGTCGCGCGTGTAGCGCACGTGCCCGATGCGCACCAGGCGCGTGTAGAGCGCCATCATCTGGGCGTGCCGCAGGTGGTGGCCCAGGAAGTGGTCGTCGCGGCGGATCCGAAAGGCATCCACACCGTCCGGCGCCTTGCGGCAGGCCTCGACCGCCTCGGCCCACAGCACCGGGTTCAAGCGCTCATCGGCGTCCAGGATGAAGACCCATGGATGCTTGAAGGGAATCGTGTCGAGCGCCGCATTGCGCTGCGCGGCGTAGGAGTCGAACTTGCGCTGGTGCACGTGCGCGCCACCCTGCGCGGCGAGCTCCACCGTGCGGTCAGTGCTGCATGAGTCGAAAATATGAACGTCGTCGCAGAAGCGGACCGAGGCCAGGCATTCCGGCAGGTCAAGCTCCTCATTCTTGGTCAGGATCACTACGGAGATCATCAGCGTCAGCCCTCGCGTTGTTACTCTGTCCTCCCCATCGGCGAGAAGCGGGCTGTACGCGAGTCCGTTAACGAAGCATTCCTGTCAGGTTTCCAAAATGGGACGGTTGCTCAGGGGCGCTGCGCGCGAGCCCGCTTCAAGACATCTGTCTTGATCTCTTTCCCCTTGGGCGTGCGGAGAAACACGTGCTCTCCCTCCACGGATGCCTGCACCGGATCCCCAATAATCATGCCCTTGGTGTAATCCTTGGTGCCCGTCTTCACGCGTTCGCCCCGTACCGTGTATGCAATGTCGCCAACCTGCAGGACATAGATCGCTCGTGCCAGTGTCGACCCTTTCTTCACTTGTTCGTCTACCGTTGCATTCAGCAGCACTCCCTGTACAAATGCATGCTCCGCCGCCAATCCGGCGTGCGAATAAGTAATCAACGCTGCCAGCAGCAGCAAAATACCACGGCACTGTTTCATACATCCCTCCAGCCGGCACGCAGCCACCGTCATGATACTAGGGCTTAGAAGGCAGAGACTGTCGCATCCACGCACGTAAGTCGCGAAGCTCTGGACCTTCACCGCGAGTGTCCGCAAAGCGGTATAGACTCGACCTGATATGGACCTCGTAGGCTGCGGAACAGCGCTGGTCACCCCTTTTCGCTCCGATGGCGCACTCGACGAGCCGGCACTGCGCGCGCTGGTCGACTGGCAGATCGGCACCCCGAGCGCCCCGCCGCGAACTACCCTCTCCGGCAGCCCCGAGGCCCTGCCTCACGGGGTGGACTGGCTGGTCGCCTGCGGCACCACCGGCGAAACCCCGACTCTCTCGCACGACGAGTGGGCCGCGGTTCTCCGCATTGCAGCCGCACAAGCCGCGGGCCGGGTTCCAGTCTGGGCCGGCACCACCAGCAACTCCACCCGCGAGGCGGTCGAGCGCGCCCTGGAGGCGGCCTCTATCCCCGGCATTACCGCCGT
>CAXUDF010000040.1:15965-23123 GCA_964249695.1 uncultured Acidobacteriaceae bacterium
TTTGCGGGCGACGACGCCATGGCGCTCGGGGTGCTCGGCGCGGGCGGCTCGGGGCTTGTGTCTGTTGTTTCCAACGTCGCGCCGGCGCCCATCGCCGCGCTGGTGCGTGCCGCGCTTGCCAATGACTGGGCCACCGCACGTCGGCTGAACCACACCTACTTTCCACTCATGCTCGCCACTTTCCTTGAACCCAATCCCGGCCCCGTCAAGGCGCTGCTCGCCATGATGGGCCGCCTGCACGAAACCTATCGGCTGCCTATGGTGCCGGTCGCCAACGCCACACGCGAGCACCTGCACCAGCTCGCCGGCAGGCTCAGTCTGCTGCCGCAAACTGCTGAAAAGCCAGCCGAGCAGCCGACCCAGACTATCGCTCACGTTTGAGGGCCGGGGCTGGCAGTCAGCCGGCGCTGGACATTTCCCGCGCGCGTAGCCCCACCCTCGAGCACTTGCTGTCCTCCACTTACACCAGCACACCTTGATGGAAAGGCGACCCATGCCCGCCAGCACCTCTGCCGATAAATCCTCACCCTACTACCGACCGCTGCAGCAGCGGGTCGAAGCTGCCATCGCCGCCGTTGAGGCCGGCGGCGACCACTACCAGGCGCAGGATGCTTTTCTCGCCCTGCGCGAAGGCCTGGAAGCTGGCACCGTGCGCGCCGCTGAGCCCGACCCATCCGTCCCGCTCGGCTGGCGGGTCAATACATGGGTCAAGCGCGGCATCCTTCTCGGCTTTCGCATCGGCGACCCCATCGGCATGGGGCCGTCCGTCGCGGCGGACGAGGAGGGCGACCCACTCTACCCTTCGATCGACAAGCGCACGCTCCCGCTGCGAGCCTGGCCCCTGCGCAGCGGCGTGCGCATCGTTCCCGGCGGCGCTTCGGTCCGCTCCGGCGCGTATCTCGCCCCGGGGGTCATCGCCATGCCGCCCTCCTATGTCAACGTCGGCGCTTATGTGGACGCGGGTACCATGGTCGACTCGCATGCGCTGGTCGGCTCCTGCGCGCAGATCGGCCGCAGGGTCCATCTCAGCGCCGCCGCGCAGATCGGCGGCGTTCTTGAGCCGGTCAATGCCACTCCGGTCATCCTGGAGGATGACGTGCTCGTCGGCGGCAACTGCGGCGTGTACGAGGGCGCCCTTGTGCGCCGCGGCGCGGTGCTGGCAGCCGGTACCGTCCTGACCCGCGGCACCCCCGTCTACGATCTCGTTCGGGACGAGGTGTACCGCGCCACCACGGACGCCCCCCTCATCATCCCCGAGAATGCCGTCGTCGTCCCCGGCGCGCGCGCCGTAGCCAAGGGTAAAGCCGCCGAATGGGGGCTGAGCGTCTACACCCCGGTCATCATCAAGTACCGCGATGACAAAACCGAGTTGAGCCTCGCGCTGGAAGAGTTGCTGCGCTGAAATGCGATCCATCCGCGAACATATTCCGCTTAACTAGCTAAACAAAGTTAGGCAACATAGGAAACATCACCACCAAGGGAGGGCGCACGTGTTCGCATCCACAACCTTTGAGGCCAAGTCCAACCTGTCCGAGCTGCTCCGTAAGGCGCAATCCGGCGAAACGGCCATCATCACCTCCGGACGCGACAAAAGGCCGGTCGCACGGCTTGAAGCGATTCGTCCGAAAGCAAAAAAGCGCCTCGGTGCCCTGCTGACGCCCGGCTTTACGCTCGCGCCTGCCTTCTTTGAGCCGTTGCCTGAAGAGGAGCTGCGCCGCTGGAACGGCGAGGGTGAGTGAAGCTCCTGCTCGACACCGATGCCCTGCTGTGGGCGACACTCGCTCCTGACTCCCTAAGCCGCGCTGCTTCGGTCGCGATCTCGGACGAGAGCAATGCTATCTTTGTGTCCGCCGCCTCGCCCTGGGAGATCGCCACCAAGGTCCGTATCGGCAAACTCCCGGGCGCGGAGCAGTTGGAACGCAACTTCCTCGACGTGATGAACGACGCCGGCTACGACCTGCTGCCAATTGCTGTTGAAACCGCGCTGCGCGCCGGCCGGCTCACCGGCGAGCACCGCGATCCGTTTGACCGCATCCTCGCCGCCCAGGCGCTTGCGGCAGATATGCCCATCGTCAGCGCCGACCGCGAGCTTGATTCCTTATCAATCCGCCGCATCTGGTAAGTGGCGGGCGCAACAACCAATCAGGAAAGTACGCCCATGGCACAGCAGACATGGTTTATCACCGGGGTCAATAGCGGCTTCGGACGACAGATGACAGAGAAGCTGCTCGAACGCGGCGACCGGGTAGCCGGCACCGCGCGCAACCTCGCGCAGCTTGACGATCTGAAAGCGCAGTACGGCGATCGATTATGGCTTGGCCGCCTTGACCTGACCGACACCCCCGTCATTCGCCGCACGGTCGACGAAGCTTTCGCTGCTCTGGGCCACATCCATGTGGTCGTTAACAACGCCGGCTACGCTGTTTTCGGGGCGGGCGAAGAAGCGACAGGCGACCAGATCCGCCACATCATCGACACCAACCTCATCGGCTCCATGGAGATCATTCGCGCCGCGCTGCCGCACCTGCGCGCGCAGGGCGGCGGGCGCATCCTGCAGGTTTCTTCGACGGGCGGGCAGTATGCCTTTCCCAACTTCAGCCTGTACCACGCCACCAAGTGGGGGATTGAAGGATTTGTGGAAGCGGTCGCGCAGGAGGTCGCCCCGTTTGGCATCGAGATGACCATCGTCGAGCCTGGCGCAACCCACACCAACTTCGCAAGCGGCCTGGTCGAGTCGCCGCTCATGCCCGCCTATGACAACACCCCGGCCCGCGCCGTCCGCACCATGGCGCACGAAGGAAAGTTCCCCATACCCGGCGACGCCGCCAAAGTAGCGCAGGCCATGATCGATTGCGTCGAGGTGAAGCCCGCGCCCAAGCGTCTGCCCCTTGGCAGCGACACCTACACCTTGCTTCACCAGGCCTACACTGAGCGCCTCGCAGAGCTGGAGGCTTCTAAGTCGATTGCCTTCAGCACGGACGCCAACCCGGCCTGAAACGGGTGCCTTGAAAGTCACCCGCCACGAAGTGGCCTCAAGTCCCTTTCTCCCGACTTCTGAGCGCGGAACGTACATGCACGTGGCCCTTCTTTACGGAAGGGCCACACTGGCAATCGCTGGCCCACGGAGCATGTCGGGAGAAAGGAAAGCCGCGCAGGCGGTCTTGCTTCCGCCCTAGTACACTCACGGACAATGCCGAACGATCCCTCTACAAGCGAGCTTTCCGGCGCGCAGCCTGAGATCGCCGACGAGCTTGACCGCGCTCCCTCCGGTGACCCCGCGGCGCTCGGCGGCCCGCGCCGCGCGGCCGCGCTGTTCATCTTTTTCACGGTCGCGCTCGATATGCTCGCGCTTGGCATGATTGCGCCCATCCTGCCTCGGCTTATCGAGTCGATGCTCCACGGCTCGGCCGCCAACCCGACGGCGCGCGCGTCCGAGCTGCTCGGCATCTTCGCTACCGTCTTCGCGGCCATGCAGTTCGTGCTGTCGCCCATCATCGGCTCGTTGTCTGACCGCTGGGGACGCCGCCCCGTCGTCCTGCTTTCCAACTTCGGCACCGCGTTTGACTACGTGCTGATGGCCTGGGCGCCAACCGTCGGCTGGCTGTTCCTGGGCCGCATTGTCTCCGGCCTCACCACGTCTTCGGTCCCTACGGCGCAGGCTTATATCGCCGACGTGACGCCTCCGGAAAAGCGTGCCCAGTCCTTCGGCCTGCTGTCGGCTGCCTTTGCCATCGGGCTTGTCGTGGGCCCGGCGATCGGCGGCCTCCTCGGCACCATTAGCCCGCGGCTGCCGTTCTGGGCGGCCGCCGGTCTGAGCCTGCTCAATGGCGTGTACGGCGCGTTTGTGCTGCCCGAGTCGCTGAAGCGCGAAAACCGCAGCCCCTTCTCCTGGGCGCGCGCCAACCCGGTCGGCTCCGTCCGCATGCTCAGCCGCTCGCCGCTGCTGCTCGGCCTGGCCGCGCTGCTGCTGCTCGCCTACATCGCCCAGCAATCACTCATGAACGTGTACGTCCTGTACGCCGACTACCGCTACGGCTGGACCGATCGCACCGTCGGCCTTTCGCTCGGCGCGGTTGGCCTGTTTTCCGGCATCTACGGCGGTCTGCTTGTGCGCCGCGTCATTGCCGCCGTCGGCGAGCGCGGCACCATCATCGCGGGCCTCGTGCTCGGCATGGCCGGCTTCGCCATGTTCGGCCTATCGCGCACCGGCACGCTGTTCTGGCTCGCCATCCCGTTTATGAACGGCATTGGCCTGGTGTGGCCCGCCTCGCAAAGCATCATGTCGCGCAGCGCGGCTGCCAATGAGCAGGGGCAGCTGCAGGGTGCGATCCACTCGCTTCGCGGCATCTCCGGCCTCGTCGGTCCGGGCATGTTTACCTGGGTCTTTGCCCGCTCGATTGGCGCTGGCGCGTTGATTCACCTGCCCGGCTCGCCGTTCTTTCTGGCTTCGTCGCTGCTTGGCGTTGCGCTCGTTACGGCGCTGCTGCTGCGCGAGCCGGCTCGGCCGCTGGCCGCCTAGCTTCTCTCGGGCTTAGGACCGCTCTGAAGGGGTAGAAGCAGGCGCGGCCACCGGCGACGGCTTGCGTCCGTAGCCTGGCGGCAGACGATCCGGGATCGGCTGCCGCCGCAGCACCGCCCGCAGACGGTACTTGTACAACCCCCAGCTTGTCGGCTTGCGTAAAGCAAACCACGACACAATCAGCACCAGAAACGCCAGGTGCGACAACGCCAGCAGGACCCCCGCAATCGCCAGTGCCTGGTCATCCCGAGCTATCCAGATATCTGCCCGCATGTACCGTTCGATGTCGCCCGGCCTCGCGGAGGCTCGCAGGCATGTGCGGCCCTTCAAAAGCCGGAATTTGCAAGCGCACAGGCTGGTCGGTTTTAAGACCGCACCTCCGCGCAAGCGCCAGACCGGACTCCTTGCATGCATTCGCTCGATCCAGTCTTCCCCACGCGGCCCCAGGTCTGCCTTCATCGCAGTCGGTGATGCATTTTTCGCAGAACTGTCCCGCCGCAACGCTGCACTTACCGTCGACACTCTCAACGTCTGGGACGAACATCTGCCCGAGTTCGACGCCGAAGCCATCGAGGCCAAGTACAGAGGGCTTTCCGGCGAGCCGATGGACCCAGCCGAAGACACCCTCTGGCACGTTCGTGGGGGCATGTCACTCTTCGCGAAGATAACTTCCGGCAATTCCGTTTAGCAGTACTCATTCGCAGCGAACAAGACCGAAGCTCACCCGAAGCATAGACTCAGCGGAATGGTTCCCGTCGGGTACATGGCAGGTTATCAACGCACTTCCTCATCCGCGGCAGGCGAAGTGACATCCCTGTGGGCCGGAACGGTGGCGAGTTGAACGGCTCCGAAGGTTGGCTGGAGGTTGTCTGCTCGGGCACTGCCGCCCAACGCGAGGCCGACCGTCTCACCTTGGGTTGCGCGCAGATTGCGCCGGTCTGGCTCGACCGTGATCGCACCCTGCGTAAGGTGGAAGCGACCGTGGCCTTTGCCGCCGACCAGGATTGCGAGCTGGTCTGCTTTGGCGAGGCGCTGGTGCCCGGGTATCCCTTCTGGCTGGAACGAACCGGTGGCGCGCGCTTCAATGACACGGCCCAGAAGCGTATGTACGCGATCTATCTCGATCAGGGCGTGGACATCGCGCGCGGCGACCTGCGACCCTTGTGCGCGTTGGCCGCGCAAAGACATGTCGCGGTCTACCTGGGCATTATGGAGCGAGCCGCCGATCGGGGTGGGCATAGCCTCTACTGCAGCCTCGTCTATATCGATCGCGAGGGTGGTATCGGCTCCGTCCACCGCAAGCTGCAGCCCACTTACGAGGAGCGCCTGGCCTGGGCGCCGGGTGATGGTCATGGTCTGCGTACGCATCCGCTCGGACCGTTTCGGGCGGGCGGGCTGAACTGCTGGGAGAACTGGATGCCGCTCTCCCGCGCCGCTTTCTATGCACAGGGCGAAGACCTTCACGTCTCGGTGTGGCCTGGCGGACTGCATAACACCTCTGACCTGCCGACGTTTTTAGCTAAGGAGGGTCGCAGCTATGTGGCCGCCGTCTGTGGGCTCATGCGTCCTGCGGATATCCCCGTCGGAACGCCCTTCCGGGACGAGATGGTCGCCGGCGGTGAGTTGTTCCTCGCGAACGGAGGCACGACGGTTGCCGCCCCGGACGGCACACTGCTGTGCCCGCCTGTGTGCGAACGCGAGGTGCTGCTGATCGCACACCTGGACCACGCCCGTGTGCGCGAAGAACGGCAGAACTTCGATGCCGCTGGACACTATTCCCGGCCAGATGTCACCCGGCTGATCGTGGACCGAAGGCGTCAAGGCCTGGTTGAGTTCGTGGACTAAAGACTACTTGGAATGGGAACTGGCCTAATTGGCTACCAGAGCCTGGTTCCTGATGACGCTGTAGTGCAAGGGAACTTCAAGGCACTCCGATTGGTCGATCGTTGATTGCTATTTCTGTGTCTTTCATGTCTGCGCCGAAGTGTGAGTCCTTAGAAACGCGCTTCAAGGAAGTTAGGCTGCTTGTCCTTCGGCATAGAAGTCTTTGGGGCCACGACTGCCGTTCAGCTATAGAGTTTTATTGCAGCCTCGCTCGCCTGCGTAGTGCGCGCCGACTACGTCCTAAGCCGCATCCACTGCAATTTGCAGCGAGGCTACAGGAGTAAGGTGTACGAGCTTACCGGCGATGCCCCCTTAACCTTCCGCAGTTGGCTGCCGAGCTCGCCAGGCAACCGAGCGACTCGATTGTTTACCGCAGCCTTTCGGGAGTCGCGGACGAAGCTGCCCTAAACAGCTTTGCCTTCCCCGCCGTTGCTTGCATCCTGGCCTGCCGCTTTGCACACAGCAAGCGAGCTTGACAGCACCACTCCTCACGACCGCACGAACTGCCTGGCGGGCAACAATGATTCCGGCCAGTACGGTTGCGCCTGCAGCGCAGGCGTACTGAAGGCGCGCACCCTAAAAAGGGTTTGCAGATCTGGATGATTGCGAACCCGCGTGCTTTTCCTTGATCGCAGTCACAGAACAACTCCTGCGTAGACGCGCCGGCAGGCCTGGCTGCGAACGCGAGCACCCGCCCCCACCGGCCGCAGGCCGCGCCGGCCCCACCGCAGGTGGGGTGGTAGGATTAAAGATTC
>CAXUDF010000041.1:0-9439 GCA_964249695.1 uncultured Acidobacteriaceae bacterium
CGTACAACTCCGGGTGAACTACTACATTGCTGATCCCGGTTTCATCTTCAAGCGAGAGAAAGATAAAGCCGCTGGCCGTCCCGGGCCGCTGCCTGGCAATCACGCACCCGGCGGTTTGTACATACATGCCGTCCCGCGTGCGCGACAGCTGATGTGCGGTAAGAACCCCGGTTCGCTCCAGATGTTGCCGCTGAAAATACAAAGGGTGGTGCCCGGTGGTGAGCCCGGTGCCGCCGTAATCGGCGACCAGGCGCTCCTCGGTCGACATTTGCTTGAGCGGCGAAGGCTCAGACGCAGCTACAGACGCGAGCGTTGACTCGAGCAGCGGCCCGGCCGGTCGGCCTGCCTGCTCCACCTGCCACAGCGCATCGCGCCGGTGCTCCACCTCGCCGAGCGCGTTTAGCGCGCCGATCCGGGCCAGCTGCTGCAGCTCGGCCCGCGTCAGCCCGGCGCGCCCTGCAGCATTGGCTGCGCCGCAGCGCGCAGCCAGCTCGTCGACGCTTGAAAACGGCCCATACGCTTCCCTGTTTGCAACCAACGCCTCCCCGGCCGCGGCTCGCAGCCCTTTGGCATACATCAGGCCCATGCGCAGCGAGTAGCCGCCGCCGGGCTCCGGCTCCAAACGGCACTGCCACGTGGAGTGCTGTACGCACACCGGCTTGATGCGCAGCTTGTGCCGTTGCGCGTCTTTGACGATGACAGCCGGCATGTAGAAGCCCATGGGCTGGTTGTTGAGCATGGCGCAGGTAAACGCGGCCAGGTAGTGCACCTTGAAATACGCCGACGCATACGCAATCAGCGCAAAGCTGGCCGCGTGGCTCTCCGGAAAGCCGTATAGCGCAAAGGAGCTGACACTGGTGATGATGTGCTCCTGCGTGGCCGCGTCGTAGCCGTTGACCGTCATGCCGGCGCGCAGCTTCACCACCAGCTGCTCCATGCGCTCGCGCGAGCGCTTCATGCCGACGGCGCGCCGCAGCTCCTCGGCCTCCTCGCCGGTAAAGCTGGCGGCGATCATGGCGATGCGCAGCAGCTGCTCCTGGAATAACGGCACGCCGAGCGTGCGGCGCAGCACCGGCTCCAGCGCCGGGTGCGGGTAGGTCACGGGCTCGCGCTTCTGGCGCCGGCGCATGTAAGGGTGCATCATCTTGCCGACGATCGGCCCAGGCCGAATGATCGCAACCTGCACCACGATGTCGTAGAAGCGGCGCGGCATATTGCGGGGCAGGCTCGCCATTTGCGCGCGGCTTTCTACCTGAAACATGCCGACCGTGTCCGCGCGGCACAGCGTGTCGTACACCGCGGGGTCGTCCTGCGGTACCGAGTGCAGGCCGTACTGCTTGCCGTGGTGCGTGCGCACGAGGTCAATCGTGTCCTTGATGACGGCCATCATGCCCAGGCCCAGCAGGTCCACCTTCACTAGGCCCAGGTCAGAGCAGTCCTCCTTATCCCACTGCACGACCGTTCGTCCCGGCATGGACGCGCGCTCCAAAGGCACCACCCGGTCGAGCAAACCCTGGCAGATCACCATGCCGCCCGAGTGCTGGCCCAGGTGGCGCGGCAGGTCCTGCAGGCGCAGGCATAGGTCCAGGTACATGGCGATGCGCGGGTGCCTGAGGTCAAAGCCGGCCTGCGCAAACTGGTTCGGCATGGTGTCGGTTTCGGCCTTCCACTCCCAGTGGCCCACCAGGCTCGAGAGGCGGTTCAGCGTGTCCTCGTCAAAGCCGAGCACTTTGCCGACCTCGCGCGCAGCCGAGCGGCCGCGGTAGGTGATCACGTTTGCGGTCATGGCCGCGCCAAGCTCGCCGTAGCGCTGGTAGACATACTGGATGGCCTGCTCGCGCTTGTCGCCGGACGGGAGATCGAGATCAATATCGGGCCACTCGCCGCGGTTTTCGTTCAGGAAGCGCTCAAACAGCAGGTTCATGTAGATGGGATCGGCGGCCGTGATCGCGAGCGCGTAGCAAACGACCGAGTTTGCGGCCGACCCGCGCCCCTGGATCAGGATGTCGTTCGCTTTCGAGAACTCAACAATGTCCCACACGATGAGGAAGTAGCCTTCGAAGCCGAGCCGCTCGATCAGGGCAAGCTCGACTTCCGCTTGCCTGCGGGCGCGGGTCAAGCGCTGCCTGTTGGCACGGTCCGCGTAGCGGCTGCGAATCCCCTCATCCACGCGTTTGCGCAAAAACGACGCCATGGTTTCGCCTGCCGGCACAGGGTAGCGGGGAAACTCGTAGCCCAGTTTGTCGAGCGTGAACTCGAGCCGCCCGGACACCTCCATCGTGTTCGCAATCGCGTCCGGCAGGTCCGCGAACAGGGTGCACATCTCGCGAGCCGAGCGCAGGTGGCGCTCGGAGTTGCGCTGGAGCAGCCGGCCTGCTGTTTCCAGCGTTACGCCGTGGCGGATGCCGGTGAACACGTCCAGCAGCGGCCGCTCAGCGCGCGTGGCGTAGCGCACGCCGTTAGTTGCCACGAGCGGCAGGCGCAGCGAACGAGCGAGCGCGACAGCCGCCTGGTTGCGCCATTCTTCGTCGCGCTCGTAGTGGCGCTGCAGCTCGACGTACACGTTGCCCCGCCCGTAGATGCCGACCAGCTGCGTCAGCACTTTACGGGCTTCGTCGATGCCGCCGCTCGTGCCGCCGTTTGCACCGCCGCGCAGCAGCGCCGCGTGGAGCGGCCCTTCTTCGCCGCCGGTCAGGCAGATCATGCCACCGGCGTATTCCTCCAGGTCAAGCAGCGTCGCAAAGCCTTCCTCCTTGCCGGGCGCGCGCAGCTTCAAGCGCGTCACCATGCGGCACAGATTGCTGTAGCCCTCGCGCGTCGCGCATAGAAGGGGCAGGCGCGGCAGTTCCGCTCCCATCGGCACGACCTTGCGCGCGCGTCCGGGCGCGTGCATCAAGTCCTCTGTAAACAGGCTGATTTCCGCGCCGAAGTGCGCGTGCACCTTCGGACCGCCGCCTTTAGCAATCGTTGCGGATCGGGTGTGGAAGCGCGGTGCGCCGTACACCCCGTTGCGGTCGAGCAGCGCGATTGCCGGCAGCGCAAGCTCGGCCGCGCGCGTCACCAGGTTTTCCGGCAGCGAGGCTGCGTCTAGAAACGAGAACGCGCTCGCGCAATGCAGTTCGGCGTAGGGGCTGTCAGTCATACAGGCCTTCCATCGTCCACTCAGGATCGGCATCAGGACCGGCGGTGCGCCGCAGACGGCAGCACAGCTGTGCCGGTGCGGGCATGTCAATCAGGTACGGCGCAGGCCGCTGTGCAGAGGGTGAAGCTGCCGGGAACGCAGATGCACCTGGCCGGCCGCGCTCTGCCGCAACGTCCCAAACCTCATGCGACCAGGCTCCCTGCGATCGATCCCCGTGCAATCGGGCCCCATGCCACCAGGCGCCGTTCATGCGCCAGGGTCCGCTTGCCGAGCAGACCAGGAACAACTCACCGCGAAACCAGAAGTGCACAGGCTTGCCGTCCTCGGTGCGCACCTGCACAGGCTCAGGCGGCCGGAGCAGCCGGATGGCCGGCGCCTGCTTTTGGCCCGAAGACGGACCGGCAACACCCCCGCGAAACAGCTCCACGCTGAAGCTGTCGGGGGCATGGGTGTCGCGCAGCACCGGCGAGCCGACCCGGCCCTCGCCGACAAGCGCCGACAACCGTGCCACGGTCACGTCGAGGCGCAGCGGCTCCGGCAGCGGCGGTGCAAACAACCCGCCCTGCATGGCGCCTGTTTTCGCTGCTTCCGCTTCAGCAACCATGGCAAGCACAGGCGCGGGGAGGGGGCGGCTCGCGAGCTCCAGCTGTAGCAGCTTCAGCAGCACCCGTTTTTCCTGCGTCGGCACGGTTGGCCGCACGGTGCGTTTCGCAGTGCCGGCGGCACTCGCGCCTGCTGCAGGGTTAGCAGTTGCAGGCGCGTTGCGTGTTGTCGGTTCTATGCCGGAGTGGGTTTCATGCGGCACGAGGTGAATAGATCCGGCAGCCTGTATGCATTTTGACTCGCCCGCAACACTCCCATCCGGATTTAGGTCACGACCCGGCCGACCGCTGTCTTCGGCGTCCATTGCCTCCGCATCGAGCGCAAAGGTAACCGTGACCGAGGCCAATGCCAGGGCCTGCTCGCGCGCCAGGAGCAGCAGCTGCTCCAGCATGGAGGAAAGCACAAACAGCAGCGGCTCAGTAAGCCGCACTGGCGCTTCAAAGGTGAACTCCTCGCGCAGCTCACGCGCGACCGGGGTCGGCGCAAACAGGTGCGGGTGCTCGCCGCGCGCCAGTTCGCGCAGCTGCCGGGCAGACTGGCCGAGGCGCGCGATAAGCTGCTTTTCCGGCAGGGCCGCGAGCGCGCCCAGGGTGCGGACGCCCCACAACGCCAGCGTCTGGAGCTGGTCTTGCTTGAACCCAGACTCGCCAAAGCCCGGCGTTCCAAAGCCCGTCACACCGGAACCGAGGCACGCAAGCAGCAACGGTGCCAGTGCTGCTGCCTCCTCACCGGGCGCGACAACCGTGATGCCTGGCTTGCCCTGCACAAGCAGACAGGCTGTATGAAAGTTGCAGCTGACGGCGACCGAAACATGGATGCCGTGCGCCTGCAGGGCCGCCTTGAGGGCCCGGGCCAGCGTGAGCGGCTCCTGGTAGAGCCGCGCCATGCCGGTGATGTCGAGCACGCACGCGGCAGCGAGGTCGGTGTGGCGCGGCTCCACATACGGCGAGATGCGGCCCGCCGCGGCGAGCATGGCTGTACGTGCCGCGGCTTCTTCGCGCGCCGACCGCCGCAGAACCGTCATCGCCGCAAACGATTCCGCTTCCACCCTTGACATGCCGTTTACCAACCCGCTGCGCCGCGACGCGGCATTGCCGGCGCACACGCGCTCATGCGGCGGATTGCCTTCAAGCACGGCAACCGGCCCCTCGAGGTGAGGCCGCAGCCGCAGCAGGGCTTGCGCCGGGAACTCGGGCGCGTAGCAGCAGGCAAACAGCGAGTCTGTTCCGCCAGGGCCGCCGCTGCCACCGTGGCCCGCGCCGAACCATGACCTGGGAAGGCCGGACCGGGGAAGGCCCGACCGTGGGCTGGGGTGCGCCACGGCTTACCGCGCCTCAGGAGCGTGCACACTTTCTTCCTGGCCCGCGGTTCGCCAGGGGAGAACGGGAGCCAGAGTGGGTACAGGCTGCGATGTGCCGGGCGCTCCATGCGGGATCTCGCGGTCGGTGCGCTGGGCCGCAGGCCGCAGGTGCTCGGGCCGGCGGTACGGGCTGGCCTGCCAGGTCGCCATGGGTCCTTTACGTGCGCCCTGGGCAAAACGCTGCCGCGCAATCTCGGCACGGTACCGGACCGACTCCACCACAGTGCCGCCGGCAAGCACAAAGCCGGCACTGCTGAACTGGACGACGAGTGCAGCGCTGGACCGAGCGCACGGTGCCTGCGAAAGGAGCACAAACACCATCCCATTGGCCTCTGCCACGGCGCGGAACCGGAACCAGGTTGCTGCCGGAATGCGCCCGACGTGCTCGGGCGCGATGCTGCCGAGGTCCAGAACAAGGACGGCAAAGCCGCCGCCCTGCAGCAGCAGGTCCGCCGCACGCAATGCCTGATCCAGGCGCGCCCACGGCTTTGCTTCGGGCACTGGCCGCGGAGAGCCTGCGCCCGCGAGTGGATCGCCGGAGTCCGTCCGCGGGGAGTCCGCCATGCCTCCATGAACGCGCGGCGCGGCACTGTCTGGCTGGGGCCGGGCTGGCTCGGGTCGATTCTGCTGGAGATTGCGCCCACCCTGCCGGTCGCTCGCTACCTGCTCAGACCGCTTGACCGGCCGAAATTCCGGGCACGGCTCAAATGGAGCCCGCTTCGATGGCGACAGCGGCGCGTTTGGCGCGCCGGGGGTGCCAACCGTCTGCCGGTTGCGGGTGGAGTGCATGCCGGTCCGGCTGCCGTCGGGCCATGCTGGGTCATTCCCCTGCGCAGGCGCAGCGCTGCCTGCGCGCACTGCTGGAAATCCCGCTGCCTGTGGGTTCTGGCAGCCCGGTGCCCCGGTATCGCGGTTCGCCTGCGTGCCGGTCTGGAAAAGATGACTCACGGCGCGATCCAGCCCGCGCTCTTCCGCGCGAGGGTGCGAGCCGCAGTGCCCGCGAGCTACGCCGTGCACACGGTCCTGATTGCCTGATACTGTGCCGGCAGCCATCATGCCACGGCCGCCGTTAGCCGCCGGCCTGGGCTGCCCGCCGCAGCGGACCCACAGCAGCTGCGCGAGAACCATCCCGTTCGCTTCGCCGGTCGCCGGGTCAAAGCTGTCGCTCGCATCCACCCATGCGCATACCTTGCCGCTCCGCATGGCTCCTGCGGCAATCTGCATGGCGACGCCGGTTTTGCCGGTGCTGCCGGCACCGGTCAGCTCCGTCACAGCGCCTACCGGAACACCGCCCGCAGCCTGATCCAGGGCTTCGATGCCAAACGGCAGCGCAGGGCGCTCGGTGCAGATTCGAGGAGTCAGGGCACCGGCAAAGCTGCCGGCCAGCTCCGCTTCAATTCGTTGCCGCAGTGCCTGCGCTTGCGTGGTTGTGCTCACCATGAAGGCCCTCATCTTGAAAGTTCAATCCCTGTAAGCGAAGAAAAGGCGAAGTACCAACACATGGTTTTTCGCTTTTTCTTCGCTTAACGAGTTATAGGATGCCTCCTCCATCGCCCTATGTCAAAGACAAAACCTGAGTACCGAAGTGCGCTTTACAGAATTGCCAGCGCTTGCACAGCAAACGCGCCGGTCCCTGAGATGGGTATACGCGTGTGAACTTCTGCCTTTATTGGTGGATGTGGCATGCGGTAGACACATACAGTGCGCAGCAGTACCGCCGTTATTTGCGCCGGGAGAGGAGTGGTGGAATCATGGAAAACGGTGGTCGCTGCGATTTAAGCGCTCGCGTGATGAGGACAATGCCGTCCTCGCTGGAGAAATGGAGAGCTTCATGGAGCAGATAGTGTCGGATGCGCTGGTTTTTTTTGGTGCCACGGGGGATCTGGCATACAAGCAGATCTTTCCGTCCCTCCAGCGGCTTGCCAAGCGCGGCAAGCTCAAAGGGCCCGTCGTCGGGGTCGCCAAAGCCGGCTGGACACTCGATGACCTGAAAAATCGATGCCGCGACAGCGTCACCAAAAACGGGGGTGCCGATCCGGAAGGGCTGGACCGCCTGCTGAACTGCCTGCGCTACGTCGACGGCGATTACAACGATCCTGCGACCTTTACCGAGGTGCGGCAGCAGCTTGGGGATGCCAAGCACCCCCTGCACTATCTGGCGATCCCCCCTTCCCTGTTTGTCCGCGTCGTGCAGCAGTTAAAGCAGTCAGGCAATGCTGAAGGCGGACGCATTGTGGTGGAAAAGCCTTTCGGCCACAGCGTGGAAACAGCAGCGGCGCTTAACAATGCCATTCACGAGGTGTTCCCGGAAGAGTCCATCTTCCGGATCGACCATTATCTCGGCAAGAACCCGGTGCAGAATCTGATCTTTTTCCGCTTTGCCAACTCGTTCCTTGAGCCCATCTGGAACCGCCAGTACGTGGAAAGCGTGCAGATCACGATGGCGGAAAGCTTCGGCATCAATGGCAGGGGCAGCTTCTACGACGGCGTGGGCGCCATCCGCGACGTGGTGCAGAACCACTTGATGCAGCTGGTCAGCAACATCGCCATGGAGCCGCCGCCATGCCCGGACGTTGAGGCGCTTCGCGATGAACGCGTCAAGGTTCTCAAGAGCATCAAGCCAATTACAGCCGACGACGTTGTACTGGGTCAGTTTGACAACTACCTGGACGAGCCCGGCGTGCGGCCAAACTCGAATGTGGAAACCTTCGCGGCACTGCGGCTCAACGTCAACTCCTGGCGCTGGCGCGATGTGCCGTTCTTTATCCGTACCGGCAAATTGCTCAACAAGACCGCGACTGAAATCACAGCGACGCTGCGGCAAACCCCGGCTGTGTTTTCAGACAAGCTGACCCCGCAGAACTATGTGCGCTTCCGTCTAAGCCCGGACCCGGAGGTTGCGATAGGCGGGTCGATCAAGGAGGCCGGCGACGCGCTGCGCGGCTGCATGGTCGAGCTGAAAGCCTCACAAAAGATCGGCACGGGCGACCTGCTGCCGTATGAGGAGTTGCTGGAAGACGCGATGCGCGGCAACCCGGTGTGGTTTGCGCGCGAGGATTACGTGGAAGAAAGCTGGCGCCTGCTCGATCCGCTGCTCAAGGATCTGCCGAAGGTACACACGTATCGGCCAGGCTCGTGGGGCCCCGAGGAAGCGAACGAACTGGTGCGCGATGTGGGTGGGTGGGCCAACCCGACATAGTGGCGGCTGGCCCGGCCGGTTAGGCTGGCTGGCCGGCCAGCCGCCAGGCTTCCAGCGTTGCCGGATACCGGTTCTGCCCCCGGTCCGGATCAATCCACAGGGTAAGTGAGCGTACCGGAGCCGTATGGAGCGTGTACCGTTCGCGCTGCTCGCGTGAGCCGGACGGGCTGAAGTTCCAGCCTTGCCGCAGCAGTTCTCGCTCCGTACCGTCGGCAAACACAGCGGAGATTGCCCACTCCTGCGAGCGCTCGTGCGCCGGCTCCGCAAACTCCAGCCGCGTTGCGGTAAGCAGCAGTGGTGCGTCAAAGCGCAGCGTTATGGTAGAAGCCCCAACTACGGCGGCCTGCCAGTTTCCGCTCTTTCCGGCGACCAGAGCGTTTTCAATGGGGTGCCCCGGAGCCTCCGAGCTGACCTCTACCTGGGCCACAGCATCCAGATCAAGCCAGGTTCCGTTCTTTTCCTGGGCTTCCGTGCTGCCGATCACTTGTTTGCGCATACTCTCTCCCTTTACTGCGGTCGCTGTACTCAGATGAAGGTAACCTTTGTCATGGAGCAACGCAGACGATGCGCACATATCTTTAGCTTGTTCTGCTATAACGAGTGGGCTTCATAGAGCGTCTACGCCACATGCGAGAACAGCTCGGACTCCCCTGGTGAACATGAACACAATGGCAAAACGCACGGCTCCCTCCCACGTCACACCCCCAAAACCTGAACACGGCACCAGCGTGATCACGGCGTTTCAGCAGATTCGCGAGCTGATCGTGCTCGGGCGGCTTTCGCCCGGATCCTGGGTTGTGGAGGGCGACCTGGCGGAGCGGCTCAACATCAGCCGCACCCCCGTGCGTGCCGCACTGCACTGGCTGCAGCGGGACGGCTACGTCCACGAGCATCGCACGGCCAACAAGTGCCGCATCGTTGTGGCCCCGCTCACCAAGGAGGATGCAGGAGAGCTCTACAGCATCATTGGCCATACGGAAGGCCTTGCCGGGCGCATGCTGGCGGCCGAGCGTGAGGCGGACCGCCTGGCGCTTGCAGAAAAGCTGTCGTCAGTGAACCAGCGGCTCGGCGGGGTTACGAAAAGCACGACCGGGTCGGGCTCCATCTTCGATCTGGATCGTGAGTTCCACGCGCT
>CAXUDF010000041.1:9539-22764 GCA_964249695.1 uncultured Acidobacteriaceae bacterium
AGCGGGAGCACACGAAGGAACGATTAGAGTGGTCGTATGCCGACTGCAGCATCGATACACTCCGGACCGGGCTCCAGTCCGGAATCCCATCCGGACCAGGCGGATCAGGGTAAGCGGATTTTTCGCAAGATCACCCTGCGCCTGATCCCCTACATGTTCCTGCTATATATCCTGGCCTACCTGGATCGTGTGAATGTAGGCTACGCCGCCGTGCAGATGGAAGCGGACCTGCACCTGAGCAATGCCGTGTACGGGACGGGTGCGGGCATCTTTTTTCTCGGCTCCGCATTGTTCGACATTCCCAGCAACCTGATTTTGGCCAAGGTTGGTCCGCGCAAATGGATGGCGCGCATCATGATCAGCTGGGGCATAGTGGCGGCGTGCATGTCGCTGGTGCACTCGCCTCTGTCGTTTTATCTCCTGCGCTTTCTGCTCGGCGTGACCGAAGCCGGCTTCTTCCCCGGCATGATCCTGTATCTCACCTACTGGTTCCCTTCCCGCGAGCGGGCCCGGTCCGTGTCGCGCTTTATGACGGCGACTGCGCTCGCCGGCGTTGTCGGCGGGCCCATCGCCGGCGGCCTGCTTTCCTTGAGTGGCTTCGGCGGCCTGCAGGGCTGGCAGTGGCTGTTTATTGCGGAGGGCATCCCGACCCTGCTGTTCGGCATTTCAGTCCTGTTTGTGTTGAAGGATCATCCGTCAGAAGCAAAGTGGCTGGCGCCCGAAGAGCGCGAGTGGCTGGAGAATGAAATTGCGCGCGACCGCGACGAGCAGGGTTCGGGCGAACGCCACAACTTCATCGACGCATTCAAACTGCCGGCACTCTATCTGCTGGCCGGCGTATTTTTCGCAAGCCAGGTCGGCGTGTACGTCATCAATCTGTGGCTGCCGCTGATCCTGAACAGCGTGCATGGCGCAAGTCACCTGAGCGCTTCGGCCCTTGCGCGCTGGTCCACGCTGCCCTACCTTGTGACGGCGATCGTCATGACGGTCATCGGCTGGAGCTCGGACCGCACCAACGACCGGCGCTTCCACGTTACGGCCTGCCTGCTGGTTTCCGCGGCAGGCTTCGGGGCGGCCGTGCATGCCCACACGCCCGCGGCAGTGCTGCTGGCGTTTACGTTTGCGACGATCGGGGTGTTCAGTCTGCAGGGTCCGTTCTGGACATGGCTCACGAGCATGCTCGAAGGCACGGCCGCCGCCGGTGGAATCGCTATCATCACCTGCGTGGGCGGCTTCGGTGCGTTTCTGGGCCAGGTAACGGTCGGCAAGCTGAGCACTGACTCCCACAGCTACGCGAGCGGGTTGTACTCGGTCGGGGCGGTTGCGCTGCTGGGGGCGGTCGCGGCCGTGTGCCTCAAGAATGTCAAGCGACAGCCGGGCGAAGAGCGGCGCTAAAGCCTGGGCAGGTCGCTCGTATTCCAGCCGCCGCCGATGGCCTTGATGAGCAGCACGCTCGTGTCGAGCCGCCGCAGCATGATCTCGATGTCGTTGCGCTCGTTGGCCAGTGCAGCGGTCTGCGAGGTCACCACCTGGAGAAACGTGTCCACGCCGCCCTCGTAGCGGATGTTGAACAGGTCGAGCGACTGCTCAGCGCTGGCCGTGGTGTCGTGCTGCTGCTGGGCTTCAGTCTCCAGGATGCGCATGGCGGCCAGGCTGTCCTCCACCTGCTGGAACGCCGTCAGTGTCGTTTGCCGGTAGTTGGCGACGGTCTGGTCGTAGTCCGCGACGGCGATATTGACCGAAGCGCGCCGGCGCCCCGCGTCGTAAAGCGTCTCAGAAAACGTTGGCCCGACCGCCCAGAAGCGGCTTGGCCAGGTAAACCAGTTGAGCGCGGAGGTGCCGAGAAAACCGCCCTGCGCGCCGATGGTGAGCGTGGGATAAAACGCGGCGTCGGCGATGCCGATTTGCTCGTTGGCCGAGGCCATGCGGCGCTCGCTTGCTGATATATCCGGCCGGCGCTCCAGCAGCGCGGAGGGCAGCGTGCCGGGGATGGCGGGCATGACCGGCGGGTTCAGATTGAGGGGATCGGGTTGAAGCGTAAAGCTCGCCGGAGGCAGGCCGATCAGCACCGCGATCGCGTGCTCGTCCGCGGTGCGCTCGACGCCTAGGTCGGTCGACAGGACGCGCGCGGAGTTGAGCTGCGTGCCGGCCTGCGCGACGTCGGACTGCGGCGCGGCACCACCCTGAAAACGGTCCTGCGTCAGGTCGAACGCCTGCTGGTACGCGCCAATCGTGTCATGGAGCAGCTTGAGCTGCGCATCGGTCGCGCGCGCGTCAAAGTAGTCCATCGCGAGCTCGGCATGGAGGCTCAGCCGTGCATTTTCAAGGTCGCCCGCGTAGGCCTGCGCCTGCTCACGCGCGCTGGTCACTGAGCGCCGGATACGGCCCCACAGGTCGACCTCGTAGTTGAGGTCAAACGGGAGATTGAAGTTGCCAACGCCGTTGTTGGCCAGGCCGCTGTTGAAGTAGGCCTGGTTTGCGGAGTCGCGGAGGGCGCCGACCGTCGGCCCGACGCTGATGGTCGGAAACAGGTTGGCACGGTTGAGCTTGATCTGCTCCCGCGCCGAGCGAAAGTTGGCCTCCGCAAGCTTCAGCGTCTGGTTCGCCGTGTCGATCTGCGCTTCCAGCGCATCCAGCTGAGGGTCCCGGTAGAGCGTCCACCAGTCGCCTTTAAGCGCGGCGTCCTGCGGGTCGCCAACGGCCCAACCGTCGCCGGGAGTCGGCTGCGGATGGGGCTGCTCCTTGAAAGCCGGGGCAATGGGCGTGGTCGACCGCGTGTACTGCGGGCCTACGGTGCAGCCTTCCAACGCGAGACAGGCGACGGTCACGACGGCCAGGAAGCGGCGGCTCATTGTGCGCCTTTCCGCTCGCCTGCCCCGCCCTCCGGCTGCACGCGCACCGGGTCTCCGTCTTCCAGTGAGTCGCTTGGGTCGAGCACGATGCGGTCCGACGGGCGCAGACCGGCCGTAATTTCGACGGTCGCGCCGTAGTCGTGGCCGATCTTTACATCGCGCAGGATCGCGTGTCCGTTCTCAACGACGGCGACCTGCATGCCCTGCCTGCGAAAGAGCAGCGTGTCCGATGGAACGCGCAATGCCTGCAGGTCACCTGGCAGCGCCAGGTGGACAAACGCATAGGCCCCGGGCAGCAGCTTGCCGGTTGTGTTGTCTACATCGATCTCGACATTGAGCGTGCGGGAGACCGGATCGACGGCGCGCGAGTTGCGCGTGAGCATGCCGAAAAACTTCTCGTTGGGGAACGCGTCGACCGTGATGGGCACGCGCGCACCGTCGTGCACGGCGCTCTGGTAGACCTCCGGCACGGGCACAAACACGCGCAGGCGCCCGGTGGAGGCGAGATGGAAGAGCTCTTTCTGGGTCGTGTTTTCGCCGGCCTCGATCAGGGAGCCCACGTCCACATTGCGGGCCGTAATCACGCCTGAGAACGGCGCGTAGATGTGCTCGAAGCCCTGCAGCTGCTGCAAGCGCCCGAGGTTCGACTGCTGCGCGGAGAGCGTGGACTGGCGCGCGGCCAGGTCGCTCGTTACCTGGTCGGCTTCCTGGCGCGACACGGCATTTTTCTGGAGCAGCTTCTCCCAGCGCACCGCGGTGCTTTGCGCCAGCTGCAGGTTTGACTGCGCGGTTTTCACATCGGCCTGCGCCTGGTCGACCTGCTGGTCGAGCTCGGGCGTCTGGATGGTGGCCAGCATCGCACCCTTGTCGACGTGCGTGCCGATGTCGGCATACCAGTGCTGCAGGTAGCCGCTGGTGCGCGCGTAGATGGGCGTGTCCACAAAAGCGGCTACGTTGGCCGGAAGCACGACCTCTGGTGCCGCGCCCGCGCCGGTTGGGCTGGTGACGCGCACAAACGGGATCGCGGCGGCATCCGTGCTGCTGGTCAGCGCCGTTTCATGATTGGCGCGCGAGCGAATGCCAATCACGATCGCACCGGCAAGAATCAGCAGAACGATGACGCCCAGCACCAGGCCGCCGCGCCTGCGGCTGACCGGCGGCGTTGGGTGCGCATCGCCAGTCAACGCTCCGATCGGCAGCGGCTCAGCGCCAATGTCGCGCAAGGCTTCAGACTCACTCGGGTGGGTAGGGGTTGACAGATCAGGCATGCGACGCAGCCTCCTTCCCGGGCCGGGGTACAGCAACAGTCTCTGCGCCGCGCGGCCGCTGCTTACGGCCGTGCAGCAGCGCGAAGACAGTGGGCACAAAGGTGAGCGTTGCCAGGGTCGCGAGCAGCAGGCCGCCGATCACTGCACGGCCGAGCGGCGCGTTCTGCTCCCCGCCGTCACCCACGCCGAGGGCCATGGGGATCATGCCGATGATCATGGCGAGCGCAGTCATGCAGACAGGGCGGAACCGCGTTGCGCCTGCTTCAATCGCGGCGCGCAGCGGCTCGCCGTGCTCACCGAGACGAATTTTCGCAAAGGAAACCACCAGGATCGAGTTTGCCGTCGCAACGCCCATGCACATGATGGCACCCATCAGCGCGGGCACGCTGAGCGTGGTGTGGGTGAGGAACAGGAAAAGCACAATGCCGGCAAGCGCCGCCGGCAGCGCCGTGATGATGATGAACGGGTCGAGCCAGCTCTGAAAGTTGACCACGATCAACATGTAGACCAGGACGATCGCGAATGCGAGGCCGGCCAGCAGTGCGACGTAGGCGCTCTGCATGGTTTTAAGCTGCCCGCGCACCTCGATGAAGGTCCCGCGCGGCAGGTGCCCGCTATTGTGCGCGACCACGCGCTCTACATCGGCGCCCACCGCGCCCAGGTCGCGATCCTGCACCGCGCCGTAGATATCCATAGTGCGGCGAATGTTGTAGTGCGAGACGATCGCCATCTCGGTATGACGCTGAATCGTGGCCAGGTCGCCCAGAATGCCGGAAGCCGTGCTGTTTTGCGCGTGGATGGGAATGTTCTGGAGGTCAGTCATCGACTCTTCCGCGTACTGCGGCGTTTGCGTGACGAGGCTGTAGTTCACCGCATTTTTCGGGTTTAGGAAAAACATCGGCGTGATCTGGAACGAGCCGCTCAGGCTGTTGGTGAGGCTTTGCGCCACATCGCGCTCGGTAAAGCCGCCCTGCGAAGCCTTGGTGCGGTCCACCTGGATGTTGAGCGTCGGGTAATCCAGCGGCTGCTGGATGCGCACGTCGGTCAGCCCCGGTATCTGCCGCAGCTGCTTCAGCATGGTGTCGGCGATCGCCTTGCTCTGGTACACGTCTGAGCCGGTGATCTGCACGTCAATCGGCGCGGGCAGACCGAAGTTGAGGATCTGCGTCGTGATGTCGGCCGGCAGGAAGTAGAACATGTCTCCGGCAAACTCGGAGGGCAGCGTCGCGCGCAGGTGCCGGATGTAGTCGGCGGTGGGATGGTGGTCTTCCTTGAGGCTCACGATGATGTCGGCGTCGCTTGCGCCGACCAGGCCCGAGGTCGAGTGCATGGTGTTAAAGCCGCTGTACGGCAGGCCGATGTTGTCGAGGATGCTGTCAAGCTCGCCGGCCGGAATGGTGCGGCGGATCTCGGCCTCGACCAGGTCGCAGAGACGGGCAGTCTCTTCAATGCGCAGCCCGGTTTTGCCGCGCACGTGCAGGATGAACTCGCCGGCATCGGTTGCGGGAAAGAAGTCACGCCCGAGAAACGGCACCAGCAAAAACACGCACAGACAGGCGAGCAGAAACGCCGGAATGAAGATGGTGCGCCGCAGCACCAGCCGCGTCAGCAAGCCTTCGTAGCCGGTACGCACGCGCTCAAAGCCCCGCCCAAAACCCTGCTGAAACTGCACCAGCGGGTTGCGCGAAGGCCCCGGATGATGAATGCGCAGCAGATACAGCGCGAGTGTCGGCACCAGAGTACGCGACAGGATGTAGGAGGCGAGCATCGCGAACACGACCGCCTCCGCCAGCGGCACAAACAGGAAGCGCGATACGCCGGAGAGGAAAAACATCGGCAGAAACACGATGCAGATGCACAGCGTGGACACAAGCGCCGGCACGGCAATCTGGGCCGCACCGTCCAGGATCGCCTCGCGCAGCTCGTAGCCTTCCTCAAGGAAGCGCTCGATATTTTCGATCGTGACCGTCGCGTCGTCGACCAGGATGCCGACCGCGAGCGCCAGGCCGCCGAGCGTCATGGTATTGATGGTTTCGCCGATCAGGCTCAGCACAATGATCGAGCTGAGGATCGAGAGCGGGATCGAGATCGCGATGATGAGCGTCGAGCGCCACGAACCCAGGAACAGCAGGATCATGAGCCCGGTCAGCGCGGCGGCGATGATGGCTTCGCGGATGACCCCGGAAACCGCACCGCGCACAAAGACGGACTGGTCAGCCAGCGGTGCGATCTTGAGTTGCGGCGGCACCAGTGTCGCGACCCTCGGCAGCTGGGCGCGTACGCCCGACACCACCGACAGCGTCGAGGACTGGCCGTTCTTGAGCACGCTGATCAGCACGCCGCGCCGACCATCCTGCCGCACTACGTTGGTCTGGAACGCGAATCCGTCGCTGACCGTCGACACGTCGCGCACGTAGACCGTGCTGCCGCTGGCCTGCTTGACGGGTATATCGGCGATTTCGGCAACGGACTGCGGCGACGCATTGGTGGTGACGTCGTACTCGCTGAGGCCGATTTTTGCGGTGCCGGACGGCAGCACCAGGTCCTGCGCCTGAAGCGCATTCAGCAGGTCGCCCGGCGATACGCCCTTGGCCTGCATCAGCTCGGGCTGCATGTTTACGCTGATCTGCCGCTGCTTGCCGCCGTAGGTAAGCGGGATGACCGCGCCCGGTACCGTCGTAAGCTGCGGCCGGATGAAGTTGGTCGCGTAGTCGTTGAGCTGCGACTCAGACAAGCCCTCGCCCGAGATGCCCAGCTGCAGAATCGGAACGCTCGACGCCGAAAAGTTGATAATTTCCGGCGGCAGCGTGCCCGGGGGCAGCTGCTTGATGAGGTACTGCGAGGCGGCTGTGACCTGCGCGTTTGCCGTATCGAGGCTTGCGCCGGGCTGCAGGAATACCTTGACCACCACCTGGCCGTTGTATGTGGTCGACTCGATATGCTCGATGTTGTCGACCAGCGTGGTGAGCGCTTTCTCGTAAGGGCTGGTGATGCGGCCCTCAAAGTCCTCGGCGGAAAGCCCTGCGTACGTGAAGTTAATTGCAACAACCGGAATGTCAATCGCTGGGAAGATGTCGGTCGGAGTCCGCAGGATGACGACCGGGCTCAGGATGAGGATCAACAGCGCAAGGATGATGAACGTGTAGGGGCGTTCGAGCGCGATCTTGACTATCCACATACGCGGGCTTCCCGGTGCTCCGTTGCGAGCAACACTCTTAGTGTGCGCCGCCCGGTAACGATTGCCAAACAGTTTATTCCGACTCGGGTCATCACTTTTGCCGATACCCTTAGTGCCGGGGGCTGGACATATGGAGCTTCGCCATCTGCGCTACTTCTGTGCAGTCGCCGATGCGGGCGGGTTTGCCCGCGCCGCTGTACTGATTCACGTTTCGCAGTCGGCGATGAGCGAGCAAATGCGGGACTTGGAAGAGGAGCTGGGCGTGCCGTTGTTTGATCGACGGGAGCGTAGGGCCCGCCTGACCGCGCATGGGGAGGTGTTCCTTGAGGAGGCGCGGCGCACACTCGCTGCTGCCGAGCGCGCCTGCGAAGCAGCTCGGCGCTCGGCCCGGGGCGAGGTGGGCACGCTGACCATCGGCTTCTTCGTCGGCGGCACTGACGCGCTGTTTCCGGGGCTGATCCGGGCGTTTCGAGAGCATTCACCCGGAGTGAAGGTCGCCCTGGTAGAGTTGACGCCCACCGAGCAGCACGAGGCTCTGGTGTCGGGTGCCATCGACATCGGTTTTACCCGCGCGCTCCAGTCGCCGCAGGGCGACCAGCTGTGCGCAGAACGCTTTTACGTCGAGCCGCTGGTGGTTGCCCTGCCGGCCGGGCACCGCCTTGCGGAGCGGTCTGTCGAGATGCGGGAGCTCGCGACGGAGCGCTTTGTGATCACGCAGCGGCATACCTCGCCGGTCCTGTTCGACAAAGTGATCGCGCTCTGCCGTGAGGCCGAGTTTTCACCGAACATTGCAGCGACGGCATCGGTTGCAAGCGGCGTGCTCACGCTGGTAGCCGCGGGCGAAGGCATTGCCATCCTGCCGAAAGGCGCGCAGAAGCTCGCGTCCGAGGACGTTGCGTTCTCACCCATTCGAAACCCGGGCGCGTCGATCGACCTGGTTGTTGCGTGGAGCCCGCTGCGGGAGGGGCCGCTGCACCAATCCTTTCTGGAACTGGCTCGCCGGCACGCCCACAGCGTTGCAGCGGAGGGAGTGCTTTGACGCGCGAGCTGCCTGACCCGCAGAATGAGCAGTCATGACTCCCTGGTATCGGACCCCCGGCGGCATCAAGGTGCGCCTGGCCGCCATGCTGTTTCTCCAGTACTTCATCTGGGGCGCCTGGTACGTGACCGTCGGCACGTGGCTCGGCCGCACGCTTCGGTTCAGCGGGACCGAGATTGCGTGGGTCGCGGGCACCACCGCGATTGGCGCGCTGCTATCGCCGTTTTTAGCCGGTTCGCTGGCTGACCGCGCATTTGCGACCGAAAAGCTGCTGGCCGGGCTGCACCTGGCCGGCGGCGCTCTGCTATGGGCCGCCTCGCTGCAGCAAAGCTTTGCGCCGGTGTACGTGCTGCTGCTGCTGTACGCGTGCTGCTACATGCCGACGCTCGCGCTTACCAATACGCTCGCGTTTCGGCAGATGCGCGACCCGGGCGTGGAGTTTGCGCCGCTGCGGGTGCTGGGCACCACAGGCTGGATCCTCGCCGGGCTGCTGGTGGGCGGGCTTGCGCTTGAGTCCTCTGCGGTGCCGCTGCGGATCGCGGCGCTGGCTTCCATCGCGATGGCCGGCTACTGCCTGACGCTGCCGCACACCCCGCCACTGGCCCGGGCCGGTGGGCAAACTCGGGGCGTGCTTGCCGGCATGATTTCGCCGGACGTGCTCGGGTTATTTCGCGACCGCGCTTTCGCGGTCTTTGCGGCGGCTTCGCTGCTCATCTGCATACCGCTGCAGTTCTACTACGCTTTTACCAACCTGTTCCTGAATGAGATTGGCGTGCAGAACGCAGCCAGCAAGATGACCGGTGGACAGTTCTCGGAGCTGGGCTGCCTGCTGCTGATTCCGTGGTTTTTTCGCCGTTTGGGCGTCAAGGGCATGCTGCTGGGCGGCATGGCCGCCTGGGCGCTGCGCTACGTGCTGTTTGCGTACGGCAACAGCGGCAGCGGTATGGGGCTGCTGTGGGCCGGCATTCTGCTGCACGGCATCTGCTATGACTTCTTTTTCGTGACGGGGCAGATCTACGTCGACCGCAAAGCGCCGCTGGCGGTGCGCTCGGCCGCGCAGGGTCTCATTACGCAAATCACCTACGGCGCGGGTATGCTGCTGGGCTCGTCCCTTTCGGGCCCGGTGGTGGATCACTACCCGCTGCACGGCGTGGCAGGCGCGGCGGGCATGGCTGCGTGGCGCGGCATCTGGCTGGTAGCCGCGGGCTGCTCCGCCGTGGTCTTCGTGCTGTTTGCCGTCAGCTTCCATGAGCGTGCCGAAGCCGGTGCAAGCGATGCTGAACTGGCAGGCAGCGCAACGGGCACAACGGCCGCGGCCGTATAGCGTTTCCGGGAAGCAGTACCAAAGCGGAACGCGGCGTATGGCCGGCCCTTCAGGCGCGCGCTGCTGGGGCGTGCCCGCGCGATACACTTGGGATAGAGGTTCTCCCATGCTGGTTGTCATGAAGTCGCACGCGACCCCAGAGCAGATTGCCGCCGTGTGCGATCAGATTGAGCGGCTCGGCCTGCGCCCCCACGCGCTGCCCGGCGCGCAACGCACCGCGATCGGCATCACGGGCAACAAGGGTGAGGTCGACCACAGCAGCCTGTCGGAGCTGTCGGGCGTCGCTGATGTGATCCGCGTATCGAAGCCCTACAAGCTAGTTTCGCGCGACGTCAAGGAAGAAGATACGATCATCCGCTTTCCCGGGACGAGCTTCACCGTCGGCGGGCGCGACCTGATGATCATCGCCGGACCCTGCTCGATTGAGACGCGCGAGCAGGCGTTCCGCACCGCCGACGCGGTCGCCGCGGCAGGCGCACAGTTCTTCCGGGGCGGCGCCTACAAACCGCGCACCTCACCGTATGCCTTCCAGGGCCTCGGCGAGGAAGCGCTGACGATCATGACGGAAATCCGCGACCGGACGGGCATGCGCATCGTGACCGAGGCGATCGACCAGGACGCGCTTGAGCTTGTGGCCGAGTACGCGGACGTGATCCAGATCGGCGCGCGCAATATGCAGAACTACTCGCTGCTGCGGGCGGCCGGCCGCAAGCGCAAGCCGGTGCTGCTGAAGCGCGGCATGTCGGCCACGCTTGAAGAGCTGCTGATGGCGGCCGAGTACATCATGAGCGAGGGCAACTACGAGGTCATCCTGTGCGAGCGCGGCATTCGCACCTTTGCCGATCACACCCGCAACACGCTGGACCTGAGTATTGTGCCCGCGGCGCAGCAGCTCTCGCACCTGCCCATCGTGGTGGACCCGAGCCATGGTACGGGCAAGCGCGACAAGGTGCTGTCGATGGCGCGAGCCGCGGTTGCCTGCGGTGCCGACGGCCTGATTGTGGAGGTGCACAACCAGCCGGACCGTGCGCTCTCCGACGGAGCCCAATCGCTGTACCCGGACCAGTTTGTGCAGCTCATGGGCGAAGCCTCGCAGATCGCCGCGATCGTCGGCCGATCTGTGGTGCGCAATACCTTCGTGCAAGAGGGCGAAGCGCTGCACACGGCCGGGGCCTGAGCTCCGGAGCTCGCACTTGCCGCCGGCTGGTGAGTCACGAAGCTGACGGTTGACATCCCGAGCTGGGATAGAGTGGCAGAGATGCTGCTGCTTTCCAGTCCGGGACGGCGAGGGACCTTGCTTTCGCTGTTGCTTGGCGCTTTGGCCTGCGCGGGCTGCCGCAGCGGCGCCTTCCCCAGCTACCCGGCCGACTATCGCGAGTACGCCTACATCGCCAATGGCGGAAGCGACACCGTCACCGTGCTTGACCTTGTGCACGTCCGCCAGGAGCAGCTTCTCAAGGTCGGCGCGCACCCGCGCGCGCTGCTTGCCAACCCGACGCGCAATGAGGTGTACGCGGCAGCGGGAGCTTTGTCGATCATCGATGCCGAGCGAAACGCGGTTGTTGCTCGACTGCCGCTGGGCAAACAGCCTTCGGCCATGGCGCTCGACCCTGCGGGACGCCGGCTCTACGTGGCAAACGAGGGCGGCAACAGCGTGTCGGTACTCGACCTGGACCACCGGCGCGTTGTGGGCGTTGCCGGTGTCGGCGAGGGTCCGGCCGATCTCGCAGTCACCTCTGACGGGGCAACGCTGGTGGTAGCAAACCGGGCAAGCGGCAGCGTGAGCCTGATGGACCTTCCTCAAAGCGATACCGCTGGGAAAAGTACGCCGCCGGCCGATTTGCCCCGGCTCCGGAGCTCCTTCAGCGGCTGCCCCGGAGCGACCGGCATTGCGCTGCTGCCGGACGGCAGCAAGGCCTTTATTGCCTGCTCCCAGGGGCACCAGGTGCTTGTTCTGGGGCTTAAAACCGACCCACAGAAGCGAAGCCTGCAGGCGCCGGAAAGCGACCGGCTGCTGGCGCTGCTCGATGTGGGGACAGCGCCGGTCCGCCTGGCTGTGAAACCGGATGGCGGTGAGATCTTCGTTGTCAATCAAGGCGCGAACTCCATCTCCGAGATTGCGACGGGCACCAATGAGGTCGGCGGCGCGGCGGTGATCGGGCAAAACCCGGCGTTCGGCATCGTCAGCAGCGACAATTCCCTGCTGTGGGTTGCAAACCGGGACGCTGACACGGTCGCTGTGTACGCCATCGATGACGGAAAGCTGGTGAACACAGTCCACGTGGGCAGCGGCCCGGGACCGATGGTCTTTTCTGCCGACGGCCACCTGCTGCTGGCGGCCGATACGCGATCCGGCGACGTATCGCTCCTGCGCACTTTCAGCCGCAACCTCCATCGAGAGCCGGTCTACGGAAGCCTGTTTACGCTGCTTCCAGCGGGGAGCGAGCCGGTGGCCATGGTGGACAAAGCATTCCGCGTTTCGCGCTGAGCTTTAGAGCTTGAGCGAGGCTGCGCCCTGGGAGGCCTGGTCCTGGAGCTCGGCTGCCCGGGCCAGAAAGCGCGTGTACCGCGTGGCCGAGACATGCGCGCCTGCGAGCAGCAGCAGGCCGGTGATAAATGCCCACATCATGAGCCCGACCGAGACAGCAAACGGTCCGTACACCGCGCCGAGGTCCATCCAGCGCAGGACATGCACGTACACCACTTTTGCCAGCTCCCAGGAGAGCCCGGTCACGATGGCCGTGGGCAGCACCGCGCGAAATGGGAGTTTGCGGTTCGGCAGCACCCAGTACGTGATGAAGAAGAGAGAAACAGACAGGAATGCGGCGGTGAGCTGCAGGAAAGAGTTGGCCAGGAAAGCGAACACGACGTTCTGCGTGTGCCCGAAGAACACCAGGGTCAGCACCCTGCTTTGCAGCGCGGTCACCCCGACAGAAAACAGCGCTAGCACGCCGACCGCAAGCGCCAGCCCGAGCGAAACAAGCTGGTTTCGGAGGTAGGACCGGTTCTGCTGGACGCCCCACACGCGGTTGAGCGCAACCTCAAGCGGCAGAAAGACGCCCGACGAGGAGATGCACAGGGTAACCACCGACGCAAACTGCACACCGCCATGCGGGTGCACCAGCAGGCTCATGTTGCGGACCACAAAGTCCTGGTTCGCCGGCAGAAAGTAGTGCAGCATGTCGCCGATCACGCTGACCATGGACTGCGAGTGGAAGACGCGCCGCGCCACGGTAAACATCAGCACGATGAATGGGAAGAGGGACAGAATGGCGTTTGCGGCGACCGAAAAGGCGTAGGTGTGCACCTCGGACTGCGTGAGGTAGCGCCCGAGCGAAAGGGCGAGCGCCCATCGTTCGCCGGGAGCCTGCTCCGCCCTTGCTGGTGACGCCTCGCGCATGCGGCGATCCTAGCAGGCGGCCGTGCAGCCGATGGTAGAGTAGGGAGTGCGGCGACCCCGCCCGGCGCGCGGAGAGATGGCAGAGTCCGGTCGAATGCAGCTGACTCGAAATCAGCCATACCTTTACGGGTATCGGGGGTTCGAATCCCTCTCTCTCCGCCATA
>CAXUDF010000042.1:0-5632 GCA_964249695.1 uncultured Acidobacteriaceae bacterium
AGATCCTTCCAGACCGCGCCTGGGACGAATGCGATGCCGTCCTTGTGCGCCAGCTCGTTGTACTCGTGAACGTAGGTGGAGCGCCGCACGATGCGGCCAGGCATCGGCCACTCGTTGATGCCCAGCTTCAGAACGAGCCATACGTGCAGGCTCGACATGCCAATCATCAGGCTAGGAATCACAAAAACGTGAAGCGCGAAGAAGCGCGTCAGCGTGGCTCCGCCGATGATAGGACCGCCGAGCAGAGCGTTGACCGCGATCGGTCCGACAATCGGTACACGCGCGGCGATGGAAGCGCCAATGCCTAGGCCCCAGTAGGCGTCCTGGTCATAGCGCAATACCTGCCCGGTAAAGGCCATGCCAAGGGTCATAAACAGCAGGCCGACGCCCAGCAGCCAGGTCAGCTCGCGCGGGAACTTGTACGCGCCGAATAAGAAGACCTGCGCCATGTGGACGATAACAACCGCGACCATGAAGTTAGAGCCCCAGCCGTGCATCGCACGGAGGAACCAGCCCAGGGTCAGGTCATTGTTGAGGAAGTTGAGGCTCTGCCATGCTTCGCTCGCCGATGGGGTGTACACGAGCGCCAGCAGGATGCCGGTGAGGATCTGCAGCACCAGCAGCGCGGTCGCCGCGGAGCCGAATACATACCACCAGCTCGCGGTCGACTTTGGCACGGGGTGCAGGGCGGACTCTTTGACGAAGCCCTCCAGCTGCACACGGCGCTCTATCCAGCCGTAAGCGTCGAGCGCGGTCTTCTTAGCGTTTATATTTACCCGAGGCATGACTTTTCCTTGCTGCCGCCTTCCTTGCGGAGGCTTGCCTGTGTCGAAAGCGTGGGCAACTGGCCCGCGTTGATCTGGAGCTCGCCGTTGACGAGCTTCCATTTGTACTCAAACATCCCGCGCTCGGGCGGTCCCGCCGCGCGTGAGCCATCCTGGTAGTACACGCCCCCGTGGCATGGGCACATAAACAGGCCCGACTGCGGGAACCAGCGTACCGGGCAGCCCAGGTGCGCGCAGTTGATCGCGAAGACCTGAAACACCTCGTCCGATAGCCGACGTACCCAGCAGGCCGTGTTGTCAGTCGCGCCGTCGTCCGGCGTGCGGTACGGCTCGACAAAGGTGGCCAGGCGCGTCTGTCCATTTGGGTAGCGGTCTACGTGGCCGAGCGATACCCAGGACTTGTAGTAGCCCTTTTTGCGTACAGCCGGGCCGATGACGTAGCCGATAACCGGCACCGTAATCGCGAGACCGACCAAAGCATTAAGCGCGATGCCAATGTTCATCAGCACACTGCGCCGGGTAACGGTGTGAACCTTCTCACCGGGTATGCTCGCGTCGGTCACCGCGGCCTGGTGATCTTCAACTTTCCGGTCTGAAACCTTAATCTGATGATCTTCTGTTGTGCTCATTACTGGCCGGTCCTCCTTTCGAGATCTGTCGCTTTGCCCATCGGGTGCGGATCGCCTGGGTCCGCGATGCGGTGGCTTGCCAGCCAGGCGACAACGTCGGTGATGTCGGCGTCATCCAAGGGGTGTCCCGGGATATCACCCCGGTAGTCCGGCTGCCCTAAATCCGGTCTCCCTGCAATGATGATCGTCCGAAGACCCTGGTCGCTGATCAGCGCAAGGTAGGTTGGATCGGATACATTGCCGGACTTGCCAGGGTGGGGGACCCGTCCGTCCGCTGCGGCTGCGCCGTGGCAGCTGGCACATGCCTGTCCCCAGACCTGCTGGCCGTGCGAAACATCACCGGGGTGGGTCGCGGCATAGGGCGGGAGGTTCATACCTACAAGCGTAGCGGGCTTTGCCCAGCGCTGGCGCATCCCGACCACGATTGCCTTCACCTGATCATCGGTCAGGAGGCCGCCCGCGGAGGTCGCGAACGCCGGCATCAGCCCGCCCGGGCCGCCGTTAGCGGTCCACTTGGTGATGATCTCGTCGGTGGCGATGCCGTAATACAACGGGTTATTCATCGTGACCGCTGGACCGTTCTTGCCCTCCTTCCCGTGGCAGGCGGCACAGTTGCTTTGGTACAGGTCGTCAAACGCCAACACCTTGTCGGGGCGGGGTTCCACCTCATGCAACTTCGCCGGCCCGTTGATTAACCGCTCACACCCGGTCGCCCCGGCCATCGCCGTCACGGCCACGGCCGCCAGTGCAGCCGCTCGAACTCGTTCTATCCACACGCCACGTACCGGCATTACTTTCCATCCTTCGTATCGTCATGCCCCATGCCCGGGGTTTCAAGGCCAAGCCGCAATGCAAACGGCAGCGCCTGCGCTGTGCGGGCGTAGCCGGACCGGGAAACGACCCAGCCCGCCACCAGACCAAATGTCAGCTGCGCAATGACAAAGTCCGGCCAGTTGATGTGCGCACTCATTTCAGGGTTGATGGTCGGCAGGGTCGCGAACAACAGTCCCGTCCAGGCCAGCGGCGCGATGACCCCGCCCAAAATCACCGGATGCTTCGGAGCAAGCGGCAGGATCGAGCCGTAGAGCAGGCCGATCAGCGTGCAGGAAATGACGTGGATGATTGCCGCGATGCCGAGCGTCTGAAAGTGAAAGGCACGCAGGCTCTGCTCGGTCGGGTTCATGATGCCTGACATGCTGGCCACGCCGGCGCCGCCGAGCAGGTTGATCGGGTACCAGATCGAGTGGTGCGCAATGAGGCCGTACGCGGCCGCTGGAATGATCATCGCCGCGCCGCCGGCGATGCCGCCTTTGAGCCCGGAAAGCACAGAGAAGCTCTCGAGCGGGAGGTGCGCCCGGTGATTGTCGGCGACCGAGATGCGCGCCACCGACTTACGGGAGGTCGCCACCGCGATCTCCTGCACGCGCACGTCGATTTCTTCGTGCATCTCGTGCGGCAGCACTTCCTTAAACCAGCCCACGCAGCCGTAGGTCAACATCAGGAAGCCCAGGATGCTGATGACGTAGTGCGTCAAAATGCCGGCGATCAGCAGGGTGAAGCCGAGTGCGGTCACGATCGGCCAGGCCGTAGGCCGCGGCAGATGGATCGCGTCATCGTGCGCGGGACTGCTCGCCCTTACCGTGTCACCGTGCGGCACCTCAACGGTGCCTTGCTGCAGATCGCCAGCGTGTACGCCTTGCTCTTCAGTTTTCATGCCGTCGGTCCCTGTGCTTTCCTTGCGTGCTCGCCCTGCCGCAGGGCCTTGATTCTCTGCCTGGCCTACCTGCCCGGGTTATCTACCAATGATGTACACCACGGCGAACACCACGACCCACACCGCGTCCACAAAGTGCCAGTACAACGCCAGCGTCTGAATCCGTTCGCTGTTCTTCGAGGTCACGTGGCCGGTCTTCGCAAACAGCCAGAGCGTAATCAGCATAATGAGGCCGATAATGACGTGCGAGGCGTGCAGCCCGACGAGCGAGTAAAACGTGGTGCCAAACAGGTTTGTCTGCAGAGTCAGGCCGTCATGGTAGATCAGCTTGTACCACTCGTAGCCAGTGCCAAATAAAAAGATCGAGCCCAGAAGGATCGTCAACCCCATCCACGCGATAAACTTCTGCACCTTGCCATGCTCGATGGCCTGCTCGGACACCCAGATCGTAAGCGAGCTCGACAGGAGGCAGATGGTGTTGACGATGGGGACCGACAGCACTTCTTTCGGCTGGGGACCCCACTGGCTTTTGCCGATGTAGAAGAGGTAGGCCAGCACAAAGATCGAGAAGATGGCCGTCTCGCCGATGATCAGGCAGATCATGCCGACTTTGCCCTTGTTGGGCAGGTGCCAGGGCTCTTCAAGCTGGTGGGCGACTACGGGTACGGGAATCGTGCTCGCGCTCATCAATACTCTTTCTTCGTGTCGAAACTCACGCTCTGCCTGGGACCGCATTGCCCCGCCGCTCATTGCGAGCGGCGGGGCCGGGAAGCTATTCGTACTTCCAGTCCGGATCGGTCGGGTGCTTCAGGTCCCACAGTGGGCGCCGGCTTGAAACGACCGGGTCTACTGCGAAGTTGTAGTCCGGCGGAGGCGAAGACGTTGCCCACTCGAGGGTCCACGCATCCCAGGGATCCGGTCCGGCTTCCACTCCGTGCAGGCCCGACTTGACGATGTTGTACAGGAAGACAGCGGTACCGAGCGTTTGAACGGCAGCACCGATGGAGGCGATCAGGTTCCAGCTTCCCCATTGCCGGCTTGCCTCGTAGGTGTACACCCAGCGCGGCATCCCGAGAATACCGGGGATGTGGAGGAAGTCAAAGGTGAGATGGAAGCCGATCAGGAAGAGCCAGAAGTGCCACTTGCCCAGCTTCTCATCCAGCATTCGGCCCGTGACCTTCGGGAACCAGTAGTAAATGCCGCCCAGCATGCTGAAAATAATCCCGCCCACCAGCACGTAGTGGAAATGCGCAACCACGAAGTACGAGTTGTGCAACTGCCAGTCCCAGGGCGACGCCGACAGCATGATCCCGGTAAGCCCGGAGATCAGGAACTGTACGATGAAGGCCGTCATAAACAACATGGGGGTCGCAAAGCGCAGCTTGCCGCCCCACATGGTCGCAATCCAGTTGAAGATCTTGATGCCGGTCGGCACCGCGATGATCATCGTGGAAAGCGTAAAGAAAGTGTTCGCCGCCGACGTCATGCCGACCGTGAACATATGGTGGGCCCACACGCCGAGTGAGATGAATACGATGCCGACGGTTGCGGCGACCATGGCCGGGTAGCCGAACATGGCTTTGCGCGAAAAGACCGGGATCACCTCATTGGCGACGCCGAAAGCCGGCAGCACCAGAATGTAGACCTCGGGGTGCCCGAAGATCCAGAAGAAGTGTGCCCAGATCAAGGCCGAGCCGCCTGCCTGCGTATCGAAGAAGTGCGCACCCAGGTAGCGGTCCAGCTCAAGCATGACCTGCGCCGCGGTCAGCGGGGTAATGGCTACCAGGGTCAGAGCGGAAACGCATAGCATGATCCACACAAACAGTGGGATCCTCATCATCGTCATGCCTTTGCAGCGCATGGAGATGGTGGTTGAAATGATGTTGATCGCCGCGCCGAGCGTACCCCAACCGGCGACAAACAGGCTCAACGCCCAGAAATCCGTTGCATGGCCCTGCGAATACGTTCGGGTGGTCAGCGGTGCGTACTCAAACCAGCCCACGTCCGGAGACGCGCCCACGCCGTACAGGCCAACGCCGCCGATGAACGAGTAGTACAGCAGAATGCCGCCAAAGGCGGTCAGCCAGAAGCTCAGCGCATTCAAGCGGGGAAACGCCATGTCGCGCGCGCCGATCATCAGCGGCACCAGGTAGTTCGCGAAGCCGAACAGCAGCGGCATGCCCATCAGGAAGACCATGGTTGTGCCGTGCATCGTGAACATCCGGTTGTACACTTCCGGCGACAGAAAGTGGTTGTCCGGCTGCGCCAGCTGGATGCGCATGACCATCGCTTCGCCGCCGCCAACTACCAGGAAAAACAGCGCGTACATGACATACAGGATGCCAAGGCGCTTGTGGTCTACGGTCGTAACCCAGCCGTGCAGGTACTCGCGGAAGGTGCCTTCCGAAATCCGCGGCGGCGTCAGGTCAAGCGATCCAATCGGTATCGATGCGTCTGCCATCGTTGCTGCTCCTCTTACTCGGTTCTACTGCCCTGGTTCTACT
>CAXUDF010000042.1:5732-7903 GCA_964249695.1 uncultured Acidobacteriaceae bacterium
GTCAGGTATGCGGACACCTGCTGCAGCTGTACTTCGTCCAGTTGCATCGGCGGCATCAGCGCGCCTTCTTTTACATCACTCGGGTTGCGAATCCAGATCTTCAAGTTGCCCATGTTATTCGCGATAGTGCCCGAGCCGAGCGTATCGCGGCTGCCGAAGTGCGTCAGGTTTGGTCCAAAGCGCCCGTTGGCTACCGTGCCGCCGACCGCATGGCAGTTGATGCAGGAGTTCCCGAGAAACACCTGTTTGCCGGCCGCAATCTGCGCGCGCTGCCCGGCGATATCCTGGCTGGACTCGCCCGACGAGTTGCCGTTTGCCGGAGCCTTCGGATCGCCATTCACAGTCGCGGCGACCATCTCGAAGTGCGGAGCACCCTGCGCCACGGGAGCGTCGTTGCGGCTCGAATAACCCGACCCCAGCTGCCCTGGGCCGCCTACGGGCGCTGACTGCCCGTCAATCTGCTCGGTCGCCGGCGCCTGCTGGTTCGCAATCCAGTGCTGGAACTCGGTCGGCGTGTCCACGTACACGCGGATCAGCATCTTCGCATGCTCCACCCCGCAGAACTGCCCGCACTGCCCGACATACACACCCGGCACGTGCGGATCAATCCACATCTCGTTGACGTGGTCGGGAATGTTGTCGACCTTGCCGGCAAGCTGCGGGACCCAGAACGAATGCCACACGTCGGCCGACATCAGCTTCATAAAGGTCGGCTCGGGACGCTCCTTGGTGCTCATCGGCACGTGCAGTTCGTTTGCCACGACGACCCCGTACTTGGGGTAGCGATACTCCCACCAGAACTGGTGGCCTACAACCGTCACGTCGAGCGCGGTCGGCGGCTTCGGTGCGTCCTGGATGGCGAAGATCATACGTGCGGTGGTCAGGAACATCACGACGACGATAATGACCGGGATGATCGTCCAGGCCAGCTCGACCTGCGGCGAACCATAAATCTGCGCCGGCTCGGTGTCACTATCTTCCTTGACCCGGAATTTCCACGTGGCATACGCCCACAGGCCGCCGACCACCACCAGGATGCCCATCGTAATGCCAATTACGAACAAGGCCAGGTGAAACTCCTGCTCGGCCGGCGTCGAGGTCGGCGAAAACATGTTCGGAACCGGCGAAGGCTTGTTCTCGGCCCAGGCGCTGCCCGTCATCCAGGTCGCCGCCAGAACAGCCGCGCCCAGCACGGCGACCGACCGCAGACGCCGGAGCACACCCTGTTTCCTCGTCCCGCTCTGCTCGTGCCCTCCGTTGCGCCAGTGCATCGCCCCGCCTTTCCAGATCCCTTTCGGGCTACCACCGCGAGAAGCAGGTACCGGCAGGCGGTTGCGCCTCGCTCGGATACACCTGCTGTGCCCGCGTTTCTTTTTCATCCTAGCAGGGGAAAAGCCGTCCTGGCGGGCACCAAAGTGCGCCGAAGCGTGCACGGTTCGACCGCACGAAGTTTCGCAAACAGGCGCTTGCACGCGGCACCATTTGCCGGGTCTCACCCCTGCCGGATAAACTGAGCACTTCGCTGCCAAAGGCCTGCGCAGCGGCCTGCCAGGCGCGCCGCCTCCAGCAGTCCACGCAAGCGTATCCCCTCGGCGTACACCTCAAGAGCCAGGCGGCCGAGTCCCGGAACCCGCAGCATCGCCCATGCGCGTGCCGGCTCCGCGTGGAAGCGCCGCGCCCCGTGTTCCGCGATGCGCAGATCTGCCTGGAGGCTCCCTGCCGCGCGAAGAAAACGCTCCGTCAGCGGCATTTCACGATCCTTCGGCCGCCCCGAGGCCCGGCCGTCCGCCTCGCGAAGCGCGCCAAGCATCGCTTCCGCGGCAGCCTGCCCGCTCCGGATCGCGCCGTAAATACCCTCGCCCGTCAGTGGGTCCACAAACCCTGCCGCGTCGCCGGCCAGCAGCACCCGCGTCCCCGGTGCCGGGCGGTACCCTGCCGCGCCCAGGCCCAGAAACTGCCCGATCGCCCGATCCACGGGCCGTCCCGCGCCGCAGCGGAGCTCGATGTAGCGGGCAAGCGCCGCCTTGTCTACGCCGCCGGCCCTGCCATCCTCCACATACAAGCCCACATTGACGTGGGTATCCCGAGGAAACAGCCAGCCGTACCCGCCCGTCACCGGCGCAAAATCGAAAGTGAGCGGATAGCGGCCGCTCTCGGCCTTGTCTCCGGCC
>CAXUDF010000042.1:8003-22304 GCA_964249695.1 uncultured Acidobacteriaceae bacterium
GGAACGTTGGCCTCCACGGCAAAGCCCGTGCGAAACCACGGGGCGGCTCCAAGCAGCGCACGCACCCGGCTGTGGACCCCATCGGCACCAAGTATGAAGCGCGCGCTCAGCTCGTCTGACTTCATGCCGATGCCGCCGGCGCTGGAACCCGCTTCCGCGTTGGCTTGCGCGACCGCAGCCGGCGCAAGCTTTACTGTCACTGAGTCCGCGCCCTGCGCAAGCCCGGCAATGCCGGGGATGCGGCGGAACTCGGCCCCGCGCGCGACCGTTTTCTCCAGGCAAAAGCTGTCGAGTTCTGCCCGCACGGTCATGGCGCACACCGGCTTGCGGCGCCAAACGGCGATGCCTCGGCCGGGCGCCTGCTCAAGCGCCACCGCGCGCTCCCACCGCCGCACCACCGGGTCGATGGGGTAGCGCAGCGCATGGACGGCCTTCATCGTCAGCCCGCCCGCGCAGGCTTTCACCCTCGGAAACGTCGCGGTGTCGAGGAGCAGCACGCTCCGCCCGGCGGCAGCCAGGTCATACGCCGCCGCGCACCCTGCCGGCCCCGCACCCACTACGATTACGTCCCAGATCGCATCTGCCGGCACTCCACCAGTATGCGCGAAAGCGCCTCGCTTTCTGCCGGGCGCGGCGCGGCGCCTGGAAACAAGGCTGATTCCCCCTAGAACGGCATCCGGGCCGACGTGATCACCCCATGATTGAAGGTGTGGTACTGGCTGGTCGCAATCTGGAACCCGGCCCCCAGCGTCACACCGATCCGGTTGTGCAGCCTCCAGCGCGACACCACACCGGGCGTAATGTAGTTCGAAATCCTCCCGTTGCTGGCTGCCGGCCCGCCGTAGTTGTAGGTGTAGTTGTCTTCAATCTCCGGCCACCAGTGCGCGTCCTGGTGGAACTGCACCGCCGTATTCCAGGCAATTGGCCGCCCGAGTCCATTGCCGTTGCGGACCGGCAGGGTGACGCCGGCGGTGGACTGGACGTCGAACTTGCCATACCCTTTGCCGCCGGCGATCGTCGGGCTTACGGTGCCGTTGCGCGACCCGTTCACGTACGAGCCGGTCGGGATGCTTCCGCCGACAAAGATCGTAAAAATGCTGTTGCCGTGCTCCTCATTACGTGCGTACACGCGGTATTTCAGGAGGAATGGCACGTCTCCGAAGCCGTCCTTTGCCTTGGAGTTGTGCTGCAGGTAGGGCGGCACATTGAAGAGAAGTTCGATATGCCGGGTAGGGATAATTTCCAGGCCGCGGCCCGCGCCAAAGTTCCACAAACGTGTGCCATTGGTCTGCGGCTGCGAGAGGAAGTCCGAGCGAATCTCCTGCTCCAGCCTCGGCGTGACCGTGGCAAGAGGGGTGACCCAGTGCGGCTGCTCTGCCTGTGTTGCGCTCACGCGCGCCAAAAAGCCGCCGATAAAGCCTGCGGGCGGTGTTTGCTGCAGCGAGGGCGCAGACGAGGAGGCGGCCGAGGTCTGTGCCGGTGACGGTGCCGGAGTTTGCGCCTGAGTCGCAGGGGGGAGCAGGAGCAGCGTGGCAGCCGCACAGGTGCTAAAGCAAATTCTCAACATCCGGTTCTCAACTTTCTTGCGCCAGGTACGTCTTAAGGTACGACGAATCCATACGGACCGAATCGTCTTCGTTGACTATACCTGCACATTTCGTGCCCGGTGGACCCCGGCTTGCACCAACGCACCCGTTGGCAGCATCCGGCGGCACCGGCCGGCATCTATCAAGACACCCATGGGAGAGACTGCGCAGATTGTGGCTTTGTGGCGCCGCTGCAGCGCTGCCGGCGAGCCGGTCGCGCTCGCGACCGTGGTCCACGTGGAAGGCTCCTCGTACCGCAAGCCCGGGGCGCGCATGCTCGTTTCAAGCAAAGGCGAGCGCGCCGGTACCGTCTCCGGAGGCTGCCTGGAGGCAGAAATCAGCCGCAAAATCTGGTGGCTTACCGCTCACGGGCCGCGCGTTGAGCAGTATCAAAGCTCCTTTGACGAAGACATGCTGGATGCGGACGCAGTTCCCTGGGGTCTCGGTTGCGGCGGCACAGTGTGGGTGCTCATGGAGCGCGATCCCTCGGCGGTGCTCCAGGCACTTGCAGCCGGTTTGGAGGAGAGCCGCGCCGCCGTGATTGTTGCAGCGCTCGAAGGGGAGGCAGTAGGTACGCGGGCGGTGCTTCGGCAAGGCGTCTTTGCTGGATCGCATGCCACTTCAGCGGCGCCCCCCGCGCTCGAGACACTTTGCGAACGCGCCGCGCAAGCGGCACCTCCGAGTGAGCTCCACGCCGCGGCGGTCCGCGCCATGGCCGGGGAGGCAAGCCTTGCGCTTGATGCAGCATTTGAGAGCACCCTGGACCAACCCGCTTACTTCGTCGAGTACCTGGCCCCGGCTCCGCGCCTGTCCATTTTTGGCGCAGGGGACGACGCGCAGCCGATCGCTGCGTTTGCCGAAGCGCTCGGGTGGCGCGTCGTCGTTGCCGATGGGCGTTTGCACCTGCTGCGCCGCGAGCGCTTCCCGGCGGCTGCGGAGCTCCGCCTGCTCACCTACGCGGGTGCAGATACCCCGCTTGCATGTGTTCCGGCTGCATCGGCCCACGTGCCCTCGCTCGGCAGTTCGCCCGCAAGCGCAAAATTACATGCCGGCGTTGCCCGGCATCCCGGCGGCCAGGTAGCTGCTCTGCAATCCGAAAACATCACACAAGGCCGTGGGCTCAGCGTGTTCGCCGGATCGTCAGTCATTCCAGCCACCGACCCCGGCACGGTTCCCGGCGACCTCGCCGTCATCCTCACGCACTCCTATGAGCAGGACCGCGCCCTTCTGACCGCGCTGCTGCCTCAGCCGCTGGCCTACCTCGGCATCCTCGGCCCGCGCCATCGCACGCTGCGCCTGCTGGCTGAGGTTGCCCCCACTCTGGGCCGGACTGTGGACGAGTGTTGGCGCCGTCTTCGCGCCCCGGTGGGGCTCGATCTCGGCGCGCGGGATCCCGCTTCGATCGCCCTGGCGATCGTGGCGGAGATGCAGGCGACTCTCACCGGACGGCAGATCGCAGTCACCCGCGCCGCGCAGGGTGGGCAAGCCGCAACGCCGGAAAAAGTACGTGCGTAGAGGATTTTTCAGGACGACGCCGTCCGGAACCCGTCCGGCTGGGTTCGTGCAAATTGAATCAATTGGATCGGGACCGAGCCTGGCGAAAGTGCGCCCCTACTTGCCCTAGTTGATGATGCCTGCTGACGCACCGCAGCACCGCGTAGCCGCCATCATCCTGGCGGCCGGCGCCTCCACGCGCCTCGGCACCCCTAAGCAGCTCGTCCCCTATCAAGGCGAGCCGCTTTTGCGCCGTGCGGCCCGCTCCGCGCTTGAAGCCGGCGCATCCCCGGTCCTGGTGGTGCTCGCAGCAGCTCGTGAGGCCAGCAGCCGTCTCCACACCCATCTCGACCGGAGCGCCCACACCGCAAGCCAGACGACGCCGAGCAACAGCATGGCGAACCTTTCAAGGCAGGCGCTTGCAGGCCTGCCTGTCACGATAGTTGAAAACCCGGACCCCAACTCCGGCATGGGCAGTTCCCTGCGAGCCGGCATGGCCGCGCTGCTTGCCGTGCCGCGCCAGACCTCGACTTCCAGCCCTTCGCTTGCTGACCACCCGAGTTCTGCTCCCGCAAACCAAGCTGAGCCTGACCGTGTGCTGCTCCTGGTTTCAGACCAGCCGCTCCTCACCGCCGAGCACCTGCGCCTCCTGCTGGCCGCACCTGCGCCGGACGGCATCGTCGCTGCCGCATACAACGGCCGCCTCGGCGTCCCCGCCGTTTTCAGCCGGGAGCATTTTGCAGCCCTGGCCGCGGTGGAAGGAGACCATGGCGCCCGCACGCTGCTTCGCACCCTGCCCGCCACCCCAATCGACCTGCCCGAAGCCGCGGTCGATATCGACACCCCCGATGACCTCCGCGACCTAAGTACCCGAGCCTTTAAATCCGCTGCGATCTAGCCCAGCGGTTTGCCCACGTTCTTGGGTGTTTCCGGCACCGCGCTAGGCGCGGCGTGCACGGGCTTCTGCCCTGCGGAGTCCGGCAAGCGTCCGGCCTGCGGCCGCGTTCCGCCATTCGCCCATCCGGTCAACTCGTCAAACGCCAGGCCAACCTGCTCGGGCGTTAGATTGCAATGGCCGTCGCGATCCACATACTGCTGAACAAATCTGTCGCCTACCCCCAGACGGCGGGTCAGCTCGTCGTAGTACGCAGCGGTCGAGGCGGGCACCAGCGGGTCATAGGTCGTGTGCAAGGCCAGCAGCGGGCGCTTCAGATCGCCGGTAGGCGAGCCGAACTCGGCCACATACTTCAGCGCCTTCGGATCGGCTGCGTAGCGGCGCACCCGCGCGTTCAACGCGTTATCGTCTGTCGTGCCGGTGTAAATCAGGTTGCGGTTGTCAAACGGGTTGCCGCCTGCTTTTTCCCGCAGATCCTCAATGACGTAGGTGTTGAAGATCAGCACGTCGGCCAAGCCCCGATTGGTGTGGATGTCGGCCAGCGACCGCAGCAGCGCCGCCTCGGGCGGGTGTGCATCCAGCGCCTTCTCGACAACCATCGCGGTCTCCGGATCGTTCATGCGGAACCCTCGCGGGATATGTTCAACGTCTGGCAGGATCCCAGGAAAGAACGCATCGAACGCGACACGATTCGCGAATGCCCGCTGCATGATCAAGTCGGCCGGCGTTAGCACCCCGCACAGCGCGAGGCCCCCGGCGTAGTCGCGCGCATGCTGCTCGAGCGTGAGCACGGTCAGCAAGCCGCCCATCGACTGACCCACCACAAACGTCTCACTTGGGCTGCCGTAGTGCCGCCCGAAGTAGCGACGCAGGTCCTCCGCATCGCCGGTTGCGGTTGCAATGGCCCAGCCGCCTGCCCGGTAGCCGGGCTGTGCTACCGCGTAGCCCCGCGCCAGCAGCTGCGCGATGAGGCGGCTCGGCGGGTTGGGCGCTTTGGTCGCCGGGTTCATCGCGAAGCGCTGCGGATCAGGCTGGTACCCGTGGTAGTACACAATCAGCTTGCGGTTCCAGCCGGTCCCTGGCTTTCCTGGTGCGCTGCCGGTTCCGGGCGCAGCTTGCGGAAGGTCTTGCGGGATGTCGATCCGGAAGCTCGATCCCCGGATGTTGCCTTCTTCGGTCCGCACCGGTCCGGTCGCGACCGAAGATTTCGCTCCCGAAGCGGAGTCCGAGTCGCCCAGCTGGGTCAATCCATTGCCGGGCTTACCCACGTCGCCCTGCGGCTTTTGCCCTTGCGCCACCCCTGTGGGCGCGCCCGTGCTTTGCGCGGGCAGCGCCCCAAATGCCGGCCCAGAGGCAAGCACCAGAACCGACGCCAGAACCAGCAAGCCAACCCGCGCCGCAAGTCGGCGAGAAAGCCGGCCCATGCCGGATCGTATTTCGAATCCAGATGCAGGCTGCATGTGCCCCATGGCTGGATATTACCCGCCGCTGTTGGCATGGGGGAAGGCGGCGGTCGATCTCCGATTCACCCGCGCGAGGCCGCCGGTACCATAATGAAATGCCGACCCAATCTGAACCGAACCGCTCGGCGCCTCTGCCCCCTACCCGCCCCGAGGCAACCGTCGCCCGGCGTGCCGCTGAGCGGCTCCACTCTGGCCACGTCTGGGTGTACGCCTCTGACGTGCTGCCCATGCGCCATGAAATGCAAGGGGCCGCCGCCGGACTGGTGCACGTGCGCGACCAGGCCGGCCACACGCTGGGCACTGCCCTGTGGAGCCCAACCTCGCAGATCGCGCTGCGCCTCGTCTCCCGCGGCGACCTGCCGGAGGAAGACTGGCTCCCGCTGTTTCGCGAGCGCCTTCGCGCCGCGATTGCTCGCCGCGAGAGCATGCTCGACGGCCTCGCACTCGGCTTCGTACCTAAGGACACCGACAGCTGCCGCCTCGTTTTCTCCGAGGCCGACGAGCTCCCTGGCCTCGTGATCGACAAGTATGCAGGCCTGGTGATCGTACAGATTTTGGCTGCCGCGCTGGACCGCCCCGAGATCCGGCAGGCCATCGTGGAAGAAGTCACAGGCGCTCTCGGCTCCGCGGTGGAAGCGATTTTGGAGCGCCCTGACCCACGCATTCGCGAGCTCGAGTCACTCTCCGCCCCGGCACCGGGCCCTTTGTGGAGCGCGGGCGGAGCTCGCACCGCCACCGAGTTCCACCTGAACGGCCTCGGCTTTCACCTGGACGCCGACGCCGGCCAGAAGACCGGCGCTTTTCTTGACCAGCGCCTCAACTACCGCCTGGCCGCCCGCTACGGGCATGGCGAAGCACTCGACGTGTGTACCTACCAGGGCGGCTTCGCGCTCCATCTCGCCACCACCTGCCGCTCGGTGACGGCGCTTGATACCTCGGAGGCCGCGCTGACGGTCGCTGAGCAGAATCTGGCCCTCAACCGCGATACGCTCGGCTCGATCGAGGTGGAGTGGGTGAAAGGGGACGCCTTTGCGATGCTGCGCGAGTGGGCCGAAGCCGGGGAAGCCTATGACACGGTCGTGCTGGACCCGCCGGCGTTTGCAAAGACCAAGCGCGCCGCTGACAACGCTATGCGCGGCTACAAAGAACTCAACCTGCGCGCCCTGCAGATGCTGCGTCCAGGCGGTACCCTGGTGACCTGTTCCTGCTCCCACCATGTGTCGCTTCAGGACTTCCAGGCTGTGGTCGCAGCCGCTGCCGGGGATGCGGGACGGCGTGTGCGGCTGCTGGAGCGCACCGGCGCCGCCCCGGACCATCCGGTCATCCTGACCATCCCGGAAACCGAGTACCTGAAGTGCCTGGTGCTGGAGGTGGAGTAGGGTGAAAACTGCAGGCAAACGCAAGCTTTATAGAACGGGTAGCAATGCTCGCAAGCATAACAAGATAACGATGCTCGCAAACGATGCTTGCAAAGCACAACAACATGTTGTAATTTCAGGCTACTCGCTGAGGGGGCCGTAAGGTGTCGTCAGTTCAAAAGCCGTCAGGGCGAAAGCTTTGGCGGCTTTTGCGTGTATCCCTTCCTCGGAATGCTGAACCCACGAATACGCACCTATGTCTACGTAGACGGCTTCAACCTTTACTACCGCGCTCTCCGTAAAACTAAGTACAAGTGGCTGAATCTCGAAGCTCTCGCGAAGAACCTGCTCAGCGATGACCACGAGATTATTTGCCTTCGCTACTTCACAGCACCAGTGAGCGGCAAGCGTGATCCCGGGCAGCCAATCCGGCAACAGGGCTATCTTCAGGCCCTTCAAACTCTTTCCTGTGTTTCGATCCACCAGGGGAACTTCCTCGTTTCCGAGAGATGGCGGCCGCTAGTTGCTCCAGAGCCGGGCGGTCCGACGCACGTCCTCATTGAAAACAGCAAAGAAAAAGGTTCCGACGGAAGAGTGATGCGACGTCCATTGGAGTGGAAGTAGCCAACGTAGTCTTTCGACGTAGCATGAGCTTCACGCTCACGTCATCTGCAAGCCTGTTCCCCCCCCCTTTTAGCGTCTATGTCACTGTGGCTGCTGCAGCCGCCACTACCGATACCTGACTCTGAAGAGACAGAAGCGTATGGCCATCACGCGCCGGGATCCATTCCGCGATGTTTTCACCCTTCACACCGCATGAACTCGCTGCTGCAAGACAACGCGCGCGAGGGGAAATGTGATGGCGAATGACTCCGTCGGGCAGAGCCGCCCGCCCGCGGCACCGGCCCAGCCTAAAGCTGGCGCATAGTAGCTGCTCTGCTGAGCGCGCAGCGAAACGCCTGGCCAGGAGCACCGGCCAGGCGTTTCGCTCATCCTATGAGCCATGCCCGCAGAAACGCAGAGGCGCGTCAGCATTACGCCGGCAAGAAGTCCCGAGGACGTCCTTGCGGTCCGTGGACTGTTTCTGGAGTACATCGCCTCCCTGGGGCTTGACCTGACCTTTCAGAATGTAGACCGTGAGTTTGCCGACTTTCCGGGCTGGTATGCGCCGCCGAGTGGCGAGCTATTTCTGGCGCGGCGCGAGGACGGCCTGCCGGTCGGCTGCATGGGCGTACGGCCGTTCGGCACGGCGGGTGCCTGCGAGATGAAGCGCGTGTACGTGGTGGAGGCCGCGCGCGGAAGCGGCACTGGCCGTGCGCTGGCCGAGGCGGGCATCCGCTTTGCGCAGCGCGCCGGCTATCGGGAGATGTTTGCGGATACCCTGCCTCAGTTCTCGGCGTCCCAGGCGATTCTGCGCGGAGCCGGTTTTGAGACCGTCGCGCCCTACTACTACAATCCTGTGCCGGGCGCCCTGTTTTTCCGAAAGACTTTCAACGCGGGCGAGAACAGCCACTAGATTTGACCGGGATTGAGACCGGGGAGTTAAGGAGTTTTACGCATGGCTATTCGCTGGGACAAGTTCACCGTTAAATCGCAGGAAGCTGTGCAGTCCGCGAGCGGGACCGCCGCGGACAACGGCAATCCGGAGCTGCTGCCGCTCCACCTGCTCTCGGCGCTGCTCGCGGATCGAGACGGTGTCATCCTGCCGGTGCTCGAAAAGGTCGGCGTGCCGACCGCGCAGCTCGACGCGAAGATCAAGGAAGCGATTACCAAGCTGCCCAAGATCCAGGGCGGCTCGCAGCCCGGCATGAGCCAGGCGCTCAACCGCGTGCTCGACCAGGCGACGAAGGAAGCGGAAAATTTCAAGGACGAGTACGTCTCGACCGAACACCTGCTGCTCGCTCTCGCCGAAGCGAAGAACGACGGCGCAGGCCTGCTGCTGGCGAGCTTCGGTGCGACGCACGAGGCCATTCTGCGTTCGCTGACCGCGGTGCGCGGCTCGCAGCGCGTCACCGATCAGAATCCCGAGGCCAAGTACCAGTCGCTGGAAAAGTACGCCAAGGATTTGACTGAGCTCGCCCGCCGCGGCAAGCTCGACCCGGTCATCGGCCGCGATGAAGAGATCCGGCGCGTCATCCAGGTGCTGTCGCGGCGGACGAAAAACAACCCGGTGCTGATCGGCGAGCCTGGCGTCGGCAAGACTGCCATCGTCGAAGGCCTCGCACGGCGGGTTGTTTCTGGCGATGTGCCGGAGATCCTGCGCAATAAGAAGGTCGTTTCGCTGGACCTTGGGTCGATGCTGGCCGGCGCGAAGTACCGGGGCGAGTTTGAGGACCGCTTGAAGGCGATCCTCAAGGAAATTGAGGACTCGCACGGCGCCATCATCCTGTTTATCGACGAGCTGCACACTATTGTCGGCGCGGGCGCGGCCGAGGGCGCGATCGATGCTGCCAACATGCTGAAGCCGGCGCTTGCGCGCGGCGAGCTGCGCGCCATCGGCGCCACCACGCTCAACGAGTACCGCAAGTACATCGAGAAGGATGCCGCACTCGAACGCCGCTTCCAGATGGTCTACGTTGGCGAACCCAATGTGGAGGATACGGTCGCCATCCTGCGCGGGCTCAAGGAGCGCTACGAGGCGCACCACAAGGTCCGCATCAAGGATTCAGCCATCGTCGCCGCTGCGACCCTCTCGCACCGCTACATCTCCGACCGTTTTCTGCCGGACAAGGCCATCGACCTGGTCGATGAGGCGGCGGCTTCGCTCGCGATCCAGATCGGGTCGGTTCCGGAAGAGATTGACCAGCTGGAACGCACAACGACCTCGCTCGAGATCGAGAAAGCCGCGCTCCGCCGCGAAACCGACCCGAATTCTCGCGAGCGCATGCAGGCTGTGGAGGCTGAGCTTGCGGGCTTGAAGGAAAAGTCGACCGGCCTGCGCGCCCGCTGGCAGAAGGAGCGCGAGGCGATCACGCGTTTGTCCGAGGTGAAGCAGCGCGTGGAAGCTCTGCGCTTTGAGGCCGAGGAGCAGACGCGCGTCGGCAATCTTGAACGAGCCGCGCAGATCAGCTACGGCGAGCTGCCGAAGCTCGAGGCCGAGCTGCGCGAGCTGAACACGCTCCAGGACGACATGGAGCACGGCGTCCGCATGCTGAAGGAGGAGGTCGACGAGGAGGATATTGCGTCAATTGTGTCGAAGTGGACCGGCATCCCGATCTCGAAAATGCTGGAAGGCGAGGTCAAGAAGCTGGTCGCGATGGAAAGCCGATTGCGCAACCGCGTCATCGGCCAGGATGACGCGCTGAACTCGGTCGCGAACGCGATCCGCCGTTCGCGTGCGGGCCTCAGCGATCCCAAGCGGCCTATTGGCAGCTTTCTCTTTTTGGGTCCCACGGGCGTCGGTAAAACGGAAACCGCGCGCGCCCTGGCAGAGTTCCTGTTTGACAATGAGCAGTCGATGGTGCGCATTGACATGTCGGAGTACATGGAAAAACACTCGGTTGCGCGCCTGATCGGCGCGCCGCCGGGCTATGTCGGCTTTGACGAGGGCGGCCAGTTGACGGAAGCCGTACGCCGGCGGCCCTATGCGGTCATTCTCTTCGATGAGATCGAGAAGGCGCACCCGGATGTCTTCAACGTGCTGCTGCAAGTGCTCGACGACGGCCGCCTGACCGATTCGAAAGGCCGCACAGTCGACTTTAAGAACACAGTGCTGATTATGACGTCGAACCTGGGCGCGCACGTGCTGCAGGGCGAGGCGCTGGAGAGCGAAAACAGCTGGGAGCTGGCCCGCGAGGAAGTCATGGACGTGCTGAAGGCGCACTTTCGGCCTGAGTTCCTGAACCGTGTAGACGACATCGTGCTCTTCCGGCCGCTTGGCGAGGAGCAGCTGACGCACATCATCGACCTGCGTCTGGACGATATGAAGAAGCTGCTGGCCGACCGTAAAATCACGCTGACGATGACCGAGGGCGCGCGGCACCAGCTCATCCTGACCGGCTACGACCGCGCCTATGGCGCGCGGCCGCTCAAGCGCGCCATCCAGAAGCTGATCCAGGATCCGCTCGCGATCAAGATTCTGGACGGCGAAGTGCTGCACGGCGACCACGTTCTGGTCGACGCGGACCCGCTCAATAACCGCTTGCTGTTCGAGGTAGAAGGCCGGCAGGCGGTGCCGGCGTAACACGGAGTAGAAACCTGGCCGTTCCAAATCGGAACGGCCAAATGCTGCGCGCGTCATTTCACACGTAAGTTCTCTTGACCCAGGCCATGCGGGAAAGCACAATGGCCGGGAATGGTCCGCTTCCTCGCCACTTTGTTGCTGCTGCCCGCCGTCTGCCCGGCATCCCGGCTTCGCGCCGAAACAAAGCCCTGGATTGAAGTCCATAGTCCGAACTTCCGCGTCATCACCGACGGAACCGAGCACCAGGCTCGCGTAGTCGCCGCCGAATTTGAACAGATGCGCTCCGTATTTGCGACGAACTTCAAGAGCTTTCGGCTGGATTCAGGTGCGCCGCTGATGATTGTCGCTGCGCGCGATTATGACAGCGCGGAAGCGCTCGAGCCACAGCTCTACAAGCGTGACCATAACGTTGCGGGCGAGTTCCACCAAGGCTGGGAAAAACGCTTTGCGATGATCCGGCTGGACACCTGGGGCGATGGCTCGCACCATGCGGTGTACCACGAGTACATCCACAGCATCCTGCATATGAATGCGCGCTGGCTTCCTGTATGGCTTGATGAGGGTTTGGCTGAGTACTACGGCAACACGCGCTTCCGGTCCGATAAGACTTACCTCGGGGCGCTGCCGGAAGACGAGCGTACGCTCTTTACGCACTCCCTGATCCCTGTAGAGACGCTGCTTGCGGTCGACAGGAGATCGCCGTACTACCATGACGCCAATTTGGTGCCGGTCTTTTATGCCGATTCCTGGGCTCTGGTGCACTACATGACTTTCGGGCCCGAAATGCAGGGCGGTGCCAAGTTAAATCAGTTCTTCAACTTGTTACAAAAAGGCGTCGCGCAGAAGGAGGCATTCGTTCAAGCCTTCGGCGACATGGCGAGCTTTAACACGCAGTGGGGCTTGTACATGCGGCGATTCGCGTTCAACGCCGCTGTCATCCCCGCGACTTCCGGGATCGACGAGAAAAGCTTTGCTGCCCGCAAGCTTACGCCTGCGGAAACCGAGCTCGAGCTTGGCGCGTTTCACATCGGCTCTGGAGACGTAGCGGCCGGGGAGCACCTGGTGGATGCTGCGCTTGTGGACGATCCAAAGCTTGCCGCGGCGCACGAGGAAAAGGGCTACCTGCTCTTCAAGCAGGGCGACACCGCTGAAGCGCGCAATCAGTTCACCACCGCTTATTCACTCGATCCAACGCTCTACCGCTCCCTGTTCGCAAAAACCATGCTGTCTCGCGAGGTCTCTTCTACGGTTCCCGCAGAGATGGAAGTCTGTCGCGCTTCGCTCGAGAAGGTGACTGAGTTGAATCCAAAGTTCGCGCCTGCGTTCATCGAGCTTGCCGAACTGGCTCTGCGGCAGCGCGACTTCAACACAGCACTGAAAGATTCAAGGAAAGCTGAAAGCCTCGAGCCCTCGCGCGCCGGCTACCATCTCCTTACTGGGCGCATCCTGGTCGACGAGGGACAGAGCGCCTCCGCCGCGCAGTTTGCGACCTATGTCGCGGACCGCTGGTTCGGTCCGGACCGGGATGAGGCCTACGAACTGTGGCAGGCGATCCCGGCCTCGTTGCGGCCGAGCGGCGCGGCGGTCACCCAGGACCCGGAACTGAGCAGCGTGCAAAATCTTGAGGGCACGGTCGACTCGACGCACTGCGGAGACACCCCGAAGGAGCCTTTCACGGTCACGCTTGCACCCGGCGGAGCGCCGGCGCACACCTTCGTTCGGAAGCATGGCTTTACCTCCGGCTTCTCCGACACCCTTTGGTACGGCGAGGACCACTTTAGCGTTTGCCACAACCTCGAAGGGCTCCGTGCCGTCGTCTATTACCGCCCCAGCAGCGATCCGCAATATACCGGCGAGTTGGTGAGCTTGGAATTGCGGGACGCTCCGGCCGTGGCTCCCCGACCAAGCTCAGCCATCGCGGCCAGCCCCGGAACGCAAGCCAGCTCAACCGGAGCTGTACAGTGAAGCCCTTAGCGGAAGAAAAACAGCGCCTCAGTTCCGCGCGGGTTTCCCGCCGGACAAGTCACGCTTACTGATGCCCGAGACGTCGGCACCTTCTGGTAAACGCCCCGGGGCAGACGGCGGATCGCTCTAGGCGACCACCCGCTCGGCTGGGGTCACGCCTGCTTCGGTCGTAAAGGCCGGCGCAGGCACGGTCAGCGTGCAGTGCAGCCGTCCGCTCGACCAGCTCACCCTGAGCCCGCGATAGCGGCGCAGGTACAGGACGCCGACCAGCGCCGCGCCAAACCCTGAAGTGGCACCGATGCCCAGCGCCCAGCGCGGCCCAAACGTATCGGCCACCCAGCCCACCGCTGGCGCACCCAGCGGCGTGCCCCCGAGTGCAATCGCGAGCAGGATCGCCATAACCCGGCCGCGCATGGCGGGTTCGGTGGCAAGCTGAACGGTGGCCGTAACGGTAGTGGTAAACGTTTGCGCCGAGCCGCCCACCAGCACCAGGGCCAGCCCGAAAAGAACGGCGCGCGGCATGACTGCGGCCAACGCGCAGCCCAGCCCGAACAGCGCCGCGCCCAACAGCAGCGAGCGCATCCGGGGCCGTTCGCGCCGAGCGGCCAGCAGCGCCCCGCTCACGGAGCCAATCGCCATCGACGACGAAAGCACGCCGTACTGGCTTGCCCCGGCGTGGAAGACCGTAACCGACATGGTCGAAATAAAGATGGGAAAGTTGAGCCCGAAGGTGCCGATCAGCAGCAGCATGCCAAGAACAGCCAGCAGGTCAGGCCGCTTGGCGACGTAGCGAAAGCCTTCCGCGCCCTCTCGATGCCCGCTCCGCATGGTGCAACTCCGCAAGGCGCAGGCACAGGAGCGACGCGATGACGGCGGCAAAGGTGGCTGCATTGATCAGGAACACCCATCCCGCGCTCATTGCAGCCATGAGCACGCCGGCCAGCGCCGGCCCCAGCATCCGCGCCGCGTTGAAGGAGGTGGAGTTGAGCGCCACCGCATTCGAAAGATCGTCATCTCCGACCAGTTCAGCGACAAAGGTCTGCCGTGCCGGCGCGTCGAAGGCGCTTACGCAGCCCAGCGCCAGCGCAAACAGGTACACGTGCCACAACTGAACCAGGCCAGACACCGTCAGCAGGCCAAGCCCCAGGGCAAGCACCCCCATCGCAGTCTGCGTCGCGAGCAGTAGTTTGCGGCGGTCGAGCCTGTCAGCCGCGGAACCCGTCCAGGGAAGCAGCACCAGCTGCGGCCCAAACTGCAGGGACATCACAATGCCGACCGCGGTCGCGTTGTGGTGGGTCAGTTGGGTCAAAACCACCCAATCCTGGGCGGTGCGCTGCATCCACGTGCCGGTGTTTGA
>CAXUDF010000043.1:0-10345 GCA_964249695.1 uncultured Acidobacteriaceae bacterium
TCACTTTGAGAAGCAAGGCGGGAGAACTACCCCCGCCTTGCTTCTCAAACAAAGACTCGCCCTGAAAGGGCCGCCAGCCGCGTAGGCGGTTTTAGCTTTCGTGCCGGTGCATCTGCCAGCCGAGGTATTTCGTTGCTGCTTCGTAGACTGGTGCCGCCATGGTGGAGAAGTTGGCCGCGACGTGGTGCTCGTAGGCGTTTTCGCAGATGAAGCGCAGCAGCTTCTGCATTTTCGGGATGCGGCATACGCCCGCGCCGCCGAAGGTCTCGAGCGGATCGTTGGTGAACTCGCCCTCGCCGACGTAGCCGCGGATCTTCCCGGTCAGGTCGTCGGTCGAAAAGCGCAGATACGTCATGGCGCCGGCCTTGACCCGTCCCACGCAGGTGCCGAAGGTGTTCTCCTTGCCGACGGTACCGGCAATGATCGCCTGAAAGTCCATGACAACTGACTCAAAAAAGTGCTTTGGCAGGTTCGAGCAGTGGAAGCAGACGGCCTTGTCTTCGTCTTCGCCGTAGTTGTTGTTCCAGTCGAGCAGCGCGCTTGGGGTTTCGCTCGCGAGCGCAAGCCCGTACATGCTCAGTACGCCGGCCACATCGGTTTCGCAGGCGGACGAGAACAGGTTTTCGCTCATCATGCTCATGACCGTGCACGGGACCACGCCGAAGAACTCTTCCATCGCGGTCCAGCACTGGATCGCCGAGATGGTGCAGTAGGTTTCTTTCATCCAGCCGTCGATGACCGCGCCGAGCTTCGCCATCTTCATCAGGGCTTCGGCCGGGATGTCGGTCGTCGGCACATACTGCCGAATCGCCGAGAGCTTTGACTGGGCGGCGTCATCGGTGTCCCGCATGCGGTTGATGCGCCCGATCACCTCGGAGAGATCGAGCGTTTCGACCGAGATGCCGTTGTGCTCGAGGATCTTCTCGGAGTAGCGCACGGTGTTGAACGCGGCGGGCCGCGCGCCGATCGCGCCGATGCGCAGGTTCCGGAAGCCGTTGACCACGCGGCAGGTCGCGGCAAATTCCGCAAGGTCGCGCGCAAACGCCTCGGACTGCGGCGCCACCGTGTGCCGGGCCGTAAGCGAGTAGGGGATGTTGTACTGCGCAAGATTGTTGCAGGCCGACATCTTGCCGCAGAACGAGTCGCGCCGGTGCGAAATCTTCATGGTCTCGGTGCGGTCAGGCGTGGCCTGCACCAGCACCGGGACCCGCAGCCCGGAGAGCCGAATCGCGTCCACAATCGCGCGTTCTTCGCCGAAGTTCGGCAGCGTGACGATGATGCCGTCGATCGAGTCCGCATTGCGCTTGAACAGCTCCGCGCAGTGGCGTGCGTCATCGGGTGTTTGTACCGCGCCATGCTGCGTCTGCTCCGGCGACAACACCACCGAGCCGTAGCCCAGCCGGTCGAGGGTCGCAATCATGTCCTCGCGGCCTTCCTTCGCCAGGTGGTGCGGAAAAAATCCGCGGGAGCCGACAATCACACCAAACCGCAACTGCTTTTTCATAGGTCCTCTTGAGTAGTAGAAACAAACGCGAGCTTAGCGTGCCTGCCCATAGCTGGCGCCGGTACCGTGCTTGCGAAAATAGTGGCGGTCCAGCAGCCCTTGCGAGACCGGACGAACCTGGGGGTTGAGCTGCAGCGTCACCCATGCCATCTTCGCAACGGCTTCCAGAACCACCGCGTGATGTGCGGCTTCGGCGGGGTCGACACCCCAGGTAAACGGAGCATGCCCCGCTACCAGAACCGCCGGAATGGCTTCCGAATCCAGCGTGCGAAAGCGCCGTGTAATGGCAAGGCCCGTGTTGTGGACGTAGTCGCCCTTGATCTCAAAAGGGCTAAGCTCTTCGGTTACCGGGATCGGCCCGTAAAAATAATCAGCGTGCGTAGTGCCGAGCGGCGGGATTGGCCGCGCCGCCTGCGCCCAGGCTGTGGCGTACTCGGAATGCGTGTGCACCACGCCGCCCGCATGCTCAAAGCCGCGGTACAGCAGCAGGTGCGTGCCCAGGTCGGAGCTCGGCTTGAGCGCGCCTTCGACCACCTCTCCGTCCAGATCGGTGACGACCATATCCTCGGCACGCAGCGTGTCGTACGGTACGCCGCTCGGCTTGATCACCACGAGCCCCTGCTCGCGATCGATCCCGCTGGCATTGCCCCAGGTGTGCTGCACGAGGCCGCGGCGCACCAGTTCGAGATTTGCCGTAAGAACGTCCGCTTTCAACTGCTCCAGCATGCGAGGTGGCTCCTTTTGGGGCGTTGCCGCGTCACTCGTGACGCTATCGGGTGTGTTTGTAAACGGTCAAGCTCTCGGGCTCACAGGGTCGTGCCCAGAGTAGGTTAAGACTCGCGCCGCTTCGCCGCCTTGGCCGGGGCAGGCACGGGCGCAGCATGGCTCTGCCCGGTGGCAATCTCGAGAAACGCATGCGCCGCGCGCGACAGGGTCTTCTCCTTGCGGTACACCAGCGCCAGCTCCCGCGAGATCCGCAGCCCCTCAACCTTGAGGATGCGCAGCCCGGTGCCGGCCGCCCCATCGGCGGCAACGACCGCCCGCGGCAGAAAACCCATGCCCAGCCCGGCGGCGATGAGCCGCTTGAGCAGCTCGCTCGACTCGACTTCCATGGCGATGCGCGGCTGGACGCTTTCCGTGCGGAAGAAGTCGTCGAGCTGCTCGCGCTGGCGGCCGCTTTTGGTCAGCAGCAAAGGGTGCTCCAGCAGCTCAGGCAGCGTCACGGACTCGCGCCCGGCGAGTGGATGCGCCGCGCCTGCCACCAGCACCACCTCATCCTTGTGGATCTGCTCAATCATCAGGCGTGCGTCCTTGACGGGCAGGCTGACCACGCCGAAGTCCACCTCGCGGTTGAGCACGTCTTCCAGTATCCGCGCCCGGTCGGCGCGCACGATCTTGAGCGCGACCCGCGTGTACTGCTTCTTAAACGCGGCGAACACGGTCGGCAGTACATACAGGCTGGTCGCCTCGTTGGCGCTGATGGAGATTTCTCCGCGCGGGGAGCGGTGCAGCTCGGCAATGGTGATGCCGATGTGCGCGTGGCACTGCAGCACATGCTCGGCAAACGGCTCAAACACGCGGCCGGCAGAGGTAAAGGTAACCTTGCCGCCGTCGCGGTCAAACAGGCGCGCGCCGACCTCGGTTTCCAGCGAGCGGATTTGTGCGGAAATGGCGGGCTGGGTCACGCTCAGTTTCTCTGCCGCGCGCGAGAATGAGCGGAGCCGGCTGACTTCAAGAAAGGTGCGCAGCTGTTCAAAGTCCAGAGCGGTTCCTCCCCTTATTGCACAGTATCGGCCTGCGCCGACAGGCAACTAGGCCATTCTAGATGGTCCGTCGGGAGCGCCGCCGGCCGCTTTGCGCGCGAGCAGGATCGCCTCGACGGCGAGCCGGTCTTCTTCCGTGTCGACGCCGCGCGTGTCGAACGGCGTTTCTGCGACCCACAGGTCGATGCCGTTCTCAAGAAGGCGCAGCTGCTCCAGCTTTTCCGTAGCTTCCAGCCGGCCAACCGGCAGCGCGGCAAAGCGTGCCAGCGCCTCCCGGCGATACGCATACAAGCCCAGGTGCTTGAGCGGCTGCACGCCCTGGCCCGCGCCGTCGCGCGCAAACGGGATCGGCGCGCGCGAGAAATAGAGGGCGCGGCCGTCGAGCGCGCGCACCACTTTCACGACATGGGGCGAGCCAAGCTGCTCGGGCGGGCAGGGCGTAGCCAGCGTGCTCACCTCCACCGCCCGTGAGCCGTTCCGGTCTGCAAGTACAGGCGCGAGCATGGGCTCGAGCAGCGCGTGGAGGTGCTCGGGGCGCAGCAGTGGCTCGTCGCCCTGGATGTTGACGTAGATATCCGCGATGACAGACTCCGCGACAGCGCGGACGCGGTCGGTGCCGCTCGGGCAGTCCTCCGGGGTAAACACGGCCGGCAGGCCCAGCTGCTCCGCGAGGCGCATGATCTCCGCCGCGTCGGTGGCAATCAGCACCTCGTGCAGCGATGAGCACGCGCGGGCGGCTCGAAAAACGTGCGCCAGCATGGGTTCGCCGGCGATGTCGAGCAGCATTTTGCGCGGCAAACGGGTGGAGGCGAGCCGCGCCGGGATGACGCCGAGCACACGTGGCAGAGCAGAGTCGGGAAGCGGCAAGCGAGGAACTCCTTCCTGTCGGCGCGATGGGGCGGGGCGGAGTGCAGCAGCGAGTGCGTCTGCATGCGCCGCTCACTTCACCGAGCCCGACCTTCAATCGCAGGATCTTCGGCGGCCTGTCCGCATTGCAGGAACGCGCATCGCCTTGTACGATTACGGATGGGCCGGCAAGCGGCGGCGTAGCTCAGATGGTTAGAGCGACGGACTCATAACCCGTAGGTCGATGGTTCGATTCCATCCGCCGCCACCAGTGAACGCTTAGCTGTTTCGAACCCCAAGAAGGCGGACCAGCGTGGTGCCTGGAGCGAAGTCGCGGCTATTGAAGGTCACTAGCGTCCGCCCTGTTGCAAGTGCTGTCGCATAGATGATCGCGTCCGGCAGTTTCAAGCGCGTGCTTCTGCGAATGCTTACCGTTGTTTCGGCGATTTCCTTTGAGATTTCCACTAGTTCAAATTCGCTCAGAAACTGGCGAGTTTCATCTATATCCAGTGCGGTGGCACCCGCCAGCACCTCCATCCAGGTGACCATACTGATAGCGTGAGAGCCAATGCGCGTGTTTGCGAGAAACTCGACAGCCTCGGCGTTGTGTTGACTGAGCACGTATATGAGTACGTTCGAATCCAATAGGTAGTCTATCGGTCCCACTCGCGATCCCATTCTGCTCGTAAGGCGTCCTGGTACTCCTGTGCGTCGACAGCGTGCCCATTCTTGGCCCACAGGCCGAAGTAGTCCGAAAGCGGTTTACGGTTTGCGCTCACATGGTTATCAATGGCCTGCCGAATGATCGCAGCGCGTGGTTCTCCGCGCCTCTTGGCCAAGGCGGCAAGCGCAGCCAGCTGCTCTTCCGTCACGTCAACTAGAATCCTCATGGGCATATCATAGCACGATATACCTCCTGGGCGATCGCTTCGTACGCGGGTGATACGCTCACGGCGTACCCTCAGGAGGGCCTCAGCATGCGCCGTCGACTCGCTCTTTCCGTTGCAAGCACGCTGCTGCTCGGCGCTGCATCGCTCGCCCAAAGCGGCCCCGCGTCGCTGGTCAATGTGACGGACCCGCGTTTCGGAGCGGGCTGTCCGCGCCCGGCCGATCCCTTCGGCAAGGCTGATTCCACCTGCGCCATCCGTGCCGCGCTGCGCTTTGCCGAGAGCTCCGCGACGCCTGGCGCCGGCTACCCGGTGCTCTATTTTCCGCATGGAGCCTACCGAGTCGCGGGCGAGGGCTACACTTCCGCGCTTACGGTCACCAAGTCCATCAGCATCCAGGGCGACGGCGCGCCCGGCACGGTGCTGCTCAATACGAGCCCCCACGCGGCGACCCTGACGTATCTTCAGGCCGGCGACTGCGGCAGTAAACCGGGCCCTTGCCCGCTTCGCATCGAGGGGATGACCTTTGCCGGCGAGGGCCACGCGACCGCGGGCGGCCTGATTGAGATTGACAGCACCGACACCGGCTCCATGCGCAATGTGGTCCTGGCCAACACCGGCGGTATCGCTTTGAACCTCCAGGGTTCGAGCGAGCGTTGGTACTTCTCCGACATGGAAATTTCAAACACGCGCTGGCCGGTGCTGCTGGAAGGCGACACAAACGAAACCTACTTTGAGCGCGTGAACGTGCTGGGCGGCGGCTTGAACGAGGACTACTGCTACAGCGTCAACTGCCCGAATGGTAAGCGGATTGAGGGAGGCGTGTGGCTGCCGGACCCGCACTCGGCCGTGTATCTCGACGGCGACAACGTGCACTGGATGAACTCGTCGATTAAAAGCACTGAATCGATCGGCGGTATTCGCATGGCCACCATTACGTCCTCGCTGACCCACACTTATATTGAGGGCTTCCCCTGGGGAGGGCAGCCGAGGGCTAATCATGCCGTCGCCGCGCCGGGTCCAAGCGAGCTCGGCCACCTGACCCGCGCGGTCAGTGCAAGCAGCCTCGAGATCCCGGTCGATGACGCCGGCTGGCAGCCGCTCTACGTCAATGACCCCGCACAGGCGCGCATCAACGGGCAGCACAGCTACGTCAATATCTACGGTATCTTTCCGGCGGACTACCTCGCCTATAGCCACGACCCCAGCCGCTCCGTGCCGGGTATCACCCGCGGCACCTCCGAGACGGTCGCAGTCGGCGCATTTTCGGCTGACGGGCAGGCGCACCTGATTGCGCGCGGCAAGCAGCCGGTTGCGTGGCCCGCGGGCAGCATCATGGAGCAGGTGCCGGCAAACGGCTACGGCGCGATGCGGCTTGAGGAGGACCATCTCAACTCATTGATCGCCGACTACAACCCGCGCTATCAGCTGGGCTGCAGCGACACTGAGCCGCGCAAGCAGTGGACCAGCAGTCCATCGGCCTTGTGCGCCGAGGTGATTGTCGGCCTGGTGCCGGACGGCTACATGGTGCCGTACCTGACTGAAACTTACGTACACAATGCCTTTGGAGTTGACCTCGTCGACGACTCCATCTTCACCGGCGGCTCAGAGCAGGATGGGGAAGGCTGGGTCAAGATCCCCGGCAATGGAGGCGTTTTGATGGAAGCAGGCAATGAGCCCTTGCGCAGCTTTGTCGACGCCGAAACAGCGCTTCACAGCTATAGCAACGCCGTTTCACGCGTGCAGGTGGTTACCTATCCGGGCAAGGCCGGAGGCAAACCCGTATCGGCTCTCGCCTACGTCGTGGATCAGTCGGCCGGGGTGCGGTTTTCCCCGCAGGAAGGCTTTTACACCGCAGACGTGATGCATAACGGTACGCTCGACCACCAGTACCTGGGCTCGCAGTGCTGGTACAACACGCCGACGGGGTCCGCGGCGCCTGACCGGCGTACCTGCGCGGGTGCGGGTGGAGGCTTACAGGAGTCCAGTTTGGTTGGTGGCCACTGGGTTGCAGGCGCCGGGGGCGCGAATGCAGGGGCGGGAAACCCGGTCAAGTATGTGCTGCGCGACTGGCAGGTGAACAGTCTTGAGCCGCGCGGGCAGGCAGGGGAGTGTCAGTCGCGCGAGCAGGCGACCGGCACAGTGCGCTTTCGCACAGCAGCGGATGCGACCCTGATTACAAACCTGTCGCCAAATCCGGGGGCGCAGGTCACCGCAACAGCCAACATTGAGGGTGATGGAACGCGCATTGTTGTGCGCCTGTGCAACACCGGCAACACCGCCGCACGCTGGCCTGTCCCGCCGGATATCACGCTGACGCAGCTGCCGTAAGCAGCTGTTTGCAGACCGCTGTAAACGCGAAAAGAGAGCGGGCCGAAAGCCCGCTCTCTTTTGCGTACAGCTTCCGCTTACTTGCTGTTGCTGAACGCCACGTTCTCACGAACCGGCTGCGCCTTGGCACCCGGGCTGTCAGACACGCTGCCCTGATAGCGCGCGTGCTTGCCGTCGCCCGGCTGCAGCGGCGAGATGCCGCCCGACGCCATCAGCTTGGCCGCGATCTCGTAGATCTCCTCCGGCGCGTAGTCCGGCGAGAAGTTCGTTGGCGAACCGTGCATCACGGGGGCTTCCGCGGCATAATCCGGCGCACCCTGGATCACTTCCAGCGGTTCACCGTCGGCCCAGTCTGCCGGGCCTGACCACACATCGGACACGTTCGTGAAGTCAGAAGGCGAGAAGGTGTAGATCTTGCGGTGCGAGCCAATCTCCTGCCACTTGCGTGCCTCGGGGATCTTCGCATCGTCAATATTCGGCGTCGGCAGCATCTTGGTCACTTCCACGCCGGTGATCTTGCGCAGAGCCAGCGCGTAGGCCGCCTGGTGTACGCCGCCGCGAACCATCAGGTAGCCAATTACGTCCCGTGCCGCCGGGTTGTCGGTCATCTGGTAGCACCGGTGCTTGTGCATGCGCGCGCCGGTCTCAAGGAAGAAGTTGTGCAGGAGGTCTGCTACCAGGTTGCCGCTGGAAAAGACATGCTCGCCGGTCCAGAAATGGCCCATTGAATCCATCACCTGGTGGCCGCCGCCGCCCACAATGGTGTGGTGCGTGTTGCGCAGGTTCTTTGCCGCCTCGAGCGGTGCCGAGACTGGATCGCCTTCTGGCGTGCTGCCCTCAAGCATCATGTTGATCGCGGTCGAAACCAGCTCAACGTGACCTATCTCTTCACCGAAGATCGAGCCGATGAGGTCATAAAAGGGCTTAAGCTTCTTCTTTTCCTTAAACGCAAACGACTGGTGCATGTAGTTGTTCAGGGTCGACATTTCGCCGAACTTGCCGCCGAGCAGCTCCTGGATCGCAGCGGCGCCGTTCGGGTCCGGATTTTTCGGTTTCTGCAGGGGAATCAACAGCTTATCTACGCGAAGAAACATGAGTGCCTTCCTTGGTGGGCCCTTCAGGGCTGGGATGGGGCGCGGAGGAAGCAGATCTTGCTTCTCGCGAGAACGTTCAGGGACGTATGTCGGCGTATCGAGCCGCCATGTATTGCGATGCAGCTTCCCTTTCACGCGGTACCGGGCAGAGTGTTTTCTCTTGATCCGGTGCAAGCTTCCGGGCGGCCGAGCGATGGAGGGAGCGCCTGGCGTTCGCCGCACAAGCATCGAAGTGCGCAGCGCACCCGGCTCGTCGTTATCCGGCCGGCAAGCGGTGCGGTCCAATTGACGGACCCGGACTTTCGGAGGGCTGAGTGGATTTACTGGAATCGGTTTTCACCGAGAACGATCGGTTGGTGCAGGGGCGCCCTGCGGTCAAGGCCTCTCCGCAAGATGTCGACCGGGCAGCGCGTGTAATGCGCGCGGCGCAGGTACTTGCCGACCGGCTCGCTGCCGAAGCGGCCTCGCCCGCAACGTCACGGGAGTTCGTCCAACAGCTTGCCTCCGCCGGGCTGCTGACCGTGCCCCTGCCCGCGCACCTGGGCGGCCTGGGCTGGGGGACAGAGCAGGAGGGGCAGCGCTCGCTTCTGCGACTGCTGAGCATCATCGGCGGCGGAGATCTGTCGCTGGGCCGGCTGTATGAGGGCCACGTCAATGCGCTCATCCTGATCCGGAAGTATGGCACCAGGGAGCAGCAGGCACGGTGGGCTGCCGATGCCGCCGCCGGCCACATCTTCGGCGTTTGGAACACCGGCCAGCCGGAGCTGCTGCGGCTCGAGGGCGGTCCGGAGACCTACCGTTTCCAGGGCGGCAAGAGCTTTGCTTCCGGAGCGGCGTTTGTTGCCCGCCCCATCGTCACGGCCGAGCGTGCAGGCGGCGGGTGGCAGATGACAATTCCCCGGATGGACTCGCTCAGGACCGCGGGCGCGGTCACCCTCGATCGCGGCTCCTGGCAGCCGCTCGGGATGGAGGGTTCAGAGAGCTACACAGTCGACTTCAGCGGCGCTGCGATCGCGGAAGAGGACCTGCTGGGCGCCCCGGGCGACTTTTATGGCGATCCGCTGTTCCGCGGCGGCGCGATCCGGTTTGCCGCGGTGCAGGCCGGCGCCGTACTGCGCCTGCACCGCATGTTTGCCGAGTGGCTCGAGGCCCGCGGCCGCGGCGAGGACCCCTACCAGCTGGCACGCCTGGCAGAGATCGCGCTGGGCGCGCAGGAGGCAGTGCTGTGGATCGAGCGCGCGGCTGCTGTTGCCGAGCAGGCCCTGGCGCCCGACGCGGACAAGCTTGCCGGCGAGCGCATGGTGGAGTTTGCCAACATGACGCGGCTCGCCATCGAGCGGATTGCTACGGCCGCGATGCCGCGCATCATTGCAGGCATCGGCGCGCACGGGCTCATGCGTCCGCACCGCTTTGAGAAGATCCTGCGCGACCTGACCATGTACCTGCGGCAGCCCGCTCCGGACGCAACGCTGGCCGACGTGGGCCGGGCTTCGCTGCGCAAGAGCTCCCTGTTCGCCGCCGGGGCAAACAGCGGCTTCTGGCGCGATGAAGCCGGTCAGGGCGTCATGGCGCCGTCGTACTTCGACCGCTTGTATCAGCAGTCTGCCGATCCCTGGTCCTTTGAAACCAGCGAGTATGAAGCGGCGAAGTATCGCGATACGCTCGACAGCCTGCCGCGCGCCATGTACCGCAACGCGCTCGAGATCGGCTGCTCGATCGGGGTGCTTACCGAGAAGCTCGCCCAGCGCTGCCACGCCCTGCTCAGTATCGATGTGTCAGACCGGGCGCTCGCGGTGGCGCGGCGGCGCTGCGCCCACCTGCCGCAGGTGCGCTTCGCCTGCCTGCAGGTGCCCGCAGAAATGCCTGATGACATGCCGGGTGGGCATTTTGACCTGATCGTGATCTCCGAGGTGGCTTACT
>CAXUDF010000043.1:10445-16488 GCA_964249695.1 uncultured Acidobacteriaceae bacterium
GATGACATGCCGGGTGGGCATTTTGACCTGATCGTGATCTCCGAGGTGGCTTACTACTGGCAGCGGGACGCGCTTGAGCGGGCCGCCACGCTGCTCGCCGCGCGCCAAACCCCCGGCGACCAGCTGCTGCTGGTGCACCACACCCCTTGGGTGCCTGACTACCCGCTGACCGGCGATCAGGTACATACGCTGTGGCTGGCGCGGCCGGAGTGGACCGTGGTGGAAAGCCGCCGGAGGGAAGGCTACCGGCTCGACTTGCTGGAGCGAACGGCTTAGGGCATTTTTGCTGAAGGTGTAGAGGCCCGAACAGCTGAGAGCGTGACTTTTCCGGCGGCAAAAGCCACACCGAGTTGAACCAGTCGCTGCAGAGCATCAGGAAGAATGCTTTAGATGGCTGCGAGGCTTCCGAGCCGGATTCCGGGATCCCGGCTTTCCTGCGGTCTCGCGGGCTGATGCGGGCCCGTACCGGACAGCCGTCCGCGCCCCACTTGAATCATTGCGGCCAGCGCTGCAAGCGCCGTGGCAATCGGCTGGTCGCGCTCACCCTGAAACGTGGAAGCGATGAGCCGGTCGCAGTCGATCTCTGCCAAAAACGCCGCGGGCGAAAGGCGCAGGGCATGCGCGGCCGTAATGCGCGGGTGCCACGCGAGCCAACAAGCCGGGGCATCGGCAGCACGCTGCCGGTGCAGCAGACGCAGGGCCCGCAGCGTCCCAAAGCGATGCGCCAGCCATGCCGCCGACGGCACCGTGTGTGCTGTGCCGCTTTCCCACTGCTGCTGCCACAGCCCCAGCTGCGCTGACAGGCCCACCTCCACGCGCCCCTGCAGCCGCGCCGAGGTGTGAACCACCACCGACGGCTCGTGGCGGAGCCGTGCATCAATGCGCCGCAGCGCGTCCACAAACGCCACATCCTCCAGCGTTTTGCGTACCGGCAGGCCGCCGGCCCGCGCATACACCTGCGGCGTGCAGGCAAGCGACGCGCCAAAGTGCTGCAGATGGCGCGGCCATGGGTCGCCGCTCTGCGGGTCCAGAAGGTCTTCAAGCTCGGCAACCAGGCGCTCAAACCGGCGGTCCTGCCGGTAGGCTTGCCGCGCGCCTGTGGGCAGGGCCGCAATCTCCTCCTCGGGGAGGCAAATCATGCCGCCGACCGCATCCGCACCGTCCGCAACCGCGCGCAGATTCGCGTAAATCCAGTCAGGCGCCACGCGTGTGTCGGCGTCGGTTGAAAGAATCGCGGTCACGGGCCCGCTCTGCCCCGCCAGGCGGCACCAGGCTGTGTCCATCAGCCATCGCCGCGCGGTTCCCACGTGCGCCTCGTGCGGAGCCAGCACTCGCTCGGCGATATGGAAGGCGATGTGCGGGTGCTCGCGCTGCCAGCGCCGCGCCACCGCCGCGGAGTGGTCCTCGCAGTTATTCAGCAGCAGGACGATCTCGTACTGCTCGGGAGCGAGCGGCTGCCCGTTCTCGCCGACCTGCGCGGCAAGCGCATCAAGAGTCCCCGCGAGTGAGTGCTCCTCGTCGCGGGCCGGCAGGATGACTGTGGCGCGGCACTTCGGGTGCGGCGTCGAGTGCAGCAGCGGCGTCATTGGTGCGAAGTGGGGCTGGGGGTGTGAAGGATGTGTCACCGGCTAGCACCGCCGCGGCGCAGCACACAGCACTGCCTAACGGCTGGTTTGCAGCGAAGGTTCCTGTCTCGCAGTGTGCCGTCCATACCGGCTCTACGATGCTCTGGCAGCCGCCGCCGCAGGGAACTTCGCCGTGACGTCGTGAACATGCGGCGATGCACGCCGCGAGGAACAGCGGAGCGTGCCCTTGCCGGACACTCCACAGTTGTGCGTTTCATACGTACGATTACCTTGAGACCGCACCGCGGCCCAGGCTGCGGAAAGAGAGTCACCAATGCAAAGCGTACGCGGCCCCGCGCTGTTTTTGGCGCAGTTCCTCCGGGACGAACCTCCCTTCAACACGCTCGATGGGCTTGCCGGCTGGGCCGCGGGCCTGGGCTATACCGCCGTGCAGCTGCCCACCCATGATGCGCGCCTGCTCGACCTCCCCCGGGCGGCGGAAAGCAGGAGCTACTGCGACGACCTTCGCGGCTCGCTCGCGCGCCACGGGCTGGAGGTGTCAGAGCTATCCACGCATCTGCAGGGGCAGCTGATGGCCGTGCACCCGGCCTACGACGCGCTCTTTGCAGGCTTTGGTCCCGCGGCCTTCGCGAACGACGAGCCGGCGCGCCGCCGCTGGGCAGCGGAGCAGCTCACGCTTGCGGCCGCGGCCAGCCGTAATCTCGGGCTCGCAGTGCATGCCACGTTCTCAGGCGCGCTCGCGTGGCCGTTTTTCTACCCGTGGCCGCAGCGCCCGGCAGGCCTGATTGAGGAAGCGTTTGCGGAGCTGGGCCGGCGCTGGCTGCCGATTCTCGACGTTTTCGAGGAAGCAGGCGTGGACCTGTGCTTCGAGCTGCACCCCGGCGAGGATCTGCACGACGGCGCGACGTGGGAGCGCTTTCTTGAGGTGACCGGGCAGCACCGGCGCGCGAAAATCCTCTACGATCCCAGCCACCTCCTCCTGCAGCAGCTCGACTATCTGCAGTTTCTGGACCTGTATCACGCGCGCATCGGCGCGTTTCACGTCAAGGACGCCGAGTTCCGCCCGAACGGGCGCTCCGGCGTGTACGGCGGCTACCAGAGCTGGGTGGACCGGCCCGGGCGCTTTCGCACCGCAGGCCGCGGGCAAATCAACTTCGGCGGCATCTTTGCGAAGCTCGCGCAGTACGGCTATGGGGGCTGGGCCGTGCTCGAGTGGGAAGATACGCTGCAGAGCGCCGAGGACGGCGCGCGCGAGGGTGCGGCGTTTATCAAGCGGCAGATTCTGCGGGGCGCGGAGCACGCGTTTGACGACTTCGCAGGGGTGGACGCGGATCCGTCGCTTGTACGGCGGGTGCTGGGGCTGCACGACTAAAATTGCGAGCCGGATCAACAGGAGGCAGCTTTCCTCGAAAGTAGGACGCGCATCTCACCTGCTGCCGACCGAGCGCCGTCGCGTAAGTGACAGTGGGGCAGGCGAGGCTCTCACCAGATAATGCAAATGGGGAGCCTTATGGCATCGATCAGGAATAGACAGACCAGGAACATACGGGCAGAGCTGCGAAGCGCATGGCTCTCTCGGCGGGTGCGAAGAGCCGGCCGTCCGGCCCACCTCCTCTTCCTCCTGTGCTTCGTCTGGCTCGTCGCTGGCGGCACGGCCGGCGTGCTCGCCGACCCGATCGCCGTGCGCTATCCGCAAGGAACCTCGCATGGCTTTCTGCTGCTCCGCACAGAGGACGGGAAGACGATTGCGGTGGGCGACTCCACCTCTGTCGTTCATGGCGGCGTCGTCACATCGCGTCTCGTCTTCCACTTCAAAGACGGTTCGCTCGATGATGACCAGGTCATGTACACGCAGAGTAAGGTGTTCCGCCTACTACACGAGCACCACGTTCAGCGCGGCCCGACCTTCCCCAAGTCGACGGACATCGACATCGACGCGAAGTCCGGCACGGTCATCACGCATGAGCCGCAGAAGAACGGCCAGGACAAAGTCAACTCCAAGCACATCGACTTTCCACCGGATCTGGCAAACGGCATCCTGCTGACGGCCATGGAGAACCTGCGGCCGTCCGCGCCGCCGATTACGCTCAGCCTGGTTGTACCGTTTGACGGCGCGAGGCTCATCCATCTCACCGTCAGTCCGGCCGGTACCGTGCCCTTTCGTGTCGGCGAGATGATGCGGCGCGCGCAGGACTTCCTGATCAAGGTCGACCTGGGCGGCGTAGCGGGTGTAGTCGCTCCGGTGATCGGCAAGCAGCCCAAAGATTTGCATTTCCTTATCTATGAGGGCGCTGAGCCCGCGTTTGTTGAGGAAAGCGGGCAGTTTTTCGAGGACGGCCCGGTATGGCGTATCGAGCAGGTTGGAGCGGAGCCGAAGAATGGCGGGTCCTCTTCAAAAAACCAGCCGAAGTAACGCAGGCGCGGGTCCGGACGTGCATGCTCCGGAGAGTATGATCGTGATTGTTCGAGAGACCATTCCCGCACCTTGATGGCGTCCTCACTCATGTCGAAAAAGCTTCAGCGCTCGGTCTTTGGTATCTCCGTCGTTCTTGCCCTGGTGGTGCTGTTGGGCGGGTTTCTGCCGCCGAGCGTACGTGCCGGCGGCTTCGCACAGACAGGCAGCGCCTACAAGCAGATGAGCGTGTACGAGGAAGTTCTGCGCAAGATCCAGAACTTCTACGTCGTGCAGCCGAGCCTGCCCGCGGTGACCGATGGCGCACTGCACGGCCTTCTTGAGTCGCTTGACTCAGATTCCAGCTACTTGACGCCTGAGGAGTATCGCGCCTACCGGGCGCAGCTCGCCGCCACCGGTGCCAATAGTGATGGTGAAGGTATGTCGGTCAGCAAGCGCTTTGGCTACGCGACCGTGGTGTCTGTCCTGCCGGGCAGTCCGGCCGACAAGCAGGGTGTTGAGGACGGTGACGTCATTGAGGCGATCGACGGCCAGTCGACCCACAGCATGTCGCTCGCGATGATCCGCCTCTCGCTCGACGGCAAGGCCGGGAGCTCCGTCTCGCTCGACATGATTGTGCCCGGCAAGGACGACCCGGTCACCAAAAAGCTGCAGCGCGCACCGGTCGCCGTGCCGGCGCTTGCGACCCAGCAGTATGACGGCGGCTCGGTGCTGTACCTCAAGCCGACGGTGCTGACCAAGGAACGCGTCTCCGAGCTGGAAGCGCAGCTGAAGGGCCTCGGCAAGACCGGCGGCAAGAAAATCCTGCTCGACCTGCGCGATGTTTCGACCGGCGACGAAATGCAGGGCGTTCGGCTGGCGAATGCTTTTCTGCAGAGCGGGACCATCGGCAGCCTGACCGGGCAGAAGTATCCGACCGAGACCTATACGGCGGACGCCTCTCGCTTTGTCACCGCGGCTCCATTGGTTGTGTTGACGAACCACGGAACCGCCGGCGCGGCTGAGATCGTCGCTGCGGCGGTGCTTGCCGCGAAACGGGCCGATGTCGTCGGCGATCGCACCTTTGGTGAGGGCACCGTGCAGAAGACCATCGAGATGCCGGGCGGCTCGGCGCTGCTGCTGTCGATTGCGAAATACAACGCGCCCGACGGCAAGCCGATCCAGGACAACGCGGTCAAGCCCAACATCCCGGTCAGCCTGAGCATCGACCAGTTTCTTGCCGAGCAGGATGAGAATGCGTCCACGCCGTCCCACCCGCGCGTGGATGACCAGTTAAATAAGGCGCTCGACATCCTGAAGGCGAAACAAAGCTGAAGCCCGGAGTACACGGGCCGCCTCCAAGCCGGGCAGGAATCCGGGCAGGCGCGAGCCGCCCCGCAGCCTTGGCCGCTCTGGCCGCGCTGCGCGGAGCCGAGCGGCGCGAGCGCCGCCGCAAGCAAATGCTGCGACGCGCTGCCCTTGCGGTGCTGTGTGTGCTGGCCGCTGCTTTCGGCTCGCTTGGCGGCCTCCTTCTGCTTGACTCGGTCGACCTGCCCGAGGTCGCCGAACTGGAACGGTACCGCCCCTCAGCCACTACCGAGCTCTACGACATCCACGGCGAGCTTGTGGGCTCGCTCGCGCTCGAGCGGCGCATTGTCATTCCCTACGAGGGCTTCGCCCCCACGCTGCGCGACGCGGTCATCTCGATTGAAGACAAGGGATTCGAGCATCACTGGGGCGTGAACGTCTTTCGCGTCCTGGGCGCTGCGTTCCACGATCTACGTTCAAAAGGTCGCGCCCAGGGCGCGTCCACCCTGACCATGCAGCTGGCGCGCAACCTGTTTTTATCGAACGAGCGCACCGCCGGGCGCAAGCTCGAAGAAACCCTGCTGTCGATCCAGATTGAGCGGACCTTCACGAAGCAGCAAATCTTCACAATGTACGGCAACCAGATCTATCTGGGCCATGGCGTGTATGGCTTTGAGGCCGGCGCCGAGTTTTTCTTCAGCAAGCACGCGCGGGAGCTCACGCTGCCGGAAGCGGCGCTGCTGGCCGGCCTGCCCAA
>CAXUDF010000043.1:16588-22065 GCA_964249695.1 uncultured Acidobacteriaceae bacterium
GTGTACACAACGCTCGACATGAGCCTGCAGCGGACGGCGAACCGAGCTCTTGCCGAGGGTCTAGCAGCCTACGAGCGCCGGCAGGGTTGGCGCGGTCACCTGGTCAACCTGGAGGCGCAGCACGTCGACCCTGAAACCTTCCGTCACCCGGACTGGGCCGCGCCGCCCGTGCCGGGCGAGTACCTCCACGCGGTCGTCGACCAGGTAGGCTCCGGCGAGGTGCGGGCGCACATCGGGTCTGGCTCAGTACTTCTTGAGCCGGCAGACTGGGCCTGGACCGGCCACCGCCTCCCGTCTGAGATCCTGCGGCCGGCGGACGTGATCGAGGTAAAACTCGGCAGCCGCGGGCCGCTCGGCTGGCGCGCGACGCTTGAAGAAGACACGGGCGCGCAGGGGGCGGTGCTCGCGGTAGACAATGCTACGGGGCAGGTGCTGGCGATGGTGGGCGGCCGCGATTTTGCGCTCTCGCAGTACAACCGGGCGATGGAAGCCGAGCGGCAGGTCGGCTCCTCGTTCAAGCCCTACGTGTACACGGCCGCGGTCGAGGCCGGGGCGACGCCGGAAGCGATGATCCTGGACGCGCCGACCTCGTTTGCGACCGGCTCGGGCCGGTACGCACCGCACGATTTCGAAGGCAACACGCTCGGCGCGATCACGCTTGAGAAAGCCTTTGCCGACTCGCGCAACATCCCTGCAGTTGCGCTCGCCGCCGAGGTCGGCATGGCGAAGGTCGCGGAGGTGGCACACCGGTTCGGCATCACCAGCCGCATCCCGCCGTACCTCCCGGTTGCCCTCGGTGCGGTGGAGATTTCGCTGCGGGAGCAGGTCGCGGCCTACGCGGCGTTCCCGAATGACGGCGTCCGGGTAAGCCCCCGGCTTGTGCGTAAGGTCACCGATGCCGACGGCATGCCGATCCCGATCGAGTCAGGCGAAGCCGAGAAGCCGGAAGAAGCAGCAGCGGTGAGCCCGAGGACCGCGCGCACCATGGTGCGCTTTCTGCGGGCGGTCACGGCGCCGGGCGGCACCGGCGCTGATGCCGCGGCGCTCGACCACCCGGTCGGCGGCAAAACCGGCACAACCACCAGCTTTACCGATGCCTGGTTTCTAGGCTTTTCGCCCTCGGTTACATGCGGCGTGTGGGTTGGGTATGACAGCCGAACCCCGCTCGGCGAAGGCGAAACCGGCGCCCGAGCCGCGCTGCCTATCTGGATGGATGTGCTGCGTGCCGCGGACGAGATGCACCCCAACGAGCGCTTCCCGGGCCAGTAGATTTCATCGCCGCCCTGGGCGGGGCTTGAAGCCCGCGGCCTCTTTCCGGAATCCAATAAAGTGATGAGCGAACCCGTAAATACCGTGCCCAGCGCTATGCCCAACGTGATTCTTTACAGCCAGCCCGGCTGCGCCCCCTGCTTTGCCGCGCGCACCTGGCTCGCCAGCCGCAAGGTCCCGTTTACCTACCGCGACGTCCAGGCTGACCCCCAGGCATTTCGCGAATTGATGGACCTGGGCAGCCGCTCCACGCCGACCTTGGTGGTCGGTACGGAGGTAATGATCGGCTTTGACGCAGTCCGCCTGAACGAGCTGCTGGCAGCGCCGGCCGCGGCTACGCCATAGATGCCGTCGCGTGCCGCGGCTTCCTGGCTCCTGCTGCTCCTGCTGCTGTCGTTTGCGGCCGTTGCCGGGGATTACGGGCTTTTTCTTTACCGGCAGCGCCGCGGCGAGGTGCTTTCCTTTGCAACCGTACGGCAGTACCAGGTCGTAGCGGATCGCCATGGCAACGCCCACGATGAGTACGTCGGCATGGTTGACGTACCGTGCGTGGACGCCTTTTTGCCGCACGACGGCAGAAGCGCCTGCTGGTGGGTACTCGTGTCCAAGGATCACTGGCTGTAAGCAGCCGCCGCGACCGGCGGCGGAGCATTTCTACCTGCTTGCAGCATCCCCGCCAACAAAGCTCCGCCCCGGGTGGAGCCGCCTCTAGACGGAGACGGAAAAGAAGGGAAACGGACGAATCTCCAGGTGATCCATAAGGAAGCCGCCCGAGGCCATGCTGATCGCGATGACAAGTATCGCCGCGCGGACGAAGGCCGAGTACTCGGGCAGCGAGTTGCCGGGCACGAACTGGCAGACGCAGAGCAGGGTGAGGAAGCAGTTGAGGCCCGCAAGGGCGTACCACCGACCGACGTCCCATCCCAGAAGATTCATGGCGAGTGGTGCCAGGCTGGCGGCAAGGCAGAAGAGAAATGCAAGGCGCGCATGGGAGATGGAGCTTTGTTCAAGCAGGCACCACGTAATGCCGAGCAGCAGCGCGCCAGTAGGAAGCAGAATAAGCGCGCAGCCGAGCTGCGCCTCTCGCCAGCCATGGTTGTGCGTGTAGCCGAGCATGATGCGTAGGTTATCGCCCGCCGACCGGGTGAAGACCTCGAAGAAGTCGGGGCGGACTGGGAAATCCACACGCCTTTGAATATCCGCTTCGAGTGCCCTGGCGGTTTGCCTATCAGCCGACGAGTGCATGGCTGTGAACGTTGTGGTGCCCAAAGCGACCACGGCGAGCGCGACGATGCTGGGCAGCGCCCTGCGACGGGCGGCTCGCTCCGGAAGCGAGAGGGCCTGAAGCGCAAAGGAAAGAAGTACAACGGGAAAAAATACGACGAGGAACAACTCGTGGGTGAGCACAGCCAGGACCGTAACCGGCAGGGCGACAAGGGCCCGCTGCTTTGCATTGCGGATACAAAGCAGCGCGATGGTGAGCGCGGCAAGAGGCACGTCAAGATAGCCGTCAAGGTGCGCAAGATAGGTCGTGCTGTAGCTTGCGCCGAACACCGCGGCAGGAAAAGCCGAACCGCAGCGCTCGCGAAGACCGGCGCTGCGTACCAACACCACAAACACGACAAAGAGGACGAGAAGCAGCGCGGCAGAAAAGCAGCTGAACACAACGTACGAGCCGAGATGCAGGGGCTGCGCGATCAAGGTGCCGAAGAGCCCTCGCTTCACGAACCCGCGACTGTATCCAACCTGGGCTTGCGTTGCGGCCCAGGTATTCGGGAGTCGGAAACCTTTAAACAGGGCGAGCAGCGTGACTACGAAAGCAAGCGAGTTCCAAAACTTGGAATCATCCTGAAGAAAGCCGGTCTTCAAAAGGCGCAAGCAACTCTCCGGTCATTGGTAAGCAATACGCCTATACTAGCCCGCAGTCGCCTAGCAAAGGGGGATCGCTCGGATGGATGCTGTTACTTGCGCGCAGCGAGCTCCTCTTCGGGCATGCTCTCAGCCGGGGTTGGCACGCTGCCGATCACGGTGCTCTCCTCGTCTTCTTCTGCCTGGCCCTTCTTCTCGTGGTACTCCTGCTCGGTGTTGATCTGCCACAAGTTGGACTTGTCCATGTTGCCGGCGAGGATGTTATCGACTGACGCCATCGCGGTCAGCATCGAGTGGTCCTGATTGTTGTACTTGTGCATGCCGTTGCGGCCCACCAGAAACAGGTTCTCGAACCGATCCATGTAGCGGATGATCTCGTCAAAACGGTCATAGGTGCCAAAGTACGCCGGGTAGGTCTTCGGCACGCGGAAGACGCAGCTGTCGCGCACCTCGGCCGCATTCAGAATGCCGATCTTGGCGACCTCCGCGATGGCAAACTCGGCAATTTCGGCGTCCGGCTTGTTCCACAACGGGTCGGTGTCATAACAGAAGTACTCAAGGCCGATCCAGATCTTCGAGGGGTCGGAAACCAGGTACGGGCTCCAGTTGTTGAAGATCTGCAGCCGCCCGACCAGCACATCGGGCTCCTGTATATAGATCCACGTGTCCTTGAGCGGGGAGCCGTCCGGCTCGGTAACCAGCAGCCGGTCTACCAGCAGGCCGACCGTGATGAAGTCGCGGTACATCAGGCCGTCCGAGATGGCCTGGATGTCCTGCGGGATCGGGGTCTCGATGACGCGCAGCAGCTCGCGGATGGGCATGGTCGAGAAGAAGTAGTCGCCCTGGAGGGTGACCGGCTCGCCGGTCGGGGTGCGCGCTTCGAGCGAGGCAATGCGGTCTACACCATCGGCTCCGTGGTCCACGTGGAGCTTCACGGCGCGCCAGCCCATCCGGACCTCGCCGCCGCCCTGCTGCACCAGGTCCGCAACATGCTCCCATAGCTGGCCGGGGCCGAACTTGGGGTACAGGAACTGCTCGATCAGCGAGGTTTCGGTGTTTTTCTGCTTGATGTCGCTCGGGTCTGACTTCTTGCGCGAAAACGTCTTCTTGAGGAAGTGCGCAACCGCGGTCCGCAGCGACAGGCCCTTGATGCGCTGCGCACCCCAGGCTGCCGAAATCTGCTCGCACGGCACACCCCACACTTTCTCCGTGTAGCTCTTGAAGAAGGTCAGGTACAGCTCGCTGCCGAAGCGGTTGATCAGGAAGTCTTCCAGCGTTTTCTCATCCTTGCGCGGGAAAAGCCGAGCCTTGATGTAGGAGACGCCGATCTTGAGTGTCCTCAACGCGCCGAGCCGCCCCAGCGTCGAGCCGGAGAGCGACAGCGGGTAGTCGAAAAACGAACGCAGAAAGTAAATCCGGCTTTTGCGCGGGCGCACCAGCATGACGCAGTCCGGGTCCGCCGTGCCGGGCGCAATATCTGCGCCCGCACTGTCGGAAGCCGCACGCGGCGCCGACCGTACCAGCCGCTGCTGGTTGCGGTACTTGATGGCGAAGTCGCCGTTGGAGTTCTCGCCCACAATCGGCATCAGCGAGGTCCACCAGTCCATCACCCGGTCCGACTTCGAGAAGAAGCGGTGCCCGCCAATGTCGATGCGGTTGCCGTTATAGCGGATCGTGCACGAGATGCCGCCGATGCGGTCGCTCGCCTCGAGCACGATGGGCTGAATGTCAGAGCGCCGGCAGAATTCGAGCGCCGCGGTGAGCCCGGCTGGGCCCGCGCCGATGATGATTGCGGTTTTTCTTGTTCCAGCCAATAGGCACCCGTGCGCCCCCACAAGGGGCGATTTACATCGTGAGCAAAGCTTCGGAACGGCGGGGTGCCGTCAGTGAGAGCGCCACCGCTTGCAGACGCTCCGCACGCCCGATTCTATATGTGTGGATGCGCGCCGCCCATGAAGCCGCTTCGTGACATACCAATTGTTCGATTCTCGGACACCTGCGCGACAGACAAATGATTGAAATGCAAGTACAGAGTCGCTGCGACGGTTAGATGGACATTCTCTGCATCCTGATCCTGCAATCTTCATCAGATAAGTTGACAGCAAGTCACTCAAGTGCGATTCTGAGTGGGCGGTCACGGGCTGATCCATACATTAGCTACACATCAGGTGAGGGAAGCAGAACATGGCGAAGATTATTGGAATCGATCTGGGCACGACCAACTCAGTGGTTGCGGTGATGGAAGGCGGCGAGCCGAAGGTGATCGCCAACGAAGAAGGCGGCCGCACGACGCCGTCGGTTGTCGGTTTCACCAAGAGCGGGGAGCGCCTGGTAGGCCA
>CAXUDF010000044.1:0-22023 GCA_964249695.1 uncultured Acidobacteriaceae bacterium
GGCAGCGTGCAGGGCCTGACGGAGCTGCCGGAGGACGTGCGGCTTCGCTATCGGACAGTGTGGGAGATGCCGATGCGCGCAATTATCGATATGGGTGCGGAGCGCGGTGCCTGGATCGATCAGTCGCAGTCACTGAACCTGTTTGCGGAGTCGCCGAACATCGGCCGCCTGAGCTCGATGTATATGTACGCATGGAAGGCTGGAGTCAAGACGACGTACTATCTGCGCTCGCGTCCGGCTACGCGCATTGCGAAGACAACCGTCGGGCAGGCCGCGCAGGGGAACGCTCCGGCGCTTGCAACCTCCGGGCTTCCCGGCACTGCGAAGCCGACCGATGCCGTGGCCTGCTCGCTGGACAATCCCGAATCGTGCGAGGCGTGCCAGTAGGCGCTGCTTTGCGCGAGAGCAACGAGAGCGCGTCATCCTGAGTAGCGCAGCGGGGTCCCCGGCGAGCTTGCTCGCTGGGGTCTAGAGCGACGAAGGACCTGCTGTTGGAGCCGCTAAGAAACGCAGGTCCTTCGCTGTCACTCAGGATGACGCTTCCATAGAGATTTGCTACATAAACCGTTACAGAAGAATGCTTAGGAGTGAACGATGTCATCATCCGTGATTGTTCCCGATTCGATCCTCGACCCGGGTATGTGTTTAACCCTGCGTCCGATGAAATACCCTACTTTTTTCGAGATGTTCAAGGACGGTATCAAGAACACCTGGACCGTTGAAGAGATCGACTTCTCGACCGACCTGGTCGACCTGAAGCAGCGCCTGACGCCGGCCGAAGTTCACGTGATCCAGCGCCTGGTGGCTTTTTTTGCGACCGGTGACTCAATCGTCTCGAACAACCTGGTGTTGAACCTCTATAAACACATCAACTCGCCGGAAGCGCGCCTGTATCTGTCACGGCAGTTGTACGAAGAGGCCGTGCACGTGCAGTTCTATCTCACGCTGCTCGATAACTACATTCCTGAGCCGGCCGAGCGCAATGCAGCGTTCGCGGCTGTCGATAACATTCCTTCCATCTCGCGCAAGGCAGACTTTTGTACCAAGTGGATGGATTCGATCGAGAAGCTGGATACGCTTGACACCGATGAGCACCGCCGACAGTTCCTGCTGAACCTGATCTGCTTTGCAGGCTGCATCGAGGGCCTTTTCTTTTTCGCCGCATTTGCGTACGTGTACTTCTTCCGCTCACGCGGGATGCTGCACGGGCTTGCCGCAGGCACAAACTGGGTGTTCCGCGATGAGAGCGCCCATCTTGAGTTTGCATTCGAGGTCGTCAATACAGTGCGTGAGCAGCATCCGGGCATGTTCGACGATCGTATGCAACAGCAGGTGACACAGATGATGCGGGAAGCAGTCGACGCTGAGCTGCAATTTTCTGAGGACCTGCTGGAGGGCGGCGTTGCCGGTCTGTCAACGCGCGACATGCGCGAATACCTCCAGTATGTCGCGGACCAGCGCCTGGAACGTCTCGGCATGGCCAAGGTCTTCGGCTCGCGCAATCCATTCCCATTCATGGACCTGCAGGACGTACAGGAACTGACTAACTTCTTCGAGCGCCGCGTCTCCGCCTACCAGGTCGCGGTGGAAGGCGAGGTAGCCTTCCACGAAGAGTTCTAACCACCTGCGGTGGGGCCACCGACCACCTGCGGTGGGGCTGCCGAGCGCTTCGCGCCAGTGTGCGTTGAGGCGACGCAAGTGGCCCTCCCGATGGTCGGGATCGGGGTGGAAATCAGAAAGCGGAGCCTTGCGGCTCCGCTTTTCTGTGTGAAGTGTTATCCCCGGACTACTTTTTGATGGATGCCTTGCCGGTCACAACCTTCTCTTTCGCATCCGCACCCTCGCCTGACTCGATGAGTGCTCCTTCACCGTCCGCGCTGCGGAGCTGCGTGATCTTCTTCGCAATCTCCGGCTCGGGGTCGCCATGAATCAGCGGCGACTCTCGAGTGACTTGTACAGGCAGCACCGGCGACTCCAGGGGAAGACCATCAGGATGCCTGGCGAACTCGCCGGCAAGAACAGCGACGGGGTTCGCCGGCGAGAGCTCTTCCGACTTCGTAGAGGCATACGCGTAACCGGCTTTTTCAGCACTTTCCAGAGCCGCGCTGAGCTGCATCGCCAAGGTCTCGAGCTCCTGCTGGTCGACAGGCGTTTGGACAGTGATCTGTAACAGGTCCGGTAGCGCAATCCACCAGAGCAGCTGCTCGTGCGACTCCTTGTTGAAATACATTGCGCCTTCATGCTCGTGTATGCCGACAAGCCACCGCAGGTCGCCATCCTGCCACAAAGCTTCGGCGAAGCCGTGTGTCGCAGCTTGTGCCTCAGAAAGCAGCTCTTCCGCATGTTTGCCCGCGGGTTCGGGCTCAACGGGGCTGACGCCCGCGGCAAGCGCAAGACGAACGCGCGCTGCAGCGCGCCAGGTATCCTGCCCGACGAACTCAAGCGCCGCGAATGCGTCAGCGAGCACGCTGCGCAGGCCAAACTGGTCAAAAGCGTTCAGCGCCGGCACAGACGGGTCGATCATATCGAGCGACTCGCCAAGTGCGGCCAGCAGCGTATAGGCAACCACCGGTGCCCAGACCCAGCCTGCGTTGGTAAGCGGGCTGGTGCTGGGCAGCACGGTGCGTGCCTCGCGCGACCACGCTTCTGCGAACTGTAACTCAGCAAGTGGCAGACGCAGGAGCGCCTGCACCCGCTCGCGCAGACGAGTCGATGTGAGCGACTCCTCGTTGACGGTCTCCGCCGCCTGTTGCTCAGGAGCTCCCTCAACGGCAAGCTTCGGCTCGTCGGCCGGCGGCGGCTGCACCCGTTTGAAGTACTCGTGGCGAGCCTGCTCGATAAAGGCGGCAGCACGGTCAAGCCACTGCTCAAGCATTTCGCTGTGAGGCACGAGCGCCGGGTCTTCCAGCGCCGTTGCCTCGGTGCGAGCGGCGAGGCTGGCAAACTCACGCACGAGGCGGGGCGCAAGCGCCTCCCGGAGCGCATGGTGCACGTGCTCCAACTCGAGCGCGAGCAAGGCCCGCTCGAGATCCTCCACACCGCGGCCGTTCAGCAGGTCACACAGGCGGTCCCACGCATGCGTCGCGTCGGCGCGCAGTTCGCGCCAGTCCAGCAGCACGGAGTAGCCGTAGCCGCGCAGGTCCACTTGGAGGCCGCGTTCGTTGAACTCGTTGGCACGGCGCAAGTGCGTGAGGCCGGTCGCGTTGTCACGGTACGCGAGAATGGCATCCCGGTCTGTCGGCAGCGCCAGCGCGTCGGTAATGGAGCGCTGCCGCAGCTGGCCGGAGCCCTTGTCCATGTACGCGGCCGACTGGTGCAGCGTGCCGCGCGTGGATGTGTAACTGTTGTTGTACGCGATCAATGCACGGCGTCCGTCACGCTGGTTCGAGTACGCGAAGACATTCTCCTCAACGCCGCCGTGCTCGCCCCAGCAGTCGTACAGCAGAAAATTGTCGCTCTCGGCAAACAACGCTCGATCGTGCAGCAGAGGTGCGATCTCGCGATTGTGACGGGCTACCAGGCTGTCGTCGGCCCACTCGTCGTAGCGCGGCCGGTAGTACTCCATGCCGTACTTCTCGGTGAAGCCCTCTACCTGGCCGTGGCCAAACATAGGCAGACCGGGCAGCGTGGCCATCATGGTGGCAACACCGAAGAATTTGTCACCGCTGCCGAACTGGTCGATCGCGGTGCGCTCATCCGGGTTCGACATGAAGTTGACGTAGCGCTTCATGATGCCGGGGTCGAACTCAAGCGTGTTCTTGAGCACCTTGCGGTAGTTTGCGTTGTCCTCGTCGCGCAGCATGACCATGAATGCCGAGTTGTACACGCGGTGCATGCCGAGCGTGCGGACAAAGTAGCCTTCCATCAGCCAGAACGCCTCGGCAAGCAGCAGTGTTCCTGGCACTTCCTGCGCGACGCGGTCGACCACCTCGCGCCAGAACTCTTCCGGAATCGCCGCATCAAATTCGGATGTCGTCATGGCGGACTCGGCACGCGAGGGGATCGACCCGCCGGCACCGGGCGCCGGAAACCAGAGCCGCTGGATGTGCCGTTTCGCGAGCGTCATCGCTGCGTCGAAGCGAATGATCGGGAACTGCCGCGCGACCTGCAGGATGGTCTGGATCACCTGCTCGCGCACCGCGCCGCTTAGGTAGTTGAGCTGCGCGGTGTCGTTCCACGGGAACGAAGTACCGTCATTGCCGTGGTAAATGTACTGCGTGTCACCTGACCATTTGTCGCGCCGGCGGAAGACGACTGCGGCGTCGGTCTGCTCGTAATAATGGTCCTCAATCTTAATCTCGACCCGATCCTGCCCCGTGGTAGAAGGGCCAGAAAGGTCTGGCCCGTTGAAGCTGTAGACGGGGTACGGCGAATCGCGGCGAGAGAGAAACCACTCCGGATGATTGACAACCCACGGCGAATCAATGCCCATGTGGTTGGGCACCATATCACTCGCCAGCCGCACGCCATAGCGCATGGCGCGGTCGCGAAGATCGCGGTAGGCTGAGTCGCCGCCCAGGTTCTCGGCAATCTGATAGTCGTACAGCGAGTAGGCGCTGGCGACCGCGTCGGGATTACCGCACAGGTGCTTGATGGTCTCGGACGCGCGCGAGCGCTCCCACACGCCGATCAGCCACAGCGCATTCATGCCGCGGCGGGCGAGCGCTTCCAGTTCTTCGTCGGGGATCTGGTCGAGCCTCAGGATTTCGCGCCCGTAGAAGCGCGAAAGCTGGTTCAGCCACACATACGTGCTTTTCGCGATCATGACGGTGCGCGGCATCCAGTCCTGGTCGGGCGAGAACGCTTCGTACTCGGTGGGCGCGGTAGTAAAGGTCGGCACCTCGGCGTGTCCGGCACCGCCCCCGTCGACACGGCCTCGTCGGGCGAGCGTTTCCGCAGAAGGCGGGTTGAACTGCCGCCAGAGAGCGACCTCCTCCTCCTTCAGAATGTCGCCGGCCATCAGGACGCGGCGCAGTAAATCCTCCACCGCGAAGCCCCAGCGGGCCCGAAGGACAGAAAGCTGGTCTGAAAGCGAACCTTGGCCTGCCATAACTGCAAGCAGCAGCGAGAAAACTCCGCCGTGGCCTTCGTCGAGCTCAGGCAGCCCGGCGAAAAACTCAGGCAGGCCTGCGGTCACCTGCGGGTACACAGTTGTTTGCGCGAGGCGCGCGTCGTCAAAGAGCTCCTTGAACGGCGCGAACGCCGGGTTCCGGTTTTCGAGCCACAGCAGCAGGAGCTCCTCAAAAGCGGCTTCACGATGCGGGTAGCCGTCGGTCGCGCCCGCAAGCCACTCCTCGGCGGTTTGCTCGCCTGTATACACACCGGCGTTGGGGAACTCGTTGACGAACTCAAGCAGCAGGCGGGTGAGTTCGGCTTCGCCCACCTGCCCGCCAAAGTGGGCAAGCGCCTCGGTCATGACGGACGGCTTTACGTTGCGGCGGTAGTAGTCGAGCAGCGCGTGGGTCGCTTCATCAATGAGGCCCATGGCGAACAGGGCTGCGGGCTGTACCTGTTTCGCAGGGTCGCTCTCCGCGCCGCGCACCTGGTTGATGCGGTGCGCCAGGGTGCGGCTCCCGGCAGGGTCGGCGAACACGGCATTGCCGTTGAAGGCGAACAGAACACCGGCGACGCCGTAGCGGTCGCGGCTGGCGCGCGAGATGTGGAATTCAAACATGCGGAGCGGCTTTCTCCCTGTTGGTTGCGATGCGTTCGCAGGTGCTGCCGGTACTGCAAAGACTAGATAGATGCTCAGGACCGGCGACGCATCCACTCCAGTATCACCCGCGCCGCAGCTGGGACGCGTAAAGAGGACGGACGCTTGAGTCAAGAGATAAAGATGCAGAGCTTTTCCGCCGCCGATCTGAGCCCTATGGAGAACTACAAGCTGCTCGCCGGGTCGGTTGTGCCGCGCCCTATTGCCTGGGTTTCGACCGTGGATGCGAACGGAGTACGCAATCTCGCGCCGTACTCCTGGTTTACGGCGGCCAGCGCCAACCCGCCGGTTGTCTGCTTTTGCCCGGCCCTTCGCGAGGCAAAGGATGGACTTCGGACGACCAAAGACACGCTCGACAACGTGCGCGCCACCGGCGAGTTCGTGGTCAACATCGTCTCCGACGAGACCGTGGAGGCCATGAACCAGACCGCGGCGCAGCTGCCGCCTGAGGAAGATGAGTTCCTGCGGTCCGGCGTCACGGCCGTTGCGAGCGAGATGGTGCGCCCGCCGCGCGTGGAGCAAGCCAAGGTGCAGATGGAGTGCCGGCTCCGGCAGATTGTGGAGATCAGCGGGCTGGTAGGGGGCGGGTCGATCGTGCTGGGCGAGGTCGTGCGGTTCCACATCAACGATGCGGTGCTTGCGCCCAGCTTCCACATCATGCCCGAGGAATTACGCGCAGTGGGGCGCATGGCCGGGGCAACGTATGTGCATACCAGTGACCGCTTTGACCTCGAGCGGCCCCGGTAGCTGCCGCGGCGAACGGAACTTACTACCTGAACAACGTGCGGACCCACTAGGGCGTAAGCCGAGTGGGCGGGCTGCGGATGATATGCGGCCCGCCCTCCCGGTACACGCTATCCCCCGTTACGCCGGCCGCGAACGAATGAAGGTAAAGCGGTTTTTGAAGAACAGGAAGGGCCGCTCGAAGTACCGATATGAGAGCGAAGCCAGCGCGATGGCGAGCGCGACCGTGACCAGGTAGGTGAAGAGCAGCTGCACGGACGGCGCAAGGTGTGTCTTCTTGGCGGCAGCCCCGACTACGGCCAGCAGCGTGTAGTGGAAGATGTACAGCCCGAACGAGATTTTGCCGAGGTACACCAGCGGGCGAGTCCATCGCGGCATGCGTGCGCCCAAAAACGCGAGGCACAGCAGTACGCAGCCTGCATCGAGGCACAGGTAGCCTGCCAGGGTTTGCATCGGGGTCGCCGGCATGTAGTCATTGATGAAGTGAAAGGGCGTGCCGGAAAGAAGAAAGGCGGTCGCCGCACCCAACGCCAGCAGCAACCGAGTCCGCCCGGACAGCGGGAGCGGCCGGCCGTGCAGCAGCACGGCAAGCCCGGCGCCGAGCGCGAAAAACTGGAACTGATTGAGGCTGTTGCAGAACAAAACCGGGCTGCGAGGAAAGTGGGCGGCAGGCAGGAAGTAGTCGAGCAGCCAGGCGAGCGGCAGCAGCACGGCAACCACCCGCAGGATCCCGCGCGGCCCCCAGAAGAAGGCAAGCACGGGCCAGATCAGGTAGAACTGCTCCTGCACTGGGGTGCTCCAGAGCGGCGTGAGCATGGGGTTGTGGAACCATCCGTGAGACACGATGACCCAGTTGCCGCTAAGCAGGACAAACGGGACAATGTAAGCCGAGATCGGGTCAAAGCCGTGCACCAGGTGCGGCAGAAGTCCCGCGACTGCCAGCGCCAGAAAGTACAGCGGCCAGATCCGCAGAATGCGCCGGATATAAAAGGCTCGGATGTGGATGGTGCCGGTGGCATCACGCTCGCGCAGCAGCAGTTCCGTGATGAGGAACGAGCTTAGGATGAAGAAGAGGGGCACGCCCGCCGCGGCTCCTTCCTGAATCGCAAACAAGGGCGTAACCGCCTGCGCCGCGTGGGGAAACGGCAGCGCGTGCGAGGTAAACACCAGGAAAAAAGCAAGGCAGCGCAGAACGTCAAGCTCCGCCCGGTAAAAGCGAGCAGCGCGCGGCGCGGTTGCGGCGGCTTCGGCGGCAACGGCCTCCAAAGCCGTGGGTGAAGAGCTGATTGCTTCAAGAGTCGAGGGCATGCGTGCACCAGTCCGTGTCTGAGGTACATCTCGAGTACGTTCCGTGATCTGTAACGTCGAGCGAGTGTAACTGCCCTTGATTGAACGCCTTGCATTCTTTTTCCAAGTTTTACGCCGAGCGTTCTCTTTTGGGACGAGTAGCACGCGACGGTTCTAATTGCGAACCGGTCCGAGCAGGCGGGCCCCGGAAGCCGCGCTTGCTACACTAAGGCGAAGGCTGCGCCGCCCTGCTCTCCGGCCGCGCGCGGTATCTTCACGATGATTGAACATCCGATCCCCGAAGCACTCACCTTTGACGACGTTCTGCTCGTCCCTGCGTTTTCCGAGATTGTTCCCAGCCAGGTCACTACCGAGACCCGCCTCACCCGCCGCATCACTCTGAACACGCCGCTGCTCTCAGCTGCGATGGATACGGTGACCGAGTCGCGGCTCGCCATTGCGATGGCGCAGCAGGGCGGTCTGGGCGTCGTCCACCGCAATCTCTCGATCGAGCAGCAGGCGACCGAGGTCGACAAGGTAAAGCGCTCGGAAAGCGGGATGATCGTCGACCCGGTCACGATTGCGCCGGAACAGATGATCTCGGACGCGCTCGAAGTGATGCGGCGCTACAAGATTTCGGGCGTACCGGTGACCCAGGGCAAACGGCTGGTCGGCATCCTGACGAACCGGGATCTGCGCTTTGAAACACGCACTGACATCCCGGTTTCGCAGGTGATGACCAAGAACAACCTGATCACGGTGCCGGTCGGCACCACGCTTGAGGACGCGGAAGAGCTGCTGCATGACCATCGCGTCGAGAAGCTGCTGGTGGTTAACGATGCCTACGAGCTGAAGGGCCTGATCACGGTCAAAGACATCCAGAAGAAGCTCAAGTACCCGAGCGCGTCGAAGGATGAGCAAGGACGTTTGCGGGTCGGCGCGGCGATTGGAGCCACGGGCGATTACCTGGAGCGTGCTGCGGAGCTGGTGAAAGAGCTATGCGACACGCTGTCGATCGACTCGGCGCACGGCCACTCCTCCCGCGTGCTGGAGGCGGTGCGGCAGGTAAAGAAGCACTTTCCTGACACGGACCTGCTGGCCGGCAATGTCGCGACCTACGAAGGAGCGCTGGCGCTGATGGATGCCGGCGCGGATGCGGTCAAGGTCGGCATCGGCCCGGGTTCTATCTGCACGACCCGCATGGTGACCGGCGCAGGCATGCCGCAGATCACGGCGATCTCCGAGGCCTTCCGTGCCGGGCGCGAGCGCAACATTCCCATCATCGCCGACGGCGGCATCAAGTATTCAGGCGACCTGACCAAGGCAATCGCGGCCGGCGCGGACTCGATCATGATCGGTTCGCTGTTTGCCGGGGTCGACGAGAGCCCGGGCGAGACGATTCTGTACCAGGGACGCTCGTTCAAGGCCTACCGCGGCATGGGCTCGCTGTCAGCGATGGCGCAGGGTTCCGGCGAGCGCTACTTCCAAAGCTCGCGCGACCTGGAGTCGACCGCTCCGCGCGCCGAGGGGGTGGTGGACGCGGACCGCGAGCGCACCAACTCGAACCGCCTGGCAAAGTTTGTCCCGGAAGGGATTGAGGGCCGCGTACCGCATCGCGGACCGCTCGAGGCGATGGTGCACCAGCTGGTCGGCGGCCTGCGCTCCGGCATGGGCTACCTGGGATGCGAGACTGTCGCGGACTTGCAGCGAAATGCGCGCTTCGTCCGCATCTCCAACGCCGGCCTGCGCGAAAGCCACGTGCATGACGTGATCATCACGCGCGAGGCGCCGAACTACCACGTGGAGTAGCGCCGTGGCCGCCGCGGCCTGAGCCGGAGGACGTTCAACGGAGGGCTCGCACGCCGCAGTATAGGAAACATTTCGCGGGATGAGCCGTCCAAGCGAGCATCCTGCCCTTGTACACTCCTTGCTTGGCACCGGGTGCTCCGCATGCGCCAGTTCGTACCCATACGGAAACGGAACAGCTTTCACCGTCTGGCCTTCACTCTTCTGGTACTCAGCTTGGGCGCATGCATGGCGGCCTGGGCCCAGACGGGTGTGCCGGCAACGCTGCACGGGCAGGTCCTCGACAGTGTGACGCGCCGGCCCATCGCGCGGGTGCTGGTGGACTCGCCGACCGGCGGCTCCGGGCTGCTGACCGACCGCGAGGGGCGCTTCACCTTTCCTGATGTCCCGCTCGGGTCGGTGACGATCCGTTACCACCGGCCGGGGTACTTTGACCCTCTCACATCACAGCCGTACGCTTCGCGCACCTTTTCCCTGAGCGGTACCAGCACCGAGCAGGTGCTGCTCCTCGACGCCGCAGGCAGCCTGAGCGGAACCCTGCAGATGCAGGATGGCGAGTCACCGGACGGGCTGCGCATCGACCTGCTGGCAGAGCAGGTGACCGATGGACGGAGACACTGGCAAAGGGAGCGCGCGGAAACCGTGCACAGCGACGGCAGCTTCCATTTCGACGACCTGCGTACGGGCAGCTACCTTGTGCACGGCCAGGGCTCGCTGGACCCGGCTCCGCTTGGCGCCCCGGTCACGGAACGCTCCGGGTATGTACCGGTGTGGGCGCCTCGCGCCGCTGAGGTTCGCTCTGCAAGCGTATACACCCTGCGTCCGGGGCAGACGGAGCAGGTGCAGCTTGCGATGGAGCATGCACCCTTCTACCCGGTGACGATCCGCATCGCGGGAGATGCCCCGGCCCGCTTCTTCCAGGTAACGGGCAATGCTTTTCTGGACTGGAGCGTCCGCTACCAGAGCCGGGAAGGCGTTGCGACCACCAATCTTCCCAGCGGCAGCTACGTTCTGCGTGCCGGCGGCGGACGGAATGGCTCCGGCGGTGAGCTGTCGTTTCGGGTAGAGGGCGCGCCGGTCTCCGGCCTGGTGCTTGCCGGGGCGGATCCTGCGCCTCGACAGGATGACAGCAGCGGGTCTGGTCAGAATGGGTCCGGAAGTGCACCCTCCCTCAACTCGCTTACATTTCTGCCGGTCAATGCGCCCGAGCAATCGGTGAGTGTGCCGGGCGTGCGATTCGATCCTGCCACAGGCACGGCGACGCTTCGCGGGGGCCTTGCGCCGGGGCAGTACTGGGTGTCGGCCTCGGGCGTAAACGGCGGGTATCTGGCTTCACTCACCAGCGGCGGTGTAGACCTTCTCCGCGAGCCGCTGACCGTTGCTCCGGGTCCGCTCCCAACCTTTCAGGCCGCCTTTCGGCAGGACGCAGGCAGCATCACCGTCGCGCGCAGCGGAGCTTTGCTCGATCAGGCTTGCGCGATCCAGTTGGTCCCGCTCGACCCTGGGGGATTGGCTGCGGACCAGGTCGCGATGAGCGCCGGAGACACGACCGTGTTCAGCAATGTGCCGCCCGGCAGCTATCTTCTGCTGGCAACCGCGGCCAGCCGTGCAATCGCGTTCCGTGAGCCCGGCGTGTTACAGCAGCTGGCAGGCTCGCGCGTTACCGTATCCGCGGGCGAACAAGTCGAAGCCACGGTGTCGCAGATGTTTTTGCCGCCCGCAGGCAGCCCGGGGATCTTCTAGTGCGCGCCCTGGTGCTTACAGGATGCCTGCTCCTGCTCCCAGCCGCGGCCCGGGCACAGGGCTTTACGGTTGCCGGCCGTGTGACCGATGCAAAGACAGGAAGCCCGCTTGCACGCGCAGCCGTAACGGTGCAACCGGCAGAGAATGCCGGCAGCGAGCCTCCCGCGGACTCGGACGGAAAGCCCTTTTCCGTCGAGGCGATTACCGGAAGCCAGGGGGAGTTCCGCTTTGCCGCCGTGCCGGCCGGCCAGTACCGGCTCAGTGGCGCGCGCCGCGGCTACCTGCAGGCCAATTTTGAGGAGCGAGCCGACTTCTATGCGGCGGTCGTGGTGGGGCAGGGCAAGCCGCCTGCAACCGGACTTCGCCTGCAGCTGAAGCCGCTCGCCTCGATCAGCGGCCGTGTACTCGATAGCTCCGGGGATCCGGTCGAGGCCGGCACCCTGAGCCTGTATACCCCGGCGCTCGATGGAACAGGCACCGTGCGCTCTGCGAGGACAGCATCGATCCAGCAGGGCAGTTCGACCTACATCTTTGACGATCTCGCGCCGGGCACCTACTACCTGGCCGTCTCGGCTCGGCCCTGGTTTGCCGATACATCGCAGCCTGGGGCAGGGACGACAAGCGCGGACCTTGACGTTGCGTACCTGCCGACCTTCTTTAATGGAAGCGCTACGGCAGCCGCCGCCGAGCCGATCGTGCTCCATGCAGGAGACGCAGCACAGGCGAACTTCTCGCTGCAAGCCGTCCATGCTGTTCACATCACGGTTCCGCTCCCGAATGGCAGCGGCGCTCCCACGATTACCGGGCCGCCGGCCTTTGGCGGGGCAGTCCCATTCTTCCCGGCTGCCGCGTTTGTTTCTTCCGGGCCTGACGGGCAGGTCATGAACATAGCCCTGGCGCCCGGCACTTACTCCGTGTTGGAGAGTGGCGCACTCTCTGCGCTGGAGGTGACGGGAGACAAAGCGCTCACACCTGTCTCCGCTGATGTCCCGGTCGCGCTTGTCGGCAAGCTGGCAATGGCAAATGGGGCGGCTCTCCCAAAAGACCTGACACTGCGCTTAACGCCGGATGGCACAGGTACCTTTGGGGGGTTTGCGGGGAGAGCCGGAGGTGCGAGACGCCCTCGCGGCTTCAGCCAGCGCTCTGTAGAGCTGCCGCTTGCGGCCGACGGCAGCTTTCGCGCGGCTGCCGTGCCGCCGGGCGAGTATCGCCTGAGTCCAGACGGCGGATCGAACCGGCGCTATGTGGTTACAGGCGCGGCGGCGAGCGGTGCCGCGGTGTCGGAGTCGTTGACGCTCAGCGTGGGCGCCGAGCCTGTCACGCTTGCAGCTACCGTGGCTGGTGCGAGCGGGGCAGTGACCGGGCGCGTGGTAGACAGCAATGGAGCGCCAACCGTCGGCACTATGGTGGTGCTGGTCCCCGCCGATCAAGGCGCGCTGACGCTGTACGCGCAGGAAGAAAGCAACAACGATGGGACCTGGACCCTCGAGAACAGGCCCGCCGGCGACTACCGCGCGCTCGCCATCCGGGACGGGTGGGACCTGGCCTGGAAGAAGCCGGGAGTGCTGGCGCCGTATTTGGCCGGTGCGACCGCGGTGACGATCCCGGAAAGCGGAATCGTCACGATGGCGCACGACCTGGTCGCACAGCAGCGCTGAGCCTGCGGCACGCGATTACGACTGCTGCGGCTCTTCGCCCTCGGTGCCTGGCGCAGGACCATTTGCAGCCAGCGCGGCCTGCATCTCGGCACGGCGCTTTTCGCGTGCTTCCGCACGCTTCTGCCGCTTCTCATCCAGCACCTGCTCGGCACCCAGCAGCTCAATCAACGCAGTCTCTCCGCCGTCGCCCTTGCGGAAGCCGGTGCGCACGATGCGCAGATAGCCGCCCTGGCGGTCGCCGTAGCGCGGCGCCACTGTGTCGAAGAGGCGTGTGACGGACTCGCGCGTCATCATGAACGCAAGTGCCTGCCGGCGCGAGTGGAGGTCACCCTTTTTGCCGAGCGTGATCATTTTCTCAACCAGGGGGCGGACCGCCTTGGCCTTGGTAACGGTCGTCTCGACGCGGTCTTCCATCAGGACAGACGTGGTCAGGTTGCGGAGGAGCGCGCGACGGTGTGGAGTCTTGCGTCCGAGTTTGAAGCCTGCTTTGCGATGCCGCATGGGGTTCTCTCTTTACGGCGAACTTGTTTGGGTACTACGGCGCGCAGCGGACCTGAGCCCGCGCGCGCTCTGATTGGTACGGTTTAGAAGTTCTCCGGCTCGTTCTGCAGCAGCATGTCCCCTTCGTCGTCGAGGATTTCGTCTTCCTCGTCGTCGAAGCGGCTGTACTGCGCGGCCGCCAGCTGCTGCGAAGGCAGAATGCTCGTCGGGCCCGGAACAGCGTTACCCTGGTCGTCGATCTTCATGCCGAGCGACAAACCCATCTGCGCGAGAATTTCCTTGATCTCGTTCAGGGACTTGCGGCCAAAGTTCTTGGTCTTCAGCATCTCGGCTTCGGTCTTCTGCACCAGCTCGCCGATCGACTGAATGTTCGCATTCTTTAAGCAGTTGTAGGACCGGACGCTGAGCTCGAGCTCCTCAACTGAACGGTTGAGGTTGTCGTTGCGCAGCAGGCCGCGCCCGTCATCCATATGGCCTTCGAGCTCAATCTCTTCCTCGAAGTTGATGAAGATGCTCATGTGGTCCTTGAGCAGCTTCGCCGCAAGACCGACAGCGTCTGCCGGGACGACCGAACCGTTCGTCCAGACCTCCAGCGTGAGCTTGTCGTAGTCCGTGATCTGCCCGAGACGCGCTGCTTCGACCGCGTAGTTGACCTTGCGCACCGGCGAGTGGACGGAGTCGATCGGCATAAAGCCAATGCCGAGGTCCTGGTCGAAGTTGCGATCGGCCGAGATGTAGCCGCGCCCACGCTTGAGACGCATCTCCATGTCGAGCTTGCCGCCCTCGGAGACCGTTGCGATATACACGTCCTTGTCGAGGATCTCGACATCGCCGTCGGCCTCAATCATGCCCGAGGTGACGACGCCGGGCTCTTCCACGCGCAGATACAAAGCCTTCGGCCCGTCGCCGGCCAGCTTGAACGGCACCTGCTTCAGGTTCAGGATGATGTCGGTCGCGTCTTCGACCACGCCAGTGATCGACTGAAACTCGTGCAGCACGCCTTCGATCTTGACCGCGGTCACTGCCGCGCCTTCAATCGAGCTGAGCAGCGTACGCCGGAGCGAGTTGCCGACCGTGGTGCCGAAGCCGCGCTCAAAGGGCTGTGCGCTGAACTTGCCGTAACGGTCTGTGAGTGTTTCGGTATCGACCTGAAGCCGCTTGGGGCGCTGAAAACCTCTCCACAACATGGGTGTTTCTCCTTGGCGCGCTCAAGCGAAGCATTCTGCCCAAGTCCGCGCGGTAGTGCTGGAACAAAACAAAACCGCCTGCTCGGCTGGCGGTCCCTTCGGGACAGGTGCTCGTTTGAGAAGCGGGGGCGAGAAGTACCCGCCCCTGCTTCTCAAAGTGAACACCCCACGAAGTGGGCGCCGGTTCCTTTCTCCCGACGACACTTCGCGCCTAGTATCACTGTACGTGGCCCTTCTTTACGGAAGGGCCACACTCGCGATTGCTAGCCTACGAGGCATGTCGGGAGAAAGGAATCCCGCATAGGGGGGTCCTGCCTTACTTCGAGTAAAGCTCGACGATCAGCTGTTCGTTGACCGGCAGCTGGATATCCTCGCGCCTTGGTAGCGCGACGATCTTGCCCGACAGCTCGGCACCATTGATCTGCAGCCAGTTCGGCGTCGGCTGGTGCGACGCGAACTCGCGCGAGGTCTCAATGACGGAAAACTTGGTCGCGTTCGGGCGAATCTTGATCTCGTCTCCTACGGATACCTGGAACGAGGGGATGTTGACCTTGCGGCCGTTCACTTCAACGTGGCCGTGGCGCACGATCTGGCGAGCCTGGCGGCGCGAGCTGGCATAGCCAAGGCGGAAGGCAACGTTATCGAGGCGTCGCTCGAGCTGCTGCAGCAGCAGCTCACCGGTGACACCCTGCGAGGTTGCGGCCTTCTCGTAGTAGGCGCGGAACTGGCCTTCGAGCGCGAAGTAGATGCGCTTGGCCTTCTGCTTTTCGCGCAGCTGCAAGCCGTAGCCGACAATCTTGGCCTTGCGGTCTCGGCCGTGCTGGCCGGGAGCGAAGTTGCGCTTTTCGATCGCACACTTCTCTGAGAAACAGCGCGTGCCTTTCAGAAACAACTTCATGCCTTCGCGACGGCAAAGGCGGCAAACTGGTCCGGTGTAACGTGCCACTTGGTTCTCCTTGGTTCGGGTGACGACCGGTTTACGCGGCTTGCGGCCGTTTCATCCCGGTCCAGCTGTATTGGCGCGAAGCGCGGTAGACACGTCCCGACGGGACCGCCAGACGCGCAGGCGGTTCAAAAATCAGACGCGCCGGCGCTTCGGCGGACGGCAGCCGTTGTGCGGGATCGGCGTCACGTCACGAATCGAGCGCACATCGATGCCGGCAGCAGCCAGTGCGCGGACTGCGGACTCGCGCCCGGACCCTGGCCCCGAAACGCGCACATCGACCGAGCGAAGCCCGTGATCGCGCGCCTGGTTCGCCGCATTTTGCGCAGCCTGCTGCGCCGCGAATGGCGTACCCTTGCGCGACCCGCGGAAGCCGAGCGAGCCGGAGCTCTTCCACGACAGCGTATTGCCCTGCCCGTCGGTGATCGTCACGATGGTGTTGTTGAAGGTCGCCTGGATGTGCACGAGGCCGAATGGAACGTTCTTGCGTTCGCGCTTCTTGAACTTCTTGTTCTTGGCTGACTTTGCCGCCGAACCCTTACCCTGTGTGCTCTTTTGCGCTTTCGCCATTACTTGGTCACTTTCTTCTTGCCGGCAACGGTGCCCTTGCGAGGACCTTTGCGGGTGCGTGCGTTGGTATGCGAGCGCTGCCCGCGTACCGGCAGGTTGCGGCGGTGGCGCAGGCCACGATAGCTCTGGATATCGATGAGCCGCTTGATGTTCATCGAGACGTCCTTGCGCAGGTCGCCTTCGATGCCGCCTTCCTGCTCGATGACCTGACGGATCTGGTTGATCTCGTCTTCGCTCAGGGTGGCTAGCTTGCGGAACGGGTCAAGATCGGCCTTGGTCAGGATGCGCAGCGCGCGCGGATTTCCAATGCCGTAGATATAAGTCAGTGCGATGCGAAGCTGCTTGTTGTTCGGCAGATCGACGCCGGCAATACGTGCCATGGTTCTTCCTTTGGTCGCCCTGAACCGAAGTCTGACGCGATGCTGCTCCGTCAGGGCTGTTACGCCGGCTTGCTGCCCGGCCTGGTGGAAGCGGTTTCAGGTTCATCGCACGCTCATTGCTGCTGGAGCGAACTCGCCTGATCCCTGCTGTCTGTGTGGGCCCCGGCTGCATCGCCGCGGCTGAAGACGCCGGACTTTAGCCCTGGCGCTGCTTATGCTTCGAAACCTCGCAAATGACCCGCACTACACCGCGGCGATTGATCACCTTGCACTTATCACAAATCTTCTTTACAGATGCACGAACCTTCATTGTATGTCCCTTCTGATGTCTTCCGGCGCGAAATTTCGCGTTGCGCAGCTTACTTGTAGCGGTAGACGATCCGACCCCGGGTCAGATCGTACGGACTGAGCTCCACCGCGACGCGGTCTCCCGGCAGAATTCGGATGAAGTTCTTCCGCATCCTTCCGGAAACGTGAGCCAGAACCTGGTGCTTGTTCTCAAGCTCCACTTTAAACATCGCATTCGGCAACGTTTCTACCACCGTTGCCATAACTTCGATCGCGTCTTCCTTCGACACCCGTTTCCCAATCCGCTTCGGCCGGCTTGCCGCGCCGAAGCTGTCTTGCCAAAACCATAGTTTTTACCCGGATCTAGACTGCACCAATCTCTGCCTGTTACAGCGTCAGCACCTCTACCCCGTTCGCGGTGACAGCGACCGTATGCTCAAAGTGCGCACTCAGGCTGCCGTCGACGGTGACCGCAGTCCACCCGTCCCCGAGCACCTGCACAGCCGCCTTGCCGGCATTGACCATCGGCTCGATGCAGAAGACCATGCCTTCGCGCATCTTCATGCCGCGGCCGCGCTGCCCATAATTCGGCACCTGCGGATCCTCGTGAAGCTGGGTCCCAATCCCGTGCCCGACAAACTCTCGGACCACGCTGAAGCCTTCCCGCTCCACCATCTGCTGCACCGCGGCGCCGATGTCGCCAAAGCACGCGCCGCGCTTGACAGCCTTGATGCCTGCCGCAAGCGAAGCCTCGGTCACAGCCAGCAAACGAGCCGCTTTCTCCGCAAGCTTGCTGCCGACCGGGACCGTTGTCGCGGAATCGCCGTAAAAGCCGTCGATAACGACGCCCGTGTCGATGGACACGATATCTCCTTCACGCAGCACGCGCTTGGCCGAAGGAATGCCGTGCACTACCTCCTGGTTGACGCTCGTACACAGCACGCACGGGTAGCCGCGGTATCCCTGAAAGGCCGGGGTCACCCTTAGTTCTTTTACCTTTGCCGCCGCAACTGCCTCCAGGTCCATCGTCGTCGCGCCGGGCTGCACATGAGGACGCACCGCCTCGAGCAGCTCGCGTACCACTTCCCCTGCGCGCCGCATTCTTGCGATCTCGTTCCCGGTCTTCAACATCACGGCCATTTATGCGGTACGCTTTCCAACAAAAGAACTTGCTCTCGACGCTGCCCCTTCGTTCCGCTACCTGCGCAGCGAATGCACGGCGGAGGCGACGCTGCGTGTCACGATTTCGGGAGCCTGCTCACCATCGACTTCAGCGAGGTGCCCGAGCGCACGATAGTGCTCGACGACCGGTGCGGTTTGTGCCTCGTACGCACGCATCCGACCCTCAAACACTGTTTCAGAATCATCATCCCGGCGCTGCAGGGCTGTCCCGTCCAGGTCGCAGAACCCATCCCGCTGAGACGGCTGCAGATAGATGTTGTAGATGCTGCCGCACACCGGGCAAAGCCGACGACCCGTAACTCGCCGCAGCAATTGATCATACGCGACGCGGATCGAGACAGCAACCACTGGCAGCTCGCGGATGAGTGTCCCGGCACCCCCTGGTACGTGCGCTTTTAGCCGGCGATCCAGCCATTCCGCCTGGGGCAGTGTTCGCGGATAGCCGTCCAGAATGTAGCCGCGCTCCGTATCCGGCTCGCGAAGCCGCTGGTCTACCATGCGGTTGACCAGCTCGTCTGAGACAAGGCGGCCCGCATCCATTAACTGCCGCGCTTCCCTGCCAAGGTCCGAACCGGCGCTGACATTCGCCCGCAGAAGGTCACCAGTAGATATTTGCGGGATGTGCCAGAGAGCGACCAACTCTTTTGCTTGGGTCCCTTTGCCAACGCCGGGCGCGCCCATCAGCAGCAGCGGCCCCGGCTGAAACTCCTCAGACTGAGCCAACTACCACGACCGCCTTCCGCGAACACGACTCTTGGTTGAGAAGCCCTCATAATGACGCATGATGAGCTGCGATTCGATCTGGTTCACCGTATCCATCGCCACGCCGACCACGATCAGGAGACTGGTTCCGCCAAAGTAGAAGTTGAAGCCGAGGCCATTCGTCATCCATAGCGGCAGGTGCTCGAACACGCCGCCGATCAGCCAGAGATGATTCAAATGGATCCCCGAAATCAGAAGCTGGGGCACCAGCGAGATGAGAATGAGGTAGACCGCGCCGACCAGCGTCAACCGAGTCAAAATGTCGTTGATGTAGTCCGAGGTCCGCTTGCCCGGCCGTATTCCCGGGATGAAGCCGCCGTACTTACGCATATTGTCCGCGATATCATCCGGGCGAAACACGATCGATATGTAGAAGTAGGCGAAGAAAATGATGGCGACGATATAAAGCAGCTCATAGCCCGGCTCGCCTGCGCGCAGGCCCTCAAAAATACGGGTGAGAAAAGCCGAGTTCTTGACGAACGAAGCCTGCCCAAACAAGAGCGGCGCCGACAGGATGGAAGAGGCAAAGATGACCGGCATCACGCCGCCGGAGTTCACCTTGAGCGGCAGATGCGTCTGCTGACCGCCCATCATGCGCCGCCCCACAATCCGCTTGGCATACTGCACGGGCACACGCCGCTCGGAGCGCTCGACGAACACGATAAAGGCGACCAGCGCCGCCATCGCGACCACCAGCAGCACGAGCGCGGGGATGGTCAAGGCGCCAAACTTCTCGCCGCGTGCGGTCTGCACCAGCTCAGCGATGGCGCGGGGCAGCCCGACCACGATGCCTGAAAAAATCAGCAGGCTCATGCCATTGCCGATACCGCGGTCGGTAATCTGCTCACCCAACCACATGATGAAGGCGGTGCCGGTGGTGAGGGTGACCACCGTGAGAAAGATGAAGCTAAAGCCGGGATGGAGCACCAGTTGCGCGCCGCCTGAACCATGCGACAGCGCGACCGCAATCGCAGACGACTGCACAATGCCAAGCAGGATCGTGACGTAGCGGGTCCACTGCGTGATCTTGCGGCGGCCGGCCTCGCCTTCCTTCTGCAGACGCGCCAACGGCTCATACACCACGGTCAGCAGCTGGAAGATGATCGATGCCGTGATGTACGGCATGATGCCGAGCGCGAAGACTGTCATCCGCCGCAGGTTGCCGCCGTTGAAAAGGTCGACCAACCCCAGCGGCGAGCTCGCATTATGGTTGAAGAACTCTGCCAGCGCCGCCGGATTGATGCCCGGGATCGGAATGTAGGAGCCGAGGCGATAGATCGCCAGCATCGCAAAGGTGAAGAGCACGCGGTTGCGCAGCTCAGGGATGCGGAAGATATTGAGAAACTTCTCGAGCATGGAGGCGGCTCTTCCTAGTCTGAGGGGCGGACTGACTGGCTGTCTTGACAGGCGATCTCGACGGGCGCTGGTCTTCGAGCGGGTCTCATCCAGGCCGGCGTTGCCGCGGCCTGCTCCAGCATACAGCGGAACCGACGCTCTGCGCGCCGGCCCGGCCCGGAACTAGCTTGCAATCAAGACAACCTGGCCGCCGGCGGCTTCAATCTTCGCCTGCGCAGACTTGGAGAATTTATGAGCGTGAACCGTGATCGGGCCTTCCAGCTCGCCATCGCCGAGGATCTTGAGCATTTCGTCGCGGCGCTTCAGGAAGCCAAGCTGCTGGAGGCGCTCGTGCGTCAGCTCCGTCTCGCCCATCTCGGCAAGCCGGTGCAGGTTCAGCACGGTGTACTCGGTGCGGAAGATGTTGGTGAAGCCGCGCTTCGGCAGGCGCCGGTGCAGCGGCATCTGGCCGCCCTCGAAGCCGCGCATCAGGCTCGAGCCCGAGCGCGAACCCTGGCCCTTGTGGCCGCGGGTAGAGGTTTTGCCGTGGCCGGAGCCCATGCCTCGGCCGACGCGCTTCTTGTTCCGGTTCGCCTTGGCAGGCGCGCGCAGATTGGATAAGTTCATGGTTTCCTCGCTAAACGCCGGCTCGCACCGACTCGCTTGTGTAAAGGCCAGACCGCCTGCGCGGCTGGCGGCCCCTTCGGGGTGGGTGTACCTAGAACCTGTTTTCTTCGCCTAGGATGCGAACCAGGTGCGGGATCTTGCGAACCATGCCGCGGATCGAGGGCGTATCTTCCCGCTCGACGACCTGCTGCAAACGGGTGAAACCGAGACCCTTGACCACCGTCTTGTGCTTGACGGGGGCCTGGATCATCGAGCGGTAGTACTGGATCTTCATCATGGGCTTGCTTGCGGTCATGTCTGCCATTGCCTACAGCTCCTGGATGGATTTACCGCGCAGCGCCGCAACTTCAGCGCGGTCGCGCAGCTGCACCAATGCGTCAAAAGTCGCCTTGATGACGTTGTGCGGATTGGCTGATCCCAGGCTCTTACTCAGCACGTTCTGCACGCCGGCCGAAGTCATGACCGCCCGAACCGCGCCGCCTGCGATCACGCCCGTGCCTTCCGGCGCCGGCTTGAGCAGCACCTGGCCGGAGCCGAAGCGGCCCAGCACCTGGTGAGGGATCGTCGTTTGTGTCAGGTTGATGCGGACCAGATTCTTCTTCGCCGACTCAATCCCCTTGCGGATCGCCTGCGGGACTTCCTTCGCCTTGCCTGAGCCGTAGCCGACCACGCCTGAGGTCGGGTCGCCCACCACCACCAGCGCAGCGAAGGACATGTTCTTACCGCCCTTGACGACCTTGGTCACGCGATTGATGGCGACAACCTGGTCCTTCAGGTTGTACTGTCCAGCGTCCAGCTTCTTCTTCATCAGTGCCATGCTGCGTCCTTCCGGGCCACGCGGACCCAAAGCTGTTACGGCGCTCTAGAAATCGAGACCGGCTGCGCGTGCCGCGTCGGCCAACGCCTTGATCCGTCCGTGATAGAGGTAGCCGCCGCGGTCGAATACGACCTTCTTGACGCCCTTCTCCTGCGCACGCTCGGCAACCACCCTGCCGATCTCCTGCGCAGCCTGCAGATTGCCGCCAGCTGCAAGCTTGGTTGTCACGGTCGAGGCCGAAGCAAGCGTGATGCCGCGGGTATCGTCGATCACCTGCGCATAGATGTGGTTCAACGACCGATAGACGTTCAGCCGCGGCCGCTCGGCCGTCCCTTGAAGCTTCTGGCGGATGCGCGTATGCACACGTTGACGAACTTCGTTGCGCTTGACTTTGGGAATCATCTCTAACTTCCTTCCTAATGGCGGAACCGCCCCGTGGCTCCGTTCGGCTGACTACGAACGCGTCGACTACTTGGAGCC
>CAXUDF010000045.1:0-21978 GCA_964249695.1 uncultured Acidobacteriaceae bacterium
TCGAGCTTGCCCATGCCGCCCTTGCGCAGGTAGGCGAGTACTGTTTCGTGATCTTCCCCGGTTTGCACCAGCATCTCCGCATAGCGTGCAAGCGCGGCCTGCTCTGGAAACTTCCAGCCCGTATCCATCCTGCGTACTCCTCTCTTTCACCCGGTCAGGGCGCGACGACCTCGAGCAGCAAAGCGCTGTTGGCGCGCAAGCGCCACGTGCCGGTAAGCCCCAGCACCATCGGGGCGCTGCCATCACCCGCCGACACAATCGTCAGCTCCGGCATATCGTACAGCCCTGCGAATGTGGTCGAAAACGGCCCCATCGCCCGCTCCGGGAGCCCCGGCGCAAGAGGCGGCGCGTACACGCCGGTGCCGTCCGCACGGCCCACCAGCTGGCTGTACCGGTCATAGACCTTTGCAGGCTCGTTGACGCCGTAGACTTCGTCGCCGCCGATCTGCTTGAGTGTCCAATCGCTCGTGCTGAACGTCGGGCCTCCAAGAGGGATGCGCGCCTGCTCCACGTCAAAACTGTCGGCGCCGGCCAGCAGCTTCACGTGCACCGGCTCGGCTGCCGCGTGCAGGCGCAACTCCGTCCAGGTGATGCACAGCTGCTGTGCACTGACAGCCGTAACGAAACCGACAAGCTCTGCCGCTGTCGGCAGATAGCGGCCGTCGCCAAGCGGCACGCGCTGGATCAGCTGCGCCTTCACCGTATCGCCCGGATGCGCATGCTTCGCGTCCAGCGTGTGCTCCATGCGCACGGGCAGGGTAGAACCCAGGGGCACCGGCGCCAGTACAGACTGAGCCGCTGCGCTCGCCGCCAGGCCCACGCAGCACACACTTGCGCCAAGCCGGAGCGCGCTGCGCACTCTACAGTTCCCGAGCGGCAAACTCGACTGGCTCGTCCCCGAGCAGGAGTGAATGCCGTGCGAAGCGAGCATCGTCCCGCGCGGGGAAGTCGTTCCGATAGTGCGCCCCGCGGCTTTCCTCGCGAGCCAGGGCCGAGCGCGCGATCAGCTCCGCGATATCAAGCAGATTGCGCGTTTCCGCGGCGGCCCTGGTGGGCATCGGCGAGACTCCGTGGCGGCTCCGCTCCCGCAGGCTGGCGATACAGGCAAGCGCCCGTTCGAGCCCTTCGCCGTCGCGCAGCAAACCCGCATCCCGCCACATTTCTGTCTGCAGGGTCGCGCGCAGCTCCGGTGCCGCCTGTACGTTCGAGGCGGGCGCGGGACCGAACGGGGAGGCGCTTGCGGCTGCGTCACCCAGCATCGCTTCCGCCGCACGCGCACCGAATACCAGACCCTCCAGCAGTGAGTTCGACGCCAGACGGTTAGCCCCATGCACGCCTGTGCAGGCCACCTCGCCCGCGGCAAATAGGCCGGGCAGCGAGGTGCGGCCGTGGACGTCAGTCTCCACGCCGCCCATCAGGTAGTGCGCCGCCGGACGCACCGGGATCAGGTCGCGGCTGAGCTGGAGGCCGTGCCCGGCAAGGAACGCCGAAATTCCGGGAAAGCGTGCGGTAAGGTCAAGCGCCGGGTGCTCCCGAGCGATGTGGCGCATGTCCAGGTACACCGGCCGGCTGCTGAGGGCCTCGTGTGGAGCACCCGGCAGCGGCATGCCTTCCCGCGTGATCGCGCGGGCGACCACGTCGCGCGGCGCCAGCTCCAGCAGAGGGTGGTAGCGCTCCATAAAGCGCTCGCCCGCGTCGTTGCGCAGGTAGGCACCCTCGCCGCGAAGCGCCTCCGACAGCAGAAAGCGCGCGACCCCGGGCAGCGACAGCGCGGTCGGGTGGAACTGGTAGAACTCCATGTCCGCAATGGCCGCGCCGGCGCGCCAGGCGGCGGCGATGCCGTCCCCGGTCGCGACATTCGGGTTGGTTGTGTCGCTGTACACCTGCCCCGCGCCGCCGCTGGCGAGCAGCGTTGCCCTCGCGTGCACGGTGACTGGGATTTCAGTATGAGAAGCCCCGCGCACCAGCAGCTGCACCCCGCACACTGATCCTTTTTCATCCAGAAGCAGGTCTGTACAGGTGGCCCACTCCAGCAGTTCGATCGCCGGGTGCGTCCGCGCGTGCTGGAGCAGCGCACGGCCAATTTCGGCGCCGGTCGCGTCGCCGTTCGCGTGCAAAATCCGGTTGCGGCTGTGCGCACCTTCGCGAGTCAGTAGCAGGGTGCCGGTCCCGGGGTCGCGGTCAAAGCCGGTGCCCCAGCGCAGCAGCTCTTCCACGCGCGCGGGGCCTTCGGCCACCAGGATCTGCGCAGCCTCGCGATCGACCAGCCCATCGCCTGCGGCGCGGGTATCGGCCCAGTGCTCGTCCACGTCGGCCGCGCCGCTCATGGCAACGGCGATGCCGCCCTGGGCGTAGCTCGTGTTGGACTCGCCCAGCTGCTCCTTGGTAACGGCGAGCACGCGTCCATGCGCGGCGAGCGTAATGGCGGCGCGCAGCCCGGCGATGCCTGCGCCCACGACAACAAAGTCAACCGTACGGTGCGTCGATTCCATACTGTTTTAGACACCCGGAGAGGCGCGCGGGGTGCAGGGTACGATGAAAGCAGCGTGCATACCGTACCCGTCGAGACCCCGTCTGCCCGATACCCAGTGTATGTGGGCCCGCGCCTGCTTCCTGCGCTGCGGGAGCGGATGGAGCCGTTGATCCGGGGGCGCGTTTTTGTCTTGACTTCACCGCCGGTGTGGGCGCTGTGGGGCGAGGCGTTTCTTGCGTCGTTCGGGCCGGACCGTGAGCCAACTGTTCTGTTCCTACCGCCGGGCGAGAGCGCAAAGCGGCTGACCGAGATCGAGCGGCTGCTCGAAGAGCTCGCCGCGGCAGGCGCGGACCGTGCCTCCCTGTTGATCGCCTTCGGCGGCGGCATTGTGGGCGATATGGGCGGCTTCCTCGCGGCAATCTACATGCGCGGCATCCCGTATGTTCAAGTTCCTACGACGCTGCTGGCGCAGGTGGACTCATCCGTGGGCGGCAAAACCGGCGCAAACCTCGGGGCCGGCAAGAACCTTGTTGGCGCTTTCCACCATCCACAGGCTGTATTTGCCGATGTGGACCTGCTCGCCACCCTCCCTGCGCGCGAGCTTCGCGCCGGCTTGATGGAAGTGGTGAAAGCCGGAATTATCCGCGACGCCGGGCTCTTTGCGCTGCTCGAAGGCCGAGCAGCAGACCTGCTCGGCGAGCCGGGCGCGCGCAAAACAGAGCTGCTGACCGAGGTTGTTGCCCGAGCCGTTGCGATGAAGGCCGGGGTGGTTGCGCTGGATGAGCGCGAGGCCGGGCTGCGCATGATCCTGAACCTGGGCCACACGGTCGGGCACGCGATCGAAGCGGTGACCGGCTATCGCGAGCTGCTGCACGGAGAAGCCGTGGGCTGGGGCATGCTTGCGGCCATCCGGGTAGCGCTGGCGCGCAAAACGTTGCGGCCCAAAGACGCCGAGCGCGCCGAATGCCTGATTCACGCGCTCGGGCAGCTGCCCCGCTTTCGAGCGTCCAGCCAGGCCCTGCTGGCGGCAACCGCGCGCGACAAGAAGAGCTCGGCCGGCACCCGGCGCTTTGTGCTGCCGTGCGCGATCGGCCAAGCCATCGTCGTCGAAGACGTGACGGACCGAGAGCTGCTGGCCGCGATCGATACAGTTGTCGCCGAGGCGGCAATAGCCGAGGCTGCGCATGCCGGCTGACCCAGCGAACGCGCCCCGCAGCAGTACGCAGAATAAAACGCACAACCCGGGCGCGCGCCCCGAAGGCGCGCAAACCGAGCAGGCCGCGGCCACTGCGGTTCAGGCGATGTTTGACGCAATTGCGCCGCGCTATGACCTGCTCAATCACGTGCTTTCTCTGAATATCGACCGCCTGTGGTGGTGGCGTACGGCCCGGCGCTTTCGATCGCTGCTTGCCCAACCCAAGGCGCGCGTGCTCGACATCTGCTGCGGCACCGGGGACATGACAATGGCGCTGCTGCGCCGCCGGCCAGCGGGCGGCCTACCCGTGCTGGCGGCCGACTTTTCGCACGGCATGCTGGTGCGCGGCGCGCGCAAGTTCGAGGGTCGGGGAGCAGTCGCGATTGAGGCTGACGCCATGCAGTTGCCGCTGGCGGATGCGTCGCTCGACCTCCTCACGACCGCGTTCGGCTTTCGCAATCTTCGCAATTACGGGGGCGGGCTGACGGAGTTCTACCGGGTGCTCGCGCCCGGCGGCCAGCTGGCGATTCTTGATTTTGCGGAACCCGCCGGCTTGCTGGGCGTGCTTTACCGCTTCTATTTCCGGCGGGTGCTGCCGGTTATCGGCACGAGGTTGTCCGGTGAGCGCGGGCCCTACGCATACCTGCCGGCCTCGGTGGGCGCGTTTCCTGCCCCGGCCGCGCTGATGGCGCAGATGCGGGAGCTCGGCTTTCGACAGGTGAGCTGGACAGCTTACAGCTTCGGCATCGCGGGGCTGTTTGTAGCGCGCAAACCTGAGTCTTTTTAACCGTAGAAGACGCAGCCAGGCGGTTCTGGTGCACCACGACTCACAAGAAAACGCCCGACTCTGCTATACCGGAGCAGTCGATGGGCCGCCTGGCTTGCTTTGCGGCTCCATTCTGTCAGTGGCTGTGTGCCGCCTCTCGCATCTGAACAATGGCGGGCGCGTTCCTGACATACATACCTGAGCCGAAGACCGCCCCCAAGGCTGATCGGCACTGGCTGCTCGCTGCACCTCCTGCTCCGGTGATCTCCTCCAGGCCGTCACTTGCTGTTGCTGTTTCCGGATCGCACGGAGTCGCCCTATGCCCCTGCTGCACCAAAGTGCGCTGCTATCTGGACTGGCGAGTACGCTGGCAATCGGCTTGCTGCTGAACCTGCCCTTGCGCGCCGCAACGCCGCCCCCGTCCGAGCCGACGATCCCTGTGCGATCCCTGGCGGGGGAGCTGGCCGGCGTGGACGAAGGCACCGCCGTCTACATCCACACCTATTACGCAACCGGTGTCGGCGTTCTGCTTTCCTCAAGAGACTGGGTAGTGACGGCCCGGCACACTGTGCTGACGCCCTCCGGCTCGTTCGCCGATGAGATCGCTGTAGGCATCGCGCAGATGCCCTTGCACAATATCGTCGAGGTCCACGTAGTGGCCGCGGCCCAGGACCCCTCGCAGGACCTTGTGCTGCTGCGGCCGGTGCAGGGGGTGTTCCCGTCGGCTGTGCAGCAAGCGCCGTCCTCGCACATACCCGCTGACAGCGCTTTGGAAAAGCAGGACAGCACGCTGCGGAGAGAGCGCCAGGTAGAGGGAGGCACTGTGCAAACAAGTCGCGCGAGGCGAGCAAGGCCGCACCCCGCGGCGCGCCCTGCAAAACCGCAGGCGGTCGGCAGCGCCGCCAACCCGGTCGCGGTCCATGTGGTGCAGGATGGACCTATCGCACGGAGGCAAGCAGTTCTCCCGCCCGCACCCCACGATGTCGCTGTAAAGCGCCGCGTGGTCGAGGACGGACCGCTTCACGCGCATTAAGAGCGGCCGGCAGGTATAACCTATGGCCATGAGCGAGCAGGCCGCGCCCGAGCAGGTCGTCCCGACGATCGGCCCCCTCGGGCGCCGTGCGCATGAGGAGAAAGCCGCGGTCGCCATGAGCTCTGCTCTAGCGGCGCTCGCGATTACCCTGCTCAAGCTCCTGACCGGGCTCGCGAGCGGTTCGCTCGGCGTGCTGTCAGACGCTGCCCACTCGGGCCTCGACATGCTGGGTGCCGCGCTGACCTACCTTTCTGTGCAAGTGGCCGATAAGCCCGCCGACGAGGATCACCCATACGGGCACGCGAAAGTCGAGAATGTCTCGGCGTTTGTGGAAGTCTTCCTGATGCTGGCCTCCTCAATCTGGATCGCCACCGAGGCGGTGGAGCGCATTGCACGGCACGTGGTTGGCATTCGCTACTCGGTATGGCCGCTGCTGGTGCTGGCAGCATCCATTGCGGTCGATCTTTGGCGCTCGCGGCGTCTTCGCGCGGTAGCCCTGCGCACAAAAAGCGCGGCGCTTGAGGCCGACGCGGTTCATTTTTCCTCGGACATCTGGGCCAGCAGCGCTGTGTTTGTGGGCCTGCTGCTCTCTTGGGCGGGCGCGCACTTCGGCGTCAAAGCCCTGCGCTATGCCGACTCAGTGAGCGCCCTGCTGGTTTCCGTCATGATCCTGGCCTTTGCCTGGCGCGTGGGCCGCCGCACCGTCAGCACGCTAGTGGACGCGACCCCGCGCGACACGCGCCGGCGCGTGCTGGCTGAGGTGCGCGACGTGCAGGGCGTGCTGGCGGTGGACCAGGCGCGCATGCGCAGCGCGGGGGCGGCGCACTTTGCGGACCTGACCCTTTCCATGTCGCGCCAGCTTACGTTTCAGCGCACCGAGCAGCTGGTGGAAGAAGCGACCGCGGCGGTGCAGCGGGTGCTGCCGGGGGCCGACGTCGTGATTCGCACGGTGCCCCGTGAAACGGAGACGGAGAGCATCTTTGACCGGGTGCGGGCCGTTGCGCTGCGGAACAACGTGGTGCTCCACGATGTCTCCGTGCAAACCATCGGCGCAGGGCTGCGGATCGAGCAGCATATCGAGGTAAACGAAGGGCTGCCTCTCTTGAAAGCGCACGCCTTTGTGCGGCAGATCGAAGACGAGATTCGGACCGCGCTGCCGCAGGTTTCAAGCGTGCTGACCCATATCGAAAGCGAGCCGGCAACGATTGAGAAGCCCGAGCTCCAGGCGCGCGACCGTGCCATGGAAAAGCAGCTGCGCCATGCGGCGGCACGTCTGCCGGAGATCCTGGACGTGCACGACGTGCTCGTCAGCCGGATCGGCGACCGCTTTCAGCTTTCGTGCCACTGCACCATGCCGGACGAGCTGGCGATGCAGCGCGTGCACCAGGTCATTACCGCGCTTGAGGATCGTTTTAAAGGCGACTGCCCGGAGGTGGACCGGGTGCTGATCCATCCGGAGCCGGTCACCGACAATCACCACCGTTAAGGCGTAAAGGAGCAACAGATGCAGGCACGATCAGAGTGGAAGGGCGGAACACAGTTTGAGGGGCACAGCCAGAGCGGTCACGCGATCCTGTTCGACACAGACGCGGCGCATACCGCCGGGCCGTCGCCGATGGAGGCGGTGCTGACAGCGCTTTGCGCCTGCACGTCGGTCGACGTGGTGAGCATCCTGGCGAAAAAGCGGCAGCCGCTCCGATCGCTCGAGGTGACGGCGGAGGCGGAACAGGCCCCCGAAGCGCCGCGCGTGTTCACAAAGATCGTGGTCACCTACCGGGTCGGCGGGGACGCGTTAAGCCGCAAGGCCGTCGAGGATGCGGTTGCGCTTTCGAAGGAAAAGTATTGCTCGGTGTCCATCATGCTGCAGCAGGCAGTGGAGATCACGCCGGTGATCGAGCTTCTGGATTCGGCGGGCGAGGCGATTGAGAGTCAAAGCCAGGGCGCCCTGGTGTGATCGGCTACTTTCGGCTGGCGCTGATTGTGGTGCTGCTGGCCGGGATTGCCGGCGTTTCCGCAATCGTGACCATGCAGTTCGCCGTCCATCGAAAAGAAGTGCGCGTGCCGGATCTACAGGGGATCTCGGTCTCCGCGGCAACAAGCCGGGCCGCGGCGCTGGGGCTGGATCTCGCCGTAACGGAACGCTTCTATTCGACGACGCTGCCGGCCGGCGGTGTTTTGCTGCAGACGCCCGCACCGGGCGCGAGTGTGCGGCGCGGGTGGCAGCTGGCGGTGGCGGAAAGCCTTGGGCCGCAAAAAATTACGGTGCCTGATCTGCGCGGGAAGAGCGAGCACGACGCGATCCTGCTGCTGCGCGAGAAAGGCCTCGAGCTTGGAGCGATTGCGCACCTGCCGGATAACCGGGTGAGCCCGGGAACGGTGCTGGCGCAGGATCCGGGCGCGGACGCCCGCGGGGCCGACCGCCGGAGCGTAAGCCTGCTGCTTGCCGAAGCCGAAGCACCGGAAACGCCCGCCTTTGTGATGCCCGATGAAGTAGGCCGCAGCCTTGCGGACGCACAGGCAGAGCTCGCGAGAGCCGGCCTGCACGCCGAGGCCGCCGAGGGGGCTCCGCCGGGAGCGCAGATCGTGATATCCCCGGACACTCGCGCCGGGATGATCGTTGCCCAGGAACCGCAGGACGGTGCCCGTGTCGACGCACGCACGCGCATTGTCCTGTGGACCCCAGCTGCGAACACGGGCCTGCAGCCAAAGCCGCAGGGGGCCCGCTAAAGCATTTCTCCCTCAAATGGAGTCGAACCACTTCAGCTGACGCGGCTTTTCCGTCAAGCAAAGCCGCATGCCACAGAATTCGTGGACCATACCGAAGGGAGAAACGCTCTGGCAGGCTTTAGAACTCTTCCATCTCCAGCGCCATGTAATCGCGGTCGAGCGCGATCGTCCAGTTGCCGTTCGGCCAGCGGACAAAGATAAAGCGGTACTCTCCCATCGGATCGTTCTCCTGCTGCGCTGCCTCGCCCGCAGAAAGCTTCAGCTTCTTTTCCGATGGTTTTGGCGCTGCCGAAGCGGCGTCTGCTCCGTTGATCGGCTTTCTGTGGAGGGGATCTGGCATGAGGTTCATGGCCGGATCGTAGAGGGGGTTTCGGAGCGGGGCAAGATGCCTTTGGCCTGGAATGTTAGCGAAGGCGGTACCGAGGTACTCACTTCTGAGGAGAAGCAGGCCAACCTCAGCGCCGGATCAGCATCGCCGCAAAGAAACCGTCGCACGGGTGAAGCCCGGGCACGGTGCGCAGGTGTGGCCCGGACAGGGCTGTTTCCAGGAGGCGCGCATGACCACCCGGCGTGAGAATGGCGGCCTCCTGGAGCCCGTCGAGCGTGGTCTGCACAGGCTCGACAGACACTTCGGGATGGAGCGCAAGCGCGGCCTCCACCACACCCTCGTTTTCCTCCTGCTCGAGCGAACAGGTGGAGTACACGAGGCGGCCGCCGGGGCGAAGCGCGCCGAGCGCCGCATGAAGAATGGCGCGCTGGCGCTCGGCCTGCCGGGCGATGCCGGCCTCGTTCAGCCGGGCGCGGATCTCAGGGTTGCGCGCAAGCGTGCCCGTCCCGGAACATGGCACGTCGCACAGGATCGTATCGTAGGCCGAGCCTGGCGCGAGCGCAGATGCGTCGCCGGCGGTAAAGTGCACTCGATCCGGCTTCGCGGGCGTATCTGTCACGTGCGGACCAGCCTCCGTCACAGCGTCCGCACTATTTGTCACCGGCTGGTTCCACGGCAACCGACGCTGCATGATGCGCAGACGCGTCGCGCTGACGTCCATGGCAGTGATGTCTGCTTCAGGATTGCGCTGGGCGAGGATGGCAGTCTTGCCGCCCGGGGCGGCGCAGGCGTCCAAAATGCGAGATCCCGCGTGGAAAGCCGCAATCTCGCCGACAAGCTGCGAGGCTTCGTCCTGAATGCGCGTGTCCGGCAGCTCCGACGGCTTGCCGATCGGGACATAGCGTACGTCGCGCAGAAACGCGCCGGGCTGGAGCGCGTCCGCTTTCGACTCCCGCTCCTCTTCAAGCGGCTTCAGCAGGCGGATCGCGGTGTGCGGCACCTGCTGGCCGTAGGTGCAAATAGCCTGTGCCCCGGCATCGCCGAAACGCGCGCGCCAGCGCGCGAGCAGCCAGCCCGGGTATGCCGCCGCAGGGTCAGAGCGAAGCGACCGGAGTGTCGCCGCTTCGCGCTGGATGCGGCGCAGCACGGCGTTGACCAGGTTCGCAGCCTGCGGACCGTCGGCCTGCTTGGCCTGCTCGACGCTGTCGTTCACAGCAGCATGCGCGGGAATGCGATCAAGAAACAGCAGCTGGTACGCGCCGAGGCGCAGCGCGATGATGACAAGAAAATGCATGTCCAGGTCAGGCCGGCTCAGCCGCGCGGCAATCTCACGGTCCAGCACCAGCTGCCAGCGCAGGGTGCCCAGCACCAGCTCGTTGACCAGGTCGCGATCCTGACGCGACAAGGCCTCGACGCGCGGAGTGCGCAGCTGGTCGTCCGCGTGGGCAGTCCCGCGCTCGACAGCGAGCAGAACGTGGGCGGCTGCAATGCGGGCCGGGGCGATGGTCGAGGTTGCGGTGGGCATGGACTCGTTTAAGACTACGCTGCGGAAAGAACAAGACCGCCTACGCGGCTTCCTTTCTCCCGCCATGCCTCGTAGGCCAGCAATCGCCAGTGTGGCCCTTCCGTAAAGAAGGGCCACGTTTAGCTTCACTCGGCGCTGAAGGATATCGGGAGAAAGGAACTTGCGGCCACTTCGTGGCGGGTCTTTGTTGAGGCTTGGACTGCGGGCTCTGAGGCCCTTCCGTTGGGCGAGATCAGGTGAGGCGTTTGCCGACGAGGTCAGGGTGGCCTCGGAGGAAGTCGGCGGCGGGGATGGCGCGTTTGCCCTCAAGTTGGATCTCGAGCAAAGGAAGCGAGCCGTCGGCGCAGGCCGCCTGAAGAGCACCGTCCGCCAGAAAAAGCGTCCCGGGCGCGTGTTTTCCCTGAACTGACGAGGGCCGGCCCATGCGAGTGACGGTGAACTTTTTCCCGTCAAGCAGCGTCCACGCGCCGGGCCAGGGCTGGAAGCCGCGCCAGCGGTTGTACGTTTCCTGCGCCGGCCGCGCGAAGTCGATGCGCCCGTCGTCGCGGGTCAGAATGGGCGCGTGGGTCGCTGCAGCATGGTCCTGCGCGACCGGCTGCAGCGTACCGGCGGCAAGGCCGCGCAGCGTGGACGCGACCAGCGGCGCGCCAAGCACGGCGAGCTCGCGGAACAGGTCGATTGCGGTCGCGTCCGGCGGGATGGGAACGACCAGCTGTTCGAGCGTGGGGCCGGTGTCGAGGCCTTCTTCGAGCAGCATCGTGGACACACCAGTCACCGACTCGCCGTTCGCGACGGCCCACTGGATCGGCGCCGCGCCGCGATACTTCGGCAGCAGCGATCCATGGAGGTTGATATTGCCCAGCGGCGGAAGCGTCAGCATCCAGGGCGGAATAATGCGGCCGTACGCAACAACCACGATGGCGTCCGGCGCGATGGCCGCTAGCCGGGCGCGCAAGGCGTCGTTGGTGCGTAGTTTTTCGGGCTGATCCACATCGAAACCGCGCTCAAGTGCCCACTGTTTTACCGGTGAAGCGAGCAGCTGCATGCCGCGCCCACTGGGGCGGTCGGGCTGAGTGAGCACGAGCGCGATCTCATGGCCTGCGGCAACCAGGGCCTCAAGCGTAGGCACAGCAAACTCGGGCGTCCCGCAGAAAACCAGCCGCAGCGAGCGCACGAAGCCGCCGGATGCGGCGCTCATGCGCGCACTACCACTCGCCGTCGCGCTGCAGCTTGCGGATGCGGCGCAGCAGCAGGTCGCGCTTCAACATGGACACGCGGGAAAAGAAAAGAATGCCGTGCAGGTGGTCGATCTCATGCTGAAAGGCGCGCGCCAGCAGCTCCTCGCCGTCAAACTCCTGCCACTCGCCCTTTGTGTTCTGCGCGCGCACGTGGACCCTGGCCGAACGCGAAACCTTCTCGCGAATCTCAGGCAGCGACAGGCAGCCCTCTTCTTCGTACTGCCGCCCTTCGCGCGTGGTGATCTCAGGGTTGATCAGGACGAGCTTTTCTTCGGGCGTTTTCTGAAAGCTGAGATCGATGACGGTGATCTGTTTCGACACGCCGATCTGCGGCGCGGCGAGGCCGATGCCCTTGGCTGCGTACATCGACTCAAACATGTCATCGACCAGCGTCTGCAGCTCGTCGTCAAACGCGGTCACAGGCTCGGCCTCGCGCTGCAGCACGGGATCGGGGTACTTCACGATTTCTCGGATCATCAGCTCTGGCTCTTGCTCTTCCCGCGGCGTTCTAAGCTAGTACGCTCGAATCTGTTCAATGTAACCCGTGTAGTTACGCTTTGTTTCCCGCAGCGAGTCGCCGCCGAACTTCTCCAGCAGCAGGCGCGCGACCGCCAGCGCCACCATGGCCTCGGCAGCAACGCCCGCCGCCGGCACCACGCACACGTCAGAGCGCTCGTAAGCGGCCTTGGTTTCTTCGCGGCCCTCGTAGGTGACCGAGGCCAGCGGGCGGCGAAGCGTGGAAATGGGCTTGAGATAGCCGCGGACAACGATGTCTTCGCCGTTTGAGATACCGCCCTCGACGCCGCCGGCGTTGTTGCGCTCGCGGGTGAAGCGGGTGTGGGCACCGCCGTTCGGCTCAGGCTCGTCTCGGTTTAATTCCCAGTCCAGACCGGCGTACCCGATGGCATCGTGCACCTCTGAGCCGAGCGACTCGGCCGCCGTAACGCCGCGGCCGAGCTCAACCGCTTTGACCGCCTGCAGGCTCATCACCGCCTGGGCCAGCAGGCCGTCGAGCCGCTCGTCCCAGTTGGCGTAGGTACCCAGGCCGGCCGGTGCTCCATGCACCACCACCTCGAAGATGCCGCCGATGGAGTCGCCGGTGCGCAGCGCCAGGTCGACTTCGGCCTTCATGCGTTCTTCCGCGTCCGGGTCGACGCAGCCAAGCGTGACCTCGTCCTTTTGTGCGAGCGCTGCAATTTCAGGCCAGGCAGCGTCGCGCCCGAGCTCCGCACGGCCCACACGAACCACGTGCGACAGAACGTGAATGCCGAGCTCGGCCAGCAGCGTTTTAGCCACAGCCCCGGCAGCGACGCGGGCCGTGGACTCGCGGGCGGACGCACGCTCGAGCACATAGCGGGCGTCGCGAAAGTCGTACTTGAGCGAACCCGCCAGGTCGGCGTGCCCGGGGCGCGGCGAGGCTACAGCTTTGTGCTTTGCAGGGTCGCCCGGGCCCACGGGGAGGATGTCGCGCCAGTTTTCCCAGTCGCGGTTGGCGATGAGCATGGAGATGGGCGAGCCAATCGTCGCGCCGTGGCGGATGCCGGAAAGAATATGCGCGGTGTCCTGCTCGATGCGCATGCGGCCGCCGCGGCCATAGCCCTGCTGGCGGCGCCACAGTTCGCGGTTGATGGAAGCGCCATCGACGGGAAGGCCCGCCGGCATGCCGGAAAGAAGAGCGACGAGCGACTCGCCGTGAGATTCGCCTGCGGTCGAGAAACGAAGCATAGGGTCTTCTCGATTGTACCGGTGCCGCTATGGCAAGCAGGCTCAGCCGTTTACACAGAGGCTTCGCGGGAGACATACTGGCGCGCATGGATACCGAGCAGGTGCGCCGATTCCTGATGAAGCTGCCCCACGCGGCCGAAACCATGCAGTGGGGCGCCAACCTTGTGTACTGGGTCGGGCCGAAAGAAGTCGGCGGCAAGATGTTCGCGCTGATGAACCTTGACGAGCCGCGGGAGGCGCGAAAGCCGATGCCGATACTTGCTTTTTACGCCGGAAAAGAGCGCTACCACGAGCTGCTGGAGGTGGAAGGCGTGCTGCCTGCGCCGTACCTGGCGCGGGCGCACTGGATCGCGCTTGAAGGCTGGAGTGTTTTTCGGCGGCCCGCGCTGGAGCAGCTTCTTAAAGAGGCGCACGCAGGCATCGCCGACAAGCTGCCGCGGCGGACCCGGGATGCTTTGGCGGAGCTCGCGAAGAAAACCTAGTCGCCGCCCGCCAGGTAAGCACGCGTGTCGAGCAGCGGCCGCTCCAGCGAGCGGATGTAGTCGGTCGGCTCGGCCGGCGAAGCACCGCCGGCGAGCGAGCGCGCAAACTCCGAGCGGAGCGTCTGCATTTTGGCTTCCAGGTCGTCGAGATAGTGAAACAGCAGTGCCTCGGCGGTCATCGGCAGCTTCGGCGAGCCGAACTCCAGCCGTCCATGGTGCGAGAGCACGATGTGCAGCAGCAGGGTGCGCAGGCGCGGCGGAAAGTCTGGCAGCAGCGCGAGTTTTGCGTCGATCATGCCGGCACCGATGGTGATGTGGCCGAGCAGCTGCCCCTCTGTCGTGTAGCTGAAACTGGTGCCCCAGCGCAGCTCGTGGAGCTTGCCGATGTCATGAAGCATTGCGCCCGCGAGCAGCAGGTCGCGATGGACCTCCGGGTAGTGCCCGGCGGTAAGCTCACATAGGTCGAGCAGCGAAACGATATGCTCCAGCAAGCCGCCGATCCAGGCATGGTGGAGCGCTTTCGCGGCCGGGGCTTCGCGCAGCGCGGCAGCGATTGCCGGGTCGGCGAGAAAAAGCTCCAGGAGCGCGCGCAGGTGGGGCTCGGTAATGCTTTCGACGTAAGCGGTGAGCTTCGCCCATAGATCGTCGATGTTGCGCGTGGTTTTCGGGACAAAGTCGCCGAGGTCGTACTCGCCCGAGTCAGCGGAGGGGTCAGCCCGGCGCAGCTTGTCGATCTTGACCTGGAGCTTTTCCTGGTAGCGGCAGACCTGTCCTCGGATTTTGATGATGTCGCCCGATGCGAACTCTCCAGCATCCTTCGCCTCCCACATCCGGGCCTCAATCTGGCCGGAGGCGTCGGAGAGCGTCATCGACAGGTAGGAGGAGCCGTCAGCCTTGGTGCGGAGCTGGCGGTTAGCGGCGACGAAATAGCCCGTGACGGCGCAGTTTTCATGCGCCGCAAGCTCGCCGGCAAACAGCGCTTTCGTTCCCTGAACAGTTCCCTGACCCATGGGCGTCAGCGCTGGGGCGGATTGGCCGGCGGTGTGGCCGCAGGTACCGTGGGGCCGAGCGGGTCACCCGAGCCGGTTGGCGTGCTTTGCGTGGTCACCGGCGCATCCGCGCCTGGAGGGCTTTGTGGCGACGGCTCCTGGTAAGGCTTGGTGGTGACGACCGGTGTCGTCTGCCCGGTCACGGCGACTGGCGTCGGCGGCGCATCAGCACCGGTGCCGGGCGAGGTGAGCTCAGGCTCATCCTTTTTGCCGGCTTCATCGGAGTACCGAGTTTTGACACCGGACGGCTTGGGCTTCGGCGGCTTGACCGAGGTGTCGCCCTTCAACCCAAGAGGCTTGTCCTGCTGGCTCTTGTCGGCGATCTCCTGGGAATCGGGCGCGCCGTACTGGTCAGCATTGGCCTTGGCCTTGCGGTCAGCCTTGACTGCCTTGGGCACCACCGGGCGCTGCGAAAAGCGGGTCTTGGTCTTCGCCGCGGCGGCCTGCTCGTCCCCGGCGCTTTGCCCGTTGCTGTAGCGCACGTTGCTCGACACGCTGCTGCCGGCAGTGTCACCAGTGGGAGTGACGCTGCCGGGCGCAGTGTTGTTGGCAAGCGCGGCTTCGCCATTCGAGGAGTTGCCGTTTGCAGCGGAAGCTCCGGCGTCCTGGGTGCGCGTATCAGCCGCGGGCAGCGACTCGCGGGGGGCCTGGCCGAAGCGAACCTTTTCTCGCTTTCCGGGCTTGGCGACGGCTATTTGCGCCTGCTTCTTGCCTGGCGCCGCGGCTGCGGCTGCCGGGGCGCTTGCTGCTGCTGTCTGGGTGCTTGCGGCTGCTGTCTGGGTCGCGTCGGAACTTCCAGTTGGCACGTCGGCCAGCGAAGGCACGCCCGTCGGGATCGGGGGCGCGGGCGCAACGGCGGCTACGCTCTTCGGCGCGCTCTTGGCACCACCACGCGTGCGGGCGCTGCCGCTAAAGCGGGTGCGCTGCAACGTTTTCTTCTTTTTCGGTACAGGCGGCTGGTAGGCGCTAAAGATAGGCCGGGTTTCATTGGAGCTTGCAGCAGAATCGACAAAGCCCGGCTTGATGTCGATGTACGCTTCCTCACGCAGGCGGGTCAGGTAGGCGCGCAGGGCCGGCTGCATTTTCTGCGTGCCGATCGCGTCCTCGACCTGGGCCTGCGCCTGCTCGAATGGTTCGAGCCCGGCCGGGGTATGCGCGTCGACCTTCAGAATGACGAAGCCCTGCTTGGTCTGGATCGGGGCCGTGTACTCGCCGGGCTTGAGCGAAAAGGTATCGTCTTCGAGCACCTTGGCTAGCTGCCCACGCTTGAACTCGCCCAGCGCACCGCCGTCGGCCGCAGTCGAGCCGCCGGAGTTTGCCTTGGCGAGCGCGGCAAAGTCCTTGCCGGCCTTCAGGTCTGCTTCGAGAGCATCGGCCTTGCTCTGCGCCTTGGCTACGTCGGCAACCCCTTCGCCGGTCGGGATCAGGATTTCCGACAGCTTGACCTGCTCGGGCGTGGTGAACTGTTCCGGATGCTGCTGGTAGTACGCCCGCTCGTCGCCGGGCAGGATTGTGATGCGGCGGCCTACCTCATCGCGAATCACCTGTGAGGTGATGACGCGGTTGGCGATGCTCGCTTTGAAGTCGGCGAACGACACACCCTGCTGCTCGGCCGCTTTTTCGAGCGCTTCCATCGAGTCAAGGTTGTTTTGCTTGCGCAGCTCGTCAAGCTGGCGAATGGTCTCTGCCTCGCCGGTGATGCCGAGCTGCTTTCCCTTGGACAGCAGCAGCTGGTTGTCGATCAGGTCGCGCAGCAGCTGGCGCTTCTGCTCTTCCACGTCAACCGCGCTGACATTGCGTTGCTGCGACTGGCTGGTCAGCTCGGCTTCGGCACGGTTGTAGTCGGAGGTGCTGATGACCTGGTCGTTGACCCGCGCGATGATGTCCTCAATGACCTCACCGTGGTAGGGCGACACCGGCGCCGCGGCAGCCGCGTTCTTGCTGGTCGCCGAGACCGTTTGCGCGGTGAGCCCCGGTACGGCGAGGGCGAAGGTCGCGGCAGCAAGCAGGCCGGCGCGTCCGGCGGAGCGAAAGGAACGGCAAAGCGGGGCAGCGGAGAGGGTCATCAATCGTGTGGGTCCTGTTGTGCGTCTGTGTTACTGAGGTACGTACCCGGGTTACAGCCCGTCGCGACCCGGACCGCGCGCTGCGGGAGCCATAAAGTCACTGACTTATTGTACGCAGGTTCAAGCCGGCGAGAAACGAGGCCGGATGAAGAATGATCACGCTTTGTTGCCCGGGAGGCGGGATCCCGTGCCATCTTCTTCAGGCTCCATCAAAGCGAGCCGCCGCCGCACTCGACAACGCGGCGCGCGCAGACGACACCTTACAAAGGGTGATCCGCTCTCCTGCTCAGGCCCTTTGCCGAGAGGCGGCCGGCACACATGATTGAGTCAGAAAAGGCGACCCTCCCCATGAAAATGCAAAGCATTGATGACCTGCTCTTTACCGGGCTTACGTACGTTCACGATTTCGAGCAGCAGATTGCAAGGGCCGCGCCAAAGATGGCTGAGGCCGCGTCGAACCCTGAGTTGAAGGAAATGTTCAGCAAAACGGCGACCAAGAGCCAGCAGTATGCGGAGCGCGTTCAGCAGGCGTTTACCAAGATTGGCAAGCAGCCTGACCAGAACGAGAACCACATTGCCAAGGCGATGATTATGGAAGTCGAAAACATGATCCAGAACACCGACGCCTCACCGGTACGCGATGCGGCGCTGATTACGGCCGCCAATCAGCAGCAACTGTACCGCGTGGCGTCTTACGGGTCGCTGCGGGACTATGCGGGCCTGATCGGCAAGGAAGATGCCGTGAAGGAGCTGCAGCAGAACCTGGAAGACAGCAAGAACGGTGATGAAAAAATGACGAAAATTGGTCAGGAGCAGGTCAACCCGCAAGCGGCAGGCGTCGCGGCGTAACCACTCGGCACAAAGCGAAAAAGGCGGCCGGTGACCCGGCCGCCCTTTCTGTTGGCTGCACGCATGCATCAAGGCAAGTCATAAAACTTCAGCTCCGGCTGCGGAAAGTCTCGCCGGTTGTCGGTCATCAAGCTGAGGCCGTGCTCGAGTGCCGTTGCCGCCACAATCGTATCGGCGAGTGCCAGCGTGCATCCCTTGCGCGCGTACGCGCTTTTCAAGGCACCAGCCCGTCGCGCGACGGTCTCATCCAGCGGGTAGCACTTCAAGCTTGAGAGCAGTCCTTCGGTGACGGTCCTCTCCTCCGCACGCATACCGGCATATACTTCGGCGATGTTGATCGCAGCTGTCGCGAGTACATCCCCTGCGGCGATCCGTTCGGCTAGCAAGGCGCGGCGTCCCTGCCGGGCTCTTAGTGTGTCAATCAAAACCGTGGTGTCGAGCAGAAGGGTCAAACCGCCGCCTCATCCTCAGGAATCACATCCGGCAAGCGCCGTTCACTCTCCTGGCGCATCGACCTGACCCACGCTGCTGTGCCGTCTGCAAATTCAGGATGATTCGCATCCAGCCAGGCGGGTTCATCACTCTGTAGAAACTGAAGCAGCCGGCGACGCTGCAACTCTGCCTGCGTGATGTTGACGAGAAAAGCGCTGCGGCCCCTGGGACCGACAAGCGCGTCGATCTCCTTTACGAGTTCCTGGGGCAGAACTATATGGGCTCTTTGTAGATTCATCTGCTAACTCCCACTGCTATTGTGCCATAGCTTGTGCGAGCCCTATGTGCCATCTCGCTACAATCTGGTTTGATTGTTCACTGACGGAGGCAGAACAGGCGCGTTGTACCCGTGCGGTGCAAGGGTGACCGCGGCGAGCAGAGTGAGAAGGCCTACACCGCTTGATATACTCGGGGCAGCGCCAGAGGTCCGCGTCCACCCATGCCACCACTTGCCCCGCTCGGCATCCGCCGTACAGCGTTTTCTCTCGCTCTTTTCTTCACGGCCTGCGGTCTCGCGGGCGTGGTTGCAAGTCAAAAGGTACGCGCGCAGGCCGGTGACTCAGACTCGGATTTCCGCGACTCCCTGCGGCAGTTTTCGTCCGTATATGCCACCGTGGCTGAAAACTACGCCGAGCCGCTGACCGGCGACAAGCCCAACGACACCATCTACGACGGGGCGATCCCGGCGATGCTGCGGACGCTCGACCCGCACTCCAACTTTTTCGATCCAAAATCCTACGGCAAACTTCAGGAAGAGCAGCGCGGACGCTACTACGGCGTCGGCATGCTGATTCAGCCGCAGTTGATCGGCGACAAGCAGCGCACCGTCGTGCTGAAGCCGTTTGCTGGTACCCCGTCGTACAAGGCCGGCATCCACCCGGGCGACATTATCACCGCGGTCGATGACAAAACGACTGAGGGTTTGAACTCGGACGACGTCGTGGCCATGCTGAAGGGCGACAAGGGCACGCACGTCAAAGTGAGCGTGGCGCGGGCAGGCGAGAGCACGGGCAGCGCGCAGAATCTGAGCTTTGACCTGACGCGCGCCGAGATTCCAAATAACTCGGTTGACCTGTCGTACCAGATCCAGCCGGGCATCGGCTACATCCACATTAAAGCCGTGCAGGAAACCACGGGTAAGGAAGTGCAGGACGCGCTGGCCAGCTTCGGCGATATGAAGGGGCTGGTACTGGACCTGCGCGACAACCCGGGCGGCCTGCTGAACCAGGCAGTCGCGGTGTGCGACCAGTTTTTGAAGCGCGGGCAGATCATCGTCTCGCAGCGCGGGCGGGCCTATCCGGAGCAGGTGTACCGCGCAAACCACGGCAGCGACGGCAAAAACTACCCCATCGTGATCCTGACCAATCGCGGCACGGCGTCGGCGGCTGAAATCATTTCGGGCGCGCTGCAGGACCACGACCGCGCGCTGATCCTGGGCACGACAACCTTCGGCAAGGGGCTGGTGCAGACCGTGTACCAGCTGTCAGAGAACACCGGGCTCACGCTGACGACCTACCACTACTACACGCCAAGCGGTCGGCTCATCCAGCGGAACTACGAAGGCGTCTCGCTGTACGACTACTACTCGAACCACACCAAGCCGCAGGCGGACAAGGACCGCGAGGTGAAGCTGACCGATTCCGGACGCACCGAGTACGGTGGCGACGGCATTGCGCCGGACGTGCCGTTCGAGGAGCCGAAGCCGGTCCACATCCAGCGGGTGCTGATTGCGCACTACACGTTCTTCGACTTTGCGCAGCAGTGGCTGGCCAAGCACCAGGTAGCGAAAGACGCGACCGTGACGCCGGAGATGCTGGACGCCTATAAGCAGTTCCTGCGCGGGCAGAACATCGCCTTTACCGATGCCGAGATGGCTCCGGTGCTGGACTGGGTCAAGGCCAATATCCTGGCGGAGCTGCTTTCGACCGCGTACACCGAGGAAGATGGTGCACGCGCCCGAGCCGGGTGGGACCCGGAGATCAAGAAAGCCGTTTCAGTGATGGCCCAGGCGACGCAGCTGGAGCAGGCGGCCGAGCAGGCAAATGCAGCGAAACAGGCGGCGCACAGCAACCTGCCTTCCACGATGTAGGCGGGCGAGCTGAGCAGGTGGAAGGGCTGGGCGATCGCTCAGCCCTTTTTCTTGAGCGGGCCTGACGCAAGTAGGGATGAATAATGGCTCAGAACACGGGATGGAGCGCGGCGCCGACACGGACTCGCTTTGCAACCGCGCACGACATACCCGCGATCGTGAGCCTCACCAACGCCGCGTGTCAGGTCGACAAGTTCTTCAAAGTAGGCGAGCGCACCGAAGAAGCGGAGATACGTCAGCTGCTCGAAACAGGACGCTTTCTGCTCCTGTGTGGGACGCCTTCGGGGCAGGACGAGGAGCAGGCAGACGAGCTGCTTGGCTGCGTATACCTGGAGCTGCGCGGAGAGCGCAGCTACCTGGGCATGCTCGCCGTCGCACCGCGGCACCAGCGGCGGGGCCTGGCGACGCGCCTGCTTGCTGCCGGCGAGGAGTTTCTTCGGGAGATGGGCGCGCGCTTTGTCGACATCACGGTTGTGAACGTTCGGACAGAGCTGCAGCCGATCTATGAGCGTTACGGCTATCGCGCCACAGGCACAGCACCCTACCCGTCACACCGAAAGGCGGTCAAGATGCCGTGCCATTTTGTGCTGATGTCCAAGCCGCTGCAGGGCGGGCACTGAAGCGCCCGCGCTCTGTTGGCCGTTTTAGCGATTGCTGGCCGAACGGTTGCCGTTGAAGAAATGGAAGCCCGGTGCCTTGGTGGAAGAGTTCGCGATGTTGACGATGCCGCAGGACTCGCGCGAGCCTGCGTTGCCTGAAGGGTCGGTCTTCATATCGTCCTCCTTGGCGTGCACCATGATGGAGGTGCCTCCGTTGGCGAAGACAGAGTTCGGCGCTTTGGGGTCGAGGGTGATGTCCTTGGTCGTGAAATCTTTTTTCACCATGCCGTCGTCGCCAACGACAAGGTTCACCGGCATATCGCCGGCGTGATGGCCTTGCGGGTTCTGAAAGCCGTGCTGCTTGCCGGTTGGATTGAAGTGGCCGCCGGCGGTTTTGAAGTCGGGCGCATCGCACTTCGGATCCTGGTGGAAGTGAATCGCATGCGAACCTGGATTGAGATTCTTGAAGGTCACCTCGACCTTGACGTCACTTTTCTCCTGAACGAGAACAGCCTTGCCGCCGTCCCGGCCGTCGGAGGTTTCCATCTGCACGGTCACGCTCTTGGGCATGCCCTGCGGTGCATTCTGCGCCCGCGCGACGGTGCCCGCTGCCAGCGCCGCCACACAACACACTCCTGCCCAACTCTTACTGACCATCGTCATGCTTTCTCCTTATGCGCCGGTTTCGGCCGCCCCGCGCAAACACTTCAGATGCTACTCCGTCGCTGCTACCGGATCGCGGCGCTTCCGACGAGGAAGAATGGCAGTCGCAGGTCTGTCTATGCTGAGTAGAGAGTGCAGCCTCTTACAGCACCGCGCTCGGCGGATAGCGTGCACTTTCCAGCAGGTCGATCAGTATCTGAATCTGGTCGTCGGTAAGGTGGGCGAGCTGTCGCTCAGCCATCACGGGGATACTTTGATCCAGCTCGCTTAGTATGGCGAGCCCTCCGCGGGTGATACAAGCCTTGACCATGCGTCGGTCAGCTATGCCGCGCGTACGGGTCACCAGGCCCGCGCGCACCACTCGATCGAGCAGCCGAGACACATCCGGGACCGGCGTGATGAGGCGACTGGCGATCTCGTGTCGGCAAAGCCCGCCCTCGCCTGCTCCGCGGAGAATGCGAAGAACGTTGAATTGGGTAAGCGTGATACCGAATGGGCGCAGGTTCTGCTCCGACGCATGAGTGAAGACTGCGGTGGTTCGAGCGAGCTGGAGAAGTACTTCGAGGCGCAGGGTGGTGAAGGGTACGGACTGCTTTATCTCGAACTGCAGGCGGCTTGGCATGAAGGGGATTGGTGGAGCTAAGCGGGATCGAACCGCTGACCTCCTCGTTGCGAACGA
>CAXUDF010000046.1:0-21547 GCA_964249695.1 uncultured Acidobacteriaceae bacterium
CAGTACGGCGGCGGGTACGGCGGTGGCCGCTACCACCGGGCTGACGATAGCAGCGGCAACCATTTTGCCTTTGAGATAGGCGGTGGTCTGACCGCGCCCGTCGGCAATGATGTAAATGGCGGCTTTACTACCTTCTTCTCCGGCAGCGGCCAGAACTATGGCACGAACACCTATGGCGGCAACCTTCTGGGTGGCGCCGGCTGGAGCTTTACCAAGCGCTTCACGCTGCTGGGCGAGGTGCAGTACAACACCAGCAAGATTCCTGGGCGCACCTTGTCGGCGATCTACAATGCGAGTAATGCCTCGGGTGGTGCATTTACATCGGCCGGTATTGCCAGCATTGGCGGCAACGTTCATACGCTTAGTGTTACGGCAGAGCCGGTCTTTTACTATTTCAACAGTGACAAGCATCGATACGCCGGGTATATCATCGGCGGCGGCGGCTACTACCACAAGAGCACCAACTTCACCGCGCCAGTGCCGGAGGAGGACTACTTCGGCGATGTGTTCTATACAAATCAAACCTTTAATTCCTACACCGACAGTGCCCTTGGCGGTAACTTGGGCACAGGCGTGGCCTTCAAGCCTTTCGGCGAGTATTCCCGTGCCAAGCTGTTTCTTGAGGCGCGCTATACCTTTGTAGGTACACCGCGTGAAACGGCTGCGGAAGCCGCGAACGCAAACTCCACGACCTATCACACGGGGACCGAGGAGTTAATCCCGATCTCGATTGGTCTTCGCTTCTAATTTTGCCTGGATTGATGAAAGGGGCGAGTCCATGACTCGCCCCTTTTCTTACACGCCGACCGGAAAGGGCTTGGGCGAGCTCTCCTCGAAGTTCGTACCGCCCCGCCGCCAGCGCTCAAAGCGGCCCTGCAGCAATGAGAGCAACCCGGTGTACCAGTAGCCCAGCACGAACAACAGCAGGAAGGGCACGGTGAAGAAGTTTTCGTTGGAGACGGCGTACCAGACCGTCACGGCGAAGTAGCTGCCGATGGCCAGCTCGATCCAGGGAACAATGCCCAGACGTTTGCGGTACTTTGTCGCGGCCTTCGATGCTTCGCCGCGCTTCTCCACCCGGTACTTCGGTGTGCGCTTAAACGAGCTCTGGATGCCGAAGATTGCTTCAAGCACCGCCCGCGTATTAGTCACGGTAAGTCCAATGCCAAGCGCCATAAGAAACGGCAGGTAGACAACCGTAAGATACCAGGTACGGGGGTAAAGCTCTTTCTGCGAGATCAGATAGAAAGATGAGATAGAGAAGGTCGACATCATCATCAAGGGGAAGTCAATCAGCAGCATCTGCATCCACCCTTGATAAAAGCGGATGATCATGGCGGGCATCAGCAGGACCGAGAGCACGACCATCAGCGGATAACTCAGGTTTGCCGTGAGATGGTAGATGGCTTCCACTTTGGTGTGGAGCGGCGCATTGGAACGCCAGACCGACGGCAATATCTTTTTCGACGTTTGAATCAGGCCTTTGGCCCAGCGGGCCTGCTGGGTCTTAAATGCAGTCATTTCAATGGGTAGCTCGGCCGGGCACTCGACATGCTGCAGATAGCGGAACTGCCATCCCGCGAGCTGCGCCCTGTAACTCAGGTCAGTATCTTCGGTCAGCGTGTCATGCTGCCAGCCGCCCGCCTCGGCGATTGCAGAGCGGCGCCACATGCCGGCGGTTCCGTTGAAGTTGAAGAAAACGCCGGCGCGCGAGCGGCCCCCATGTTCGAGCACAAAGTGGCCGTCGAGCAGGATGGCTTCCACCTCTGTGAGGAAGCTGTAATCGCGGTTCAGGTGCGTCCAGCGTGTCTGCACCATGCCGACGCCCGGTTCGGCGAAGTGGTGCACCACCTGCATCAGCCAGTCGGGGGCGGGCACGAAATCCGCGTCAAAGATCGCGATGAATTCGCCCGTGGCGGTGCCCAGCCCGGCATCAAGCGCACCGGCCTTGTACCCCACACGGTTCGTACGGTGCATGTAGCGGATCGGCTGGCCAGCATCCCGGTAACGTGCAACGATCGCGGCCGCAATCTCCCGAGTCTCGTCGGTGGAGTCATCAAGCAGCTGGATCTCCAGCAAATCGCGCGGGTAGTCAAGCTTGCAGCAGGCCTCAATCAGGCGGTCGACGACGTATTGCTCGTTGAAGATGGGCAGCTGGATAGTGATGCGCGGCAGCGCGGCGAAGCGCTGCGCAGGCTCAGTGACTGCGTTACGCTTGTGCCGGTAGTAGAGCCACACCAGCTGGTACCGGTGCACGCCGTAGAAGGCGAGGATGACCAGAACGATGAAATAAGGGATCAGCAGCGCCGCGTCAAACCAGTTCCACTCATAGAGCCGCTGAAAGGTGGAGTCAGCATAGTGCGAGCGAAAGTAGTGGCCTAAGCCGCGCGACACAAACAGCGCGAGCATCGCAGGCTGGATGAATGGTGATGAAGCGAGCAGGGAAGCATCCTCCGCGGAACGGGCCCTTCTGGATTGTAGAGGAGCTTGCTGATTCGTGCATACATATGTATATAATTATGGCCGGAGGTGCAGAATGCCTGCATTGAAGTTGACGAGTGTTGGGACGTCCACGGGACTGGTGATTCCGAAGGAGATGCTGACGCGGATGAAGGTGGAGAAAGGCGATATGCTGCAAGCGGTTGAGACGCGAGATGGGTATTTACTCACGCCGTACGACGCTGAAATTGAGCGTCAACTGGAGCTTGGTCGCCAGGTTCTGAAGGAAAATCGCGAGTTGCTGCGGGCTTTGGCAGAGTAATGCCGGACTCGCTTTCCATTTGCTGGCTCGAAAAGAAGGTCCTACTGCTGTTGCATGAAGAAAGCCTGGCAGAGCATGGCGGCCTTCGAGGTTTTCGGGATGAGGGCCCGTTTGAGTCAGCCATGATGCGGCCGCAACAGGTTCTTCATTACAAGGCTGACGCAACGCTCGCCGAACTCGCCGGAGCCTACGCCTACGGAATCGCGCGGAACCATCCGTTTCTGGACGGGAATAAACGAGCTTCCTATCTTGCGCTGGACACTTTCTGCCGATTGAATGGCTGGCTTCTGCAAGCGACGCAGATCGAGAAGTTCCAAGTCATGATGGCTCTGGCTGCCGGCGAGATCACTGAGGAGCAGCTGGCCGAGTGGATCGGCCAGCACATTGTTGCCCTCAAACCTGCCAGCGTACCGACGCCCTAGTTCAAAAACAGCGTCGTATACAGCGTGTCTCGCTGGGCCGGGCGGAAGCCCGCATCGCGGATCACGCGCCGCAGCTCTTCCTCGGTCGTACAGTTCGCGGTGCCGGCGGCGCGGACCACATTCTCCTCCAGCATCACGGACCCCACATCGTTGCCGCCGAAGCGCAAACCCATCTGCAGCACCTTCAAGCCCTGGGTGACCCAGCTGGACTGCACATTCTCGATGTTCGACAGGTACAGGCGCGAGATGGCGAGCACCTTCAGGTAGTCGACCGCGGTCGCTTCTTCCCAGCCGCGGCCGCCGAGCGCGGTGTTGTTCGGTTGGAAGCTCCAGGGAATGAATGCGGTAAACCCGCCCGTCTCCTCCTGCAGCTGACGCACCGCCTCGAAGTGGTTCACCCGCTGCTCGACTGTTTCCCCCACGCCAAACATCATGGTCGCGGTAGTGCGCATGCCAAGCTCGTGCGCGGTGCGGTGGACGGCGATCCAGTCCTCAGTCCGGCACTTGAGCCGCGCGATGCGCTTGCGGACATCGTCGTCGAGGATTTCCGCGCCGCCACCCGGAATCGAGTCAAGGCCGGCATCGCGGAGCCGCATGATGGTGTCGCGCAGCGACAGCTCCGAGTATTCGGCAATAGCCAGGATCTCGGAGGCAGAAAAACAGTGGAGCCAGATGGATGGAAAGCGCTGCTTGATACCGGAAAGCAGCCGCTCAAACCAGTCGATCTTCAGGTCGGGGTGGATGCCGCCCTGCATCAGCACGCCGGTTCCCCCCATCTCCTGCGTTTCCGCGATTTTCGCGTAGATCGTGTCGAAGTCGAGGATGTAGCCTTCGCTCGCGAGTTTGCCCTTGAGCGGCCGGTAAAAGGCGCAAAAGGTGCAGTACTCGGTGCAGAAGTTGGTGTAGTTGATATTGCGATCGATGATGTACGTGACGACGCCTTCCGGGTGCAGCTTGCGCCGCTGGGCGTCCGCATCCATGCCGAGGCCAAGCAGGTCGTCCGAGTGGAAGTAGTCAAGAGCCTGTTCGCGGGTGATCGCCATAGCTTGATTTTAGCTCCCGAGACGGCGCGGACCAACCCGTCTGTTGCCCCGATACACATGCCCACTTGGGCGCCCAGGGTTCACCGAGCCGCGCTCTCCGGTGTCAGCGATTGAAGGTGCGCATGCACGATAAAGCGCAGCGGCGCGGCACCGATGTAGTGGAACGGGTAGCAGGTCACAAGCACCAGCTCGGGCTTGTCCTCTACATCCAGAACACGCACCGCATCCGGGTGCACGATCTCGGTCGAGTCGACGATGTAGCGGTACATGGAGGGACCGCGGGACACCTCGATCTCCATGTGCGGCGCGATCCTGGCCAGCGGGCGCAGAAAGGTATCGCGATGACCGGCAAGGCCGACCGTACCCAGGCCGCCGGGCATGGCAGTCCCTGGAATATGGCCGACGCCGCGCAGCAGGCTTTCGGTGTCGTCATCCTCAATCACCGGCACAGCCAGCCCGAGCTTTGGAATCCTGAGTTCTCCGAGCACGGCACCGGCCGGTACCGTGCTCGCGGCACTACTTGCGGCCGCGCGCGCAACGGCCGGTACGCGCCGCGCGGCTGCGTGCGCCTGGGTGTAGGCGCACGCGAGCCACGCTGCCGAGGCCAGCGCTACAACCCAGCAGGCCTGTTCAAGCCTATGAACGCAGCGACGCATGGGCTTGGCTAGCGCCGCGCTGCGAAGCGCACCGTGCGAAGGCTCATGGCGAGCAGCAGCGAAAGGAGGCCGACAAGCGAGAAGGTGGGCAGCAGGCTCGCGGTATGCGGCAGCTTCGCAGGCCGGTGCGCATTGCTCGCCAGCTGGGGCTGGCTGTACTTGGTGGCTTGCACGCCGCCGGGGGTGTTGGGTCCAACGCTGGTGGGCGACAGCAGCCAAAGCGTGATGATGTGCATTTCATCTTTGGACAAGCTGGTCTTGGTGAGTATGCCTTCCGACTCTGGATCGATTGCGGGTACCTGCGCGTTGTTCGCCTTGGCAACGGCGACGGCGTCATTCTTGGGGTAGGCAAACTCAAGTGCGGCGGGCAGCGAAGGGAAGCTCCAACCCTTCAGGTAGGTCGTCCCGCTCACGTCTGTGCCCCAGGTCTGCTCGCCTTGCGAGGTGCCCAGGCTGTTCTTGTCGGGGATGCCAATAAACAGCGTGTGATCTTTGCCGCCGGGTCCATCGACGCTGACAATGTAGCGGTCGGAAAGATGGTCGACGACGTGGATGGTGTAGCTGCCGGGGGCGAGCACGCGGCCCGGGACCGCCGTGGGCGAGGTCACTTTCAAGTGTGCTGAGGGCCGCTCCGAGTCGGCGGCAAACAGCGTAGAGGCACTAAGCAGAAGGGCGATAGAGGCTGAGGCGATCCTGGCGAGCATGATTTCTCCCTCAAAGTGGTAGACACATTGCACTGCGTTGCGGGGTTACCCGGTCGCAGTGTCCTCTGCTAGGTGGTCGATTGTCTGGGCAAAGATGCATTCCCTCCGGCGATACATCGGAAAATCTTGCGCGGACCGGAAGAATTTACAACTTACGTCACCTGCCGGGCGAGCCTGCGACCCGGCCCGCGAGGGAACTTGGATTACGCGGGTAAGCAGCGGTAACCATCACCGTTTTATGGTCCGGAGGGTACCTTGGGGTTCGATCCTGCAAAGCGGACACGGTAGTATCGGGGATTGATGGCCCGTACTGCTGCGCTTCGATGGTGCTCCCTTGTGGGGGGTGCTGCATGTTTTCTCCTGGCAATCTTCCCGGCATGGGCGCTGCCGCCCGCAGCCGACGCCCCCAAAAGCACTGGCCCGCGCGATACGCTGACCTTCAGCAATGGGGACACGCTGAGCGGCAAGCTGGACCGTGAAGTGGACGGGACGGTGTTTTTCAACACCGACGAGCTGGGACCGATCAGCGTCCCCTGGAGCAAGATCAAGGCGCTGCACACGGCAACCGGTTACGTCGTCCTGGAAAACAAACCCGGTGTGCATCTTCGCCACTACGTAGCCGATGTGGCGCGCGGCACGGTGCAGGTAAATGGCGACGCCATCACTGTGCGGCCCGGGGCTGTGGCGACTGCCGAGAAGCCGCGCGAAGCGCGCGAAGAACGGGTGATCTCGGCGCGGGAGCCGATCCCGGTGAAGCAGGCGCAGTACATCCTGGATGAAAAAACCTTTGACCGGCAGCTGCGGGAGGGTCCTCGGCTGTACCAGGGCTGGAACGGCAACGCGACCGCAGGTGTGACGCTGGTGCAGGGAACGCAGAACCAGTACACCTACACGAGCGCGATTGGGCTGGTGCGCACCGTACCGACAGTCGCCTGGCTGACCACGCGAAACCGAAGCCAGATTGATTTTTCAAGCTCCTACGGCAAGATCACCCAGCCGGCCTACGTGAGCGGCGGGACGCTGATCCCGGCGAGCTACACGAAAACGTCGATCTTCCACGCCGATGCGGAGCGGGATCAGTATGTATCTAACCGCGTGTACGGATTGCTGCAAACGGCCTTTGACCACAACTACTCGCAGGGGCTGGACCAGCAGGATACCTTCGGCTTCGGGCTGGGTGTGACGGCCATCAAGCGGGCAACGCAGCAGCTGGACCTGAAAGGGAACCTCCAGTACGAGCGGCAAACCTTTCTTACCTCCGCCTCGGGCACCAACCAGGAGTTGATCGGATCGACCTTTTCGGCAAGCTACCTGCTCAAGTTGAAGCGCGGCGTCACATTCACGCAGCAGCTGTCGTACGTGCCCGCTTACAACGCGGTGCGCGACTACTCCGCCCAGGAGACCGACACGTTTACCTTCCCGGCGTACCGGAACCTGGCATTTACGGTAGGCACCATCGACAGCTACCTGAATGACCCGCTGGTAGCCGTGCCGCCAAACTCACGGAACTCGTTCCAGTTCACGACCGGGATCACGTACGTGGTCAGATCGCGGTACTAAGGCTGCGCAACGATCTTGAAGCAGGGGTGAAGGCCCGGTCTGGCAGCGAGCCTAGTTGCCGGCAGGCCGCTGCGCCGGGATTTGCGTACCGTTCCCTCCGGGGACCGGCGTAACGCCGGACACCGGCGCTTTCAGGATGGCGACCACGTCCGGCGGGAGCGGCTTGTCGGCATTGGCGAGCAGCACGGACACCTGCCACATCTGCGGCTCGTTCAGGATGGTCGCGTACGCGGGCATGCCGGCCAGCCGGATTCCATATTTCACCTTCCAGTAGGTTTCGCCCGGCGGATCATCGCTGACGCCCACCACGCCGTGACCATGAGGAGCCCATAACTGCGGTGCCACCGGATACATATGCGGGCCGAAAGCGGAGGGACGGTCGTACTGCCCATGGCAGCTGGCGCACTGCTCGCGGTAGACCTGCGCGCCGAGCAGCAGGTTGGCCTGGCTTGCCTCGATAGGAGCATGTGCCGGCGCTTCACGATCGATGCGCGCGTCCAACGGCACGTGCACAATCTGCGCTTCAAACGGAAGCGCAGGATCAGTGACGGCTACCGGGGGATGACCGAACCGGAACCAGCAGTATGCGCTGACCGGCAGCAGGAGCAGGCCTAAAACCAGGCCCAGGAGAAAGCGCATTGCGGGACACTCCCCGGCCGGGAACGCAGGCCTCTCTCCGTGTGTACCGGAGAGCTCTTGCGATTGCAAGACTGGACGGCGAGGCGGGCGTACCGCGTGGGCGAAAGAACGCCTGGGCCGATCGCGGCGCGGCGACAATGGTTTAATAAGGGTTGGCGCGGGGCGACTCGCGGCTTTGTGGAGGCATCCAGCTTTGTTCCAGTACCGCTGCCGTATTTTCTCCGTGCTCGCCCTTGCCGGCGCGGTCTCCTCGATGTGTGTGTACGCCCAGACTGCCTCGCCGGACCAGGCCGCCGGCCAGGTCAACGATCAGACAACGCCCGCGACTCAGGGCAATCGTGCACAGGTGCTGCGGGACGCGCAGTCCCGCGTGAACGCTCGACGGCGCCTGCGCGAGCAGGCGGTAGAGCAGGACACCTACTCGCACAAGTTTGAGCTGTACGCCGGCGGCGGCTACCTGCGATTCCGGCCCGGACCCAACCTGCAGCACAGCACCGAAGCAGCGTGGAACGCGGGGGTGACCGAGTGGATTCGGCCCAAGCTGGGCATTACAGGCGATGTACGCGGCTACTACAGCACGGCCATTACGAACAATTTCGAGTTCCAGGTGTTCAAGCCGTCCATCAGCCAGTACACCTTTATGGGTGGGCCGCAATACCGCTTCTACCAGTCGCAGCACTGGGACTGGAACGCGCAGGTGCTGGCCGGGATCGCGCACGGCAACTTCAGCACAGGTACCGGAGGCTTCCCGGCGACCGATGTGGGTCTATATAACGATGGCAACAAGCTTGCCATAAGCGTGGGCGCGGCAGTGGATTACAACCTGGGCCCGGCACTTGCGGTGCGGCTGATGCCGAATTACCTGTTGACGAACTTCGGCGGCGACATTCAGGACAACCTGGGCTTTACCCTGGGCCTGGTGTACCGCTGGGGCCGCCAGTAGGGATTGGCCGTTGGCAAGCGACAGCGAACCTAGAGCATGATGCGGGAGATGCCGTAGGCGGCCACGGCCACACCGACCCCGACCAGGATGATGCGCCGGCCGTACCCGGACCGGCGGCGGTTTTCTCGGCTTCCGGCAGGCCCAATCATGGCAGGCGGCCGTTCGTCGACAATGTCGCGCAGCAGAAACGCTGTAAGAATCAAAAAGAGGCCTGCCAGCAGGCATACCCAGTGCGAAAGATTCGTCGATAGGGCCATGGCATTTCGCGTTCCTGAAGCAGTGCAGGGCAGTCGCTCAAGCGGCGTGCGGCTCCGGTCGACCGAGCCGCAATTGCTCGAGCATCTGCGATGGCTGCAGGGTGACAGCGACCTCCTCTTCGCTCGGCGGGATTCGCCTGGAGACACACAATGGCCGTCTCGGCCTTTACGGTTTCCTTACGATTCTCCTGCCAAACCACCTCACTATACGCACGAAGAGCATCAGCTAGCGAGTCCCTTTATGATGCAATCGACAGGGCGAAGTACGTCTCGTCCTGGAGGATTCCAGCGCAGCGAAAGCGCGTCCGCCAGCGACTGGATGGATACCAAGCTGGGAAGAAAGATTCGAAAGAAGGTTCCATGGAACAGCCAGGGAGTGACTTCTTTGAGCATCCTCTGGGTGCTTGAGCCTATCTTTACGATATGAGCTCTTTCAACGGACATCTGGCCGCGCAGAACGGGACTGGGCACGACGTAAGTGGGCTGGGCGGGACTGTGCACGACGGGGCAGAGCGGTTTGACGTGCTGGTGATCGGTGCCGGGCCGACCGGCCTCGCTTGCGCGCTTGAGGCGAAGCGGCTCGGGAAGCGGGTGGTGCTGGTCGACAAGGGCTGCCTATGCAACTCGATCTATCACTACCCCTCGCACATGACCTTCTTTACGACGCCGGAGCTGCTGGAGATCGGCGAGGTGCCGTTCCCGAGCCAGAACCAGAAGCCGAATCGGAATGAAGCGCTTGAGTATTACCGGAAGGTCGCGGAGCGGTTCGCGCTGGACGTGCGCCAGTACCAGAATGTGGATGCGGTTGCAGGGCAGGACGGCGATTTCCAGGTGCACACGACTGACCGCTTCGGGCGCAAGCAGCTGCTGGGGGCGCGCAAGCTGATTGTCTCGACCGGCTACTACGACCTGCCCAACTACCTGGGCATTCCTGGCGAAGAACTCAGCAAGGTGATGCACTACTATGACGACCCACATCCGTACTATGGCATGGATGTGCTGGTGATCGGCGGCAAGAACTCGGCGGCGATTGCGGCGCTCGATCTATGGCGCCACGGCGTGCGGGTGACGCTCGTGCATCGCGGGCCAGAGATGCACCAGCATGTGAAGTACTGGATCCTGCCGGACTTCAACAATCGGGTGAAAAATGGTGAGATCGCGGCGTACTACAACTCCGAAGTCGAGTCGATCGCGCTTGATTCGGTGACGATTCGGACGCCCGAGGGCACCAAAACGGTGGCAAACCACTTTGTGTTCGCGCTGACCGGGTACCATCCAGACTTTACCTTTCTCGAATCCCTCGGGGTTCGTCTGGAGGGCAGGGATCAGACGCCGGTATGCGACCCACTGACTAGGGAAAGCAACGTACCCGGCATTTACCTGGCAGGGGTGATCGTCGCCGGCATGCGGACCAATGAAGTATTCATCGAAAACGGGAGATTCCACGGCAAGGAGATCGCGGCGGATTTGCGGGTGAAGCTGGGCGCTGGTGTGAGCGAACCGGAGATGGCGGCGAGCCGCTAAGGGCAGGGCGAGGCAGGCTCTTCGCGCAGCGCTAGCCGACAACGCGGCGAAGGAACGCGCGAAGACCCATGGTCCACAAGGCCGCGAGCGAGATGAGCAGCCCGGCGAAGATCGCCCAAACAGGCATGTGCGGGATGTCGGGCGTAAGCGCGGTTCTGAGCCCTTCGCTCATGTAGACGATGGGATTGAGTAGAACCAGCCACTGTAGCCAGGGTACGTGCACCAGCAGCGACCACGGATAATAGACGCAGCCGAGAAACGTGATCGGGATGACCACGATCGAGAAGACTAGGCCGATCTGGCGCGGTTGCACGCTGGCGCCGATAGACAGCCCGAGCGAGCCCGAGACCAGACTGGCCAGGATCATGACCGTGATGAAAATCGGCCAGCTGGTGACGTGAAGCACGACCGGCGTGCTCGGGATGTAGTAGGCGAGCGGCAGCACGAGCAGTGCGGCAAGGATGCATTGCAGCGCGGAGAAGCAGACCTTCTCAAGCGCGACAGCAAACACAGGCAGCGGACACATGACGCGGTCGTCGATCTCGCGGGTGACGCCAAACTCGGTCGAAAGTGGCAGCGCGACGCCGGCTATCCCTGTAAACATGATGGCGACCGCCATAAGACCCGGAAGCAGAACGGTGGCAAAGCTGCTCGAGGCGAGCATGGTGCCGGCACCCATGCCGGGCGCTGCGCTGTGGTCTGGGCTGGCAAGGTGCGGGAACAGGTAGGTGAAGACAAACAGGAACAAAAGCGGCTGCATGATGACGCGGACCGCGAACGGGAACAGTTCGCGGCTCAACACGCGCATGTCGCGCAGCATGAGGGCGCGGAAGGCTGACGGTGAGGATGGCTTGATGCCCAGGGGCGCGGATGGCGCGTCCGGCGTGAAGGCTTTCAGGCTTGCGGCTACCTCCCTTTCGGGCGTTTCCAGGTTAGTCACGGAGCTCCCTCCCGGTCAGCTGCAGAAACACTGTTTGCAGGCTGGGCTCGTACAGGCTCAGGTCGCGCAGCCCGGCTGCCTGCGCGGCGGCGATCACGGGCGGCAGCAGACCGTCGAGCCCCTGCGCAAACAAACGCACACCCTCCGGGGTGGCCTCGGCAGAGGAAACGCCCGCGAGGCCGGAGAGCGTGGCAAGCAGGGCCGGCATGGAGCTTCGGTCGCGCAGCTTGAGCTCAAGCACCGTGTGAGCGCCGTGGGCGTGCTTGAGCGCTTCCGGCGTGTCGAGCGCGAGCACGCGGCCGCCATCGATGACGGCAACGCGGTCGCACAGGGTGTCAGCTTCTTCCATGTAGTGGGTCGTAAGGACGACCGTAATGCCCTCCTTGCGAAGCGCGCCGACGCTTTCCCACATGGCGATGCGGCTTTGCGGGTCGAGGCCGGCGGAGGGCTCGTCGAGGAACAGCACCTTGGGGTAGTGTGCGATAGCGCGGGCGATCTGGACGCGCTGCTGGAGCCCGCCCGAGAGCTGGTTTGGAAAGGCCTTGCCTCGCTCGCCGAGGTGGAACTGGTCGAGCAAAGACTGTGCGCGGGCGCGGGAGTCGCGGTTGTTCATGCCGAAGTAGCGGCAGTGAAAGTAAAGGTTCTCAAAGATGGTGAGGGCACGGTCGAGCGTGTTGTATTGCGGCACAACGCCCATGGAAGCGCGCGCCTCAGATGGGTGTTCAACCACATCAATGCCGGCGATGCGGACCGAGCCCGAGGTAGGCCGGGCCCGCGTGGTGCAGATGCTGATGGTGGTTGTTTTGCCAGCGCCATTCGGGCCCAGCAGGCCAAAAATCTCGCCCTGCTGTACCTCGAGATCGATGCCCGCAACCGCGATTACGTCCGCCGGTTTGCCGGGATAGACCTTGCGAAGTGCCGAGATTGCAACAATCACGCGCGGTCCCAATCCTGTCAGAGCGTTTAAGCCCACATGCTAGGCAGCCAGCGTCGGGTCACTCGCTAACTCACTACTTAGCTTACCCGCAACGGGGGCGATACTCATGCCGCCGGGTGCAACCGCGTGGAGCCGGCGCACCTCGCGCCGCGACAGGCGCCGCATTTCTTCCATGGAGTAGAAAACCTTCTGCCCGCACTCCAGGCAGACCATGTAGCTTTGCCGCTGGATGGTGAAGGGGCGGGACAAACGGTCGTGCGAGCAGCCAAACACCGAAGAAAAAGCGTGCGCGACGTTTCGGAGAACCCTCATGTGTGATCTCTCTTGGTTTAGATAAGCGAAATGGGGAGCGGCGGAACGATGGTGAGATTGCGCCTCTGTTCCCGGGGTTGCTCCTGACTTTATCGGAAAAGGAACCATAAGCATTAAGAACCTTGTGCGCTAAGACGAGACACCCTGCCGCATGCGAACCACCAGTTTGCCGAAATGCGACGCCCGCTCCATGGTGCGCAGCGCCTCCGGAATCTGCTCGAAGGGGAACTCGCGATCGATCACAGGCCGGATGCGTGACACCTCAAGGGCGCGGTTCAGCGCCTCAAAATCCGCGCGCGAGCCGACGTAAATGCCCTGCACACGCAGCTGCTTGCGCAGGATGAGCGGGACGGCCCCCGGCTCGTTGCCTTCACTAAGCACGCCGATCTGGGCGACCGCGCCGCCGATGCGCGCGGCCTTTAACGATTGCGTAAAGGTGCCTGCGCCGCCTACCTCAATGACCAGGTCCACGCCCTCGCCGCCGGTCTCGGACTGCGCCCACTCCGCCCAATCGGGCGTGGTTGTGTAGTTGACGCCCGCGTCAAGCCCGAGCGCACGCGCACGGTCGAGCTTCGCATCCGACGAGGAGGTCCCGAGCACACGAGCTCCCATCGCCTTGGCAAGCTGGAGCGCAAAGATAGAAACGCCGCCCGTGCCCTGGATCAGCACGGTGCTGCCGCTGGTGACGCCTCCTGCTTTGTGCAGAGCGGTCCAGGCAGTCACCCCGGCGCAGGGAAGCGCCGCGGCTTCGGCAAAGGAAAGGTAGTCGGGGATGCGGACGAGGCCGGTTTGGTCGAGCAGCACGTACTCGGAGGCCATGCCGTCAATGTCGCCGCCGAGCGCGCCGCGGTATTTCGCGGCTGAGGGCGGACCTTCCAGCCATTGCTGCATGAAAATAGCCGCGGCGCGATCGCCGGGCTTCCAGGCTGTGACGCCCTCGCCCACCGAGTGGATGCGTCCGGCGCCGTCCGACAGAGGGACGCGCGGCATCCGGAGCCTGGGGTTGTACTTGCCTACGACCACCATCAGGTCGCGGTAGTTGAGCGAGCAGGCATGGACCTCGAGGACGACCTGGCCCGGACCGGGCGTCGGGATCGGGGCTTCCTGCTGAGCGAGCGAGTCGATGCCGAAGGCGGACACGGTCCAGAACTTCATTGCGAAATCTCCTGTGCAAGCAGATGCACTGGCAAGCGTGCGGGTGCGCGCGGGACAGCTTACGATGAAGCATGTCTCGAGGATGGGAAAGCAAGAACGTGGATGAGCAGCAAGGGGAACGCACGGGGGAAACGGCCACGGCCGCGGCCGCGGCGCGCTCGACAGCGATCCGAGAGACAGCGGACCGCGGACGCCGCCGTCAGGAGTTGGAGCTGATGCGGGAGCAGATCCTGAACCAGCGAACCAGCAACGCAGGGCGGCGTGCCGCGCTGACGGCAGCGCTGGCGCAGGTAGAGGGCGAGTTGGCGGAGCTGCTGCGTGGCGGAGCGCCGGTGAAGTAGCGACCTGCGAGTGTCGGCGGCTGCAAGCCCGGCCAATCAGCGGGCCCTCTTAGCTCTTCCGGTTGAACACCAGCGAATTGGCCTGGTCGATGCCCGTCATCAGGATGCGGTCGATATTGACGTGCGCGGGACGGCTGACTGCCCACACGATCGTTTCAGCGACGTCCTGGGGCGTGAGCGGGGTGATGCCGGCGTAGACCTTGGCGGCACGGGCTTCGTCGCCGCGGAAGCGCGTCTTCGAAAAGTCAGTCTCGACCGCGCCCGGATCGATCGAGGTGACGCGCACCGGGGTGCCGAGCACGTCCATCCGCAAGCCCTCCGAGAGCGAGCGCTCGGCCGCCTTGGTGGCGCAGTACACCGCGCCGCCCGGGTAGGTGACCTCGCCGGCCGTGGAGCCGAGATTGACCACGTGCCCGCGCCCGCGCTCGACCATGCCCGGCACAACCGCGCGCGTGACGTACAGCAGGCCCTTGACGTTGGTGTCGATCATCTCGTCCCAATCGGCGGTATCGGCCTCCTGCACTTTGTCGGTTCCGCGGGAGAGCCCGGCGTTGTTGATGAGGATGTCGATCGCGCGCCATGGCTCGGGGAGCGAGGCGATTGCCTGCGCGACTGCCTGCGAGTCCCGAACGTCGAGCGTTAGCAGATGGGTCGCCGTCGCTCCTGCCTTCGCTAGAAGGGGAGCAAGCGCCTCGAGTTTCTCGGCGCGGCGGGCGGCCAGCACGAGCCGGGCGCCCTCGCGGGCAAACGCATAGGCGCAAGCTTCGCCGATGCCCGAGCTGGCACCGGTGATGAGGACGGTTTGGCCGCGAAGTGAACTCATATGGTTCCGAGCCCCTTGGCTTCGCTGCGGATTTGTTCAAGGTAGCCGGCGGCCCAGTCGTGGTCGCCAAGGCCGGCCTGCTGCGCGGCGTTCAACTGCTGCTGGAAGATGTCGGCAAGCGGGGTGCGGGTTGCGGTCTCCTTGGCAGCCTCGCGGAACAGACGCATATCTTTAACACCAAGCTTGACGGTAGCCGGCGGGTCGTCGGACGGGTGCAGCATCACCTTGCTGTAGCTCGCGTAGAAAGGCGATTGAAAAAGCCCGCTGTTGACGGTGTCCAGAAAGGTTTCCGACGCGATGCCGTGTTCCTCGGCATAGATAAGAGCCTCGGAGAGCGAGGCGACCATGGCGGTGATGAGGAAGTTACCGCCGAGCTTGGTCGCAAGCGCAAGGCTGGGCCGGGTGCCGACGATGTTCATGCCGCGGGTGAAGACCTCCAGGACCGGGGTGACTTCAGTGACCGCGGCATCCTCGCCGGCGACCGCGAGGTAGAGCTTGCCCTCCGCGGCGACCTCCGGGCGGCCGAAGACCGGCGCGCCGACAAAGCCCTGCCTGCGAGCGCGGTGCTCCTCTTCCAGCCGCTCCGCGAGACCGACACTGATGGTCGACATGGATACGTGAATCGAGCCTTCTGGAATCGCCGACAGCGCGTCTTGCTCGAAGAGAATGCTTTCGAGTGCTGCATCGTCATGCACCATGGTGAAAACCACGCGAACGCCCGCAACTGCTTCGCTCGGCGTGCTTGCGAGGGTGGCTCCCGCATCCACCAGCGGCTGGGCGGCGGATGCGGTTCTGTTCCAGACAGCGACCTCGTAGCCCTGCTTGACTAACAGGCTCGCGATGGCGGTGCCCATCTTGCCTAAACCTAAAAACGCGATGCGCATACGTGGGGCGGCTCCTTAGCCTGGGATGCTTTTAGGCATTGGATGACGATACCCCGTCAGGAGAGGCAGGCGGCTGGGAGCGGCCTGCCTCGATGTGTACCGCGCGGACGATTACTGGGCAGGCGCGACAGATTGCTGCTGCACGCCGATCGCGTCGCCCGAAACCACGAGCTGCACGCGCCGGTTTTGCGCGCGGCCCGCTGCGTTGCTGTTGTCGACCAAGGGATGGCCCATGCCGAAGCCAGTGGCGGCTACGTTGCCGAGCGGCACGCCTTGCGCGACGAGAAAGTCACCCACGGTTTGCGCGCGATTCTCCGAGAGTTTCTGGTTGTACTCCTCGCTGCCGACATTGTCCGTGTAGCCCTCGACCTGCACCTTGAGGCTCGGATAGGCCTGGAGAATGCCGGAAACCTTGGCGAGTTTGACCTTGGTATCGGGCTTGAGGTCGTACTTGCCGGTGTCGAAGAGCACGTCGGAAAGATTGACGATAAGTCCGCGCGCAGTTTCCTGTGTGCTGAGGACGGAGTTGAGCTGGTCGCGCAGACGCTGGCGGATCTGAGCGGTTTGATCCACAGCCTGCTGCTGAGCCTGGCGAGCCTGCGTGGCTTGTGCCTGGGCCTCCGCGGCCTGCGCCTCAGCCTTGGCGCGCTCGGCGGCTGCCTGCTCCGCCTGCAGGCTGGCCTGCTGGGCCTGCAGTTTTGCCTGCTGAGCCTCAAGCGCCGACTGCTGCGCGGCCTGCTGGGCCTGCTCGCGCGCCTGCTGCTGCGCGGCCGCATCCTGCTCCTTTTGCCTGCGGATGGCAATGACGCGCGAATCTTCGGCATCCTCTACAGCTTCGCGCGCGTAGGTGATCTCCTGCTTGCGCTCGCTCTTCTTCGCGTCCATCGACTGCGCATTCTGAAGCGCGAGGGTGGCTTTCTGGTAGGTATCGGCCGCTAAACGGTCGGCGTGGGCAGCTTTCGCAATCTGGACCGCGTTGATGGCCTCGTAGAGCTCAAGCGGGGATTGATCGTTGCGAGTGATGGGGTTCGCGACGGTGTCGGCGCCGCTGGTGGTCGCGTAGGTGCCGCGCGGCAGCAGCGTCGCGTGCGCGTTAAGCTGCTCGATGATGCCCTCGGTGCGGTCTTTGAGTACGACATTCTGCAGCACCACAACATCACTCGGAAGGCTGACGTCGAAGTACGGTTCGGCCGTGACAATGAGAGCAAACGCCTGGAGATTCGTGGTGACCTTGAGGTCGACCTTGTCGCCGCCGCCCGAGGGAAGCACCTCGCCGAGCGCCTTGGCGTTACCGTCGGGAGTAATAGCCCACAAAACATAGGTCAGGTACTCGACGCCGAAGCCATTGGCGGGCTTCAGGCCTTCCAGATGGGCGTTGATGGAGATTTGGCCTTTGTTGCTTTCGACCGTCGCCGAACCCTTGGCAAAGGGCAGAAGAGGCGTGCCCGCGAAGCCGATCTTTGTCGAGCCGCTCCGATGAAAGTAGTTGATGGCCGGGATGTCACGGCCGACTACCTGAATCTTGTAGACGGGTATTCCGTTCTCGACCGAGGAAGGACCCTGACCTTGCGGGAAGCGGTCGGTCGCGGTTGGATTCAATTCCTGCGCGTGCAGAGAAGTGGCAAGTGCGGCAGAAAAGAGCAGAAGCGAAATGCGATTGGGCATGAAAGAAAAGTTCCTCATCCGTTCGACGCGGGCTCGTCTCGCTTGGGTGCGAACTCGAGCATTACTTCAGTGTTGAAACGTCGATACTGATAGGGGAGATGCCGCCCCCGAGAGCCGGGAGGTCTTTCGAGGCGTCTTGTCCTGGATCAGGACGAAACTGCGGGACGGGGTGGCTGGTCGCGCGGAGCTCAGCGGTCTTCCTGCGGAGGAACGAGTTTGTTGGCCAGCGCGAAAATGGCGAGTTCCAGGCGGGTCGAGATCTTGAGCTTGTCAAAGGTGTTGGACAGGTGCCGCTTGACCGTTTCTTCGCTCAGGCTGAACTGCTTGGCGATGTCGCGGTTGGAGTAGCCCTTGACGATCAGACCGACCACTTCCAACTCCCTCCGGGTGAGATGGTAACGCTCCGTACTTTCCTGGCGGACCTGCGTCCGCACATCTGCCAAAACAGCGGCCAGTTGCTCCACGCGGCGGCCGTGAGCCCAGAAGGCCCCCTCCATCACCGTCGTGAGCGCCAGGGCGATCTGCTCGGTGAGCGCATTTTTAAGCACAATCCCGCGTGCGCCGGAGTTGAAGGCTTCGGCAAGCTGCTCGGCCTGGATGGAACCCGTCAGCAGAACCACTCGCGTTTCCGGGATGGTCGTCGTAATTTGCCGGAGGGTATCGAAGCCGGCGGAGTTTGGCATCTGGATGTCGAGCAGCAGCACGTCGGGCAGCAGCGATCGCGTGCGGGCGACGGCCTCGGTGCCGTTGTCCGCTTCCCCAATGACGGCAAAGCGACCGTCGGCGCCCAGAACGTTGCGAACGCCGATGCGCACCACGGGGTGATCGTCGGCGACGATGACGCGGATGGGCACCTCACGCCGGGGAGGGCCTGGGCTGCCGGTGAGCGCCGCGCCTTCGCTCATAGGGCGACCTGCCGCTCCCGCAGCGCAGCCTCGAGCGCCGTGCACTCCTCTCGCACACATTGAAGCGCTGCGTGGAGGTCGTCAGCAGGAACGGGATGCGCCTCAAGGGCGGCGGCCGAGTCGGCCAGGGCCGCGGCTCCAAGCATGCCTGCCGACCCGCGAATGGCGTGAGCCGCCGTTCGGATGTCGGCATGCTCACTTGCCTGCTCAAGGGACGCAAGCTGCAGGAAAGTCTGCTTCAGCAGCGCCGCGTAAAGTTCACGAAGGGTGGCCGGGTCCAGGAGGGCGCGCAGCGGCTCGAATATCTGGAGGTCCAGTACAGACCGGGCACAGAGTGGATCAAGCCCCGGACCATGCAGGCTGCGCTCTGAAGTTTCAGGACGAGGCTGGACCGATACCTGCATATCCGGACGATACCCCACTCGTAAGCTGGTGTTTATAACTACGGTAACCACTTACAACTTCGGTAACTAAGTGTCAGGCCTGCTCATGATGCGGCGCGTCTGTGGCATAGATCGACTACACTTTCACCGCTGATCTGAGCGCCTGGCGGAAGAAAGACTGCGCCGCAACGCATCTGTATCCATGCAGGGCGACCCAAACGTGGGCACGTGCACCTGTGGCGCCTCTTAGAAGTACGGTAGAGTTCCCGACATGGATTCATCGGAAAATGAGGAGTTGTGGCGGGAGCTGCGGGCCCTGCGTGCGCGCGTCGGTGAACTGGAAGCGCGGGCGGCTGCTTCCGGCAGCGCCCGCGCCGCGCCGGCGAGGGAGGCCGAGCAGCGAGGCCCAGGCGAGCAGCCGGATGCGCCCGCGCTTTCCTCCGCGCTCTCCTTTGTTCCGCCGGCGCAGCCTTCGCTGGAGTCCCGGATCGGCTCGCAGTGGTTCAACCGGATTGGCATCGTGGCGGTGCTGATCGGAGCAGCCTGGTTTCTGAAGTATGCCGTCGACCGCGACTGGCTGGGAGCCCTGGCGCGGGTGCTGATTGGGGCAGCCGCAGGTCTGGGGCTGATTGCGTGGTCGGAGCGCTTTCGCTCGCGGGGCTACCCGGTCTTCTCGTTTTCGCTCAAGGCGGTCGGCACAGGGTTCCTGTACCTGTCGCTGTGGGCTGCGTACTCCCTGTTCCACCTGCTCGATTACCCGGCCGCTTTCGCCGGGATGGTGGTGGTTACGGCGGCGAATGCGCTGCTGTGCTGGCGGCAGCGGTCGGAGGTGCTGGCGGGCATTGCCGCGATCGGCGGTTTTCTGACCCCGGCGCTGCTGGAGCCGGACCACGCTTCCGTCGTGCCGCTTGGTTTGTACCTGCTGCTGCTGAACTCCGGCCTGCTTGGGCTGCTCGCGGCTAGGCGCTGGCCCCGTCTGCTGCCGGCGGCATTTGTGGGGACGAGCTGCTACCTCGTGGGATTCGCCGTGGGTGCGCCCGGGCTTTGGCAGCGGGGACAGGGCGGCGCGGCTTCTGTCGTGCTGGCGCTGTTTTTTGCGCTGTTTTCGCTTGCGCCTTTCTTGTTGCGAGCGGACGGGGTTGTTGACAGGGAAGATGCGACTTCGCGAGCGATCGCCGTCGCGGTAGCTGTGCTGAACACGGTGCTGGGCGGCCTGGAGCTTTGGAGAATGGCCGAGGCGGGCCAGGCGCCGGTGGCCGACTGGGTGCCGCTATTGATGGCCGGATGGTTTGCGGTGCTTCTGTTGCTCGGGCAACTGCCGGGGCTGGGGCGGCAGCGGGCGTTACTCGGCGTCCATTCCGGGATCCTGTTGAGCCTGGTCGCGGTAGGCATCTGGACCGGGTTTTCCGGCGGGGCGGTCATCGCGGGCTGGGCGCTGGAGGCTGCGGTGCTGCTGCTGCTCGGGGTGTGGCGCGGCGCTACTGAGGGTGCGCGCGTGCTCGCTTCGCCCATGCCCGCGGCCATGCTGCTGCTGGGTGCTGCGACGCTGCTGGTGGGCCGTTCGGTGGCGGGAACGCTGCCAGACGGGCTGGAACAGGGCGGGCGCATGTTTCTGAATGAGCAGTTTGGGTTGTACCTGCTGCTGATCGGGGTGTGCGTGCTGCTGGTGCGACTGGCGGCCCGGCAGCATGGAGCGCGGCTCGCTGAGGCCCGCACGGGTGGAGTGCAGGCGGAGTGGCGGAGCGTTGGCGCCGGGGCCGCGGTGGCCGCGACGGTGCTGCTGCTGTTGGCCGGCGTGCTCGAAAATCACAGCTACTGGGGCGGGGTTCACGGGGTCACGCGCGCCGGCATCGCGGGCGCGGGGCAGCTGATGGCAGAGCAGTTCTGGGACTCGGCGTGGGCGGGTTTACTGGGTTTGGGGCTGCTGGGGTTGGGGTTTTGGCTGCGCTGGGCGTTCCTGCGCTGGCAGGCGCTGGCGCTGCTGACGCTGGCCGTCGCGAAGGTGTTTCTGGTGGACACGCGGGCGCTGAGCCAGGGATTTCGGATTGCGAGTTTTCTGGGGTTGGGGGTGCTGCTGCTGCTGGTTTCGTTCATTTACCAGCGGGACTTGCTGCACCTGCGCGGGGAGGAGCATGGGGGGTGAGCGGCTTCCGCTCGGGTGGGAGGCGAGCGCTTTGTACGACGTTTGGGGAGAGTTTTCGGTGATTTTGTAACCCTCCTTTAACCAAAAATGCGTGTTTTTTGATATGTTTGCATAGTTCTTGGTGCTGCTTGACGCGGGTCTTTTTGCACTTATTGCGGTGCAGATTGCCATCTGTCCGCATCTCTGAGCGCTTTACAGCCACCTGCGTAGTGTGAGCTTGTCAAGTCTCTAACAGGTGAGGTTTCTCCATGGTCATGCGGTGTGGCGCAGCATTGCGATGGCATATGGTTACGGCGCGGGTGGCTTGCGGCGGTGAAGTGACGATTGCCTGGATAGTTTTGAAGTTTGCGAGGGTGCTTCGCCCGCGTAGGGCGATTAGCCCATATCTCAGAAGCGAGACCTAGGGCACCCGCCGGGAGTTGGTTTGCCCAGGTCTCGTTGAGACCTCCCGCACCCGCTCTCGTTTATGGGTCCTGAGTTCAGTAGCGGCGCTTCTGTGGAGAGGGTGATGGTTCCTGGTTTGCCGGTGGTGTCGTGGGTGTGGCTGGAC
>CAXUDF010000047.1:0-16746 GCA_964249695.1 uncultured Acidobacteriaceae bacterium
CAATTGCGGTGTCACGCTAAGTGAAGGACAGCCACACTTGACTTGCTTGAAGGTGAACGGCTGAGCCCTTGCGCGAGTGCGCCGGGGGGCAAGTTACGATCATCGTTAGTAGGGCCCCGAGAGTAAAACGCAGATATAGCCGAGCTCCTGAGAACACGCTGTACCCCCGAATATTACATTTACCTACTCGCCCTGTTTGCGGCTAGCTCCTCAGCAGAACTCAGGGATCACACCGATCTGTCTGCAAGATCGCTTCTCGGGGAAGGGCGAGATCTCAAGGACACGTTGGCCACCGTTTATGTGGCCCCGTGATACTGGGCGTGCTCATTGCCAAAGTCAAGTAAATTACTCTGGAAGCAAGAAGGTGGAACAACCCACCCATCCGTAACCACGACACTCCTCAATCCGAGACTCCGCGCAGCCCGTCCCGCATCTACCACACCGGATGCACCGCAAATCCAATCCGTCGGCCCGCACGCCAAGGCAGCCTTCCAGCGAGGGCAGCCTGCTCACCCGTGAGCCGCTGCTGCTGCTCGCCGTTCTCCTCACCGTCTTCTACTTCGGCCGGCCGCTGCTTATCCCGCTGGCCCTGGCGCTCACGCTTAACTTTTTGCTGACCCCGCTTGTGTCGCGCGTGGAAAAGCTCAAGCTGGGCCGCACACCGGCGGCGCTTCTGGTCCTCGCAGCGGCGAGCGCTTTGCTGTGCGGAATCATCTGGCTGGTGGCAGGCCAGCTGCTCACCGTGGTTAACGACCTGCCAAGCCACGCGACCAACATCCGCGAAAAACTCGCCAAAACCCACGTGCCCGCCTCCAGTTCACTCGGGCAGGCGCTTATCAGCATGGAAGGGCTTTCCCGCGAGCTGTCGAGCGACCCCGCTCAGCAGGAGGCGCAGCAGCGATCGCTTGCCGGCAGTGCCACGGCGCGCGCGCGCTCGGCAGCCGGACGGGAAGCGGCGCGCCACGCCGCGGAATCCGGCACCCCCGCAGGGCCGCAGCCGACGCCCGTGGTCGTCGTTGAGGCGCCGACGTCCGAGGCGGCCTACCTGCGCGAGCTCGCAGGCCCCGTAGCCGGCCCGCTCGGCACCGCGGGCATGGTGCTCATCTTCACCGTGTACATGCTCATCAAGCGCGAGGACCTGAGAAACCGCCTGCTTCTGCTGGCCGGCATCAGCCGCCTCAACCTTGTGTCGAACGCGCTTGACGATGCGGCGGCGCGGGTCTCGCGCTATCTGATCGCGAACGTCGCGGTCAACACCGGCTACGGCATCGTGTTTGCCGCCGGCCTCTATGCGATTGGGGTACCGTATGCCACGCTCTGGGGCACCCTGCTTGCCATCGTGCGCACCATTCCCTTCATCGGCTCGCTCGTCGGGGGTGGACTGCCTATCCTGTTCGCGCTTATCTACTTCCCAACCTGGTGGCAGGCCGGCTGCACCGCGGCGCTGATCGCCCTGCTCGGCACTTTCGTCTCCAATTTTCTCGAGCCCTGGCTCTACGGCGCCCGCACCGGCATCTCCCAGCTCGCGCTTCTTGCCATGGCGATCGTATGGACGCTGCTGTGGGGCTGGCCCGGCCTTGCGCTCTCCACGCCGCTCACCGTGTGCCTCATCGTCGTCGGGCGGACAACGCCCCAGCTCTCATTCCTGCACATCCTGCTCGGCGACGATGCGGAGCTCGCCCCGGAAGCCCGCTTCTACGAGCGCATGCTCGCGCTCGACCATACAGAGGCGCACGTGCTTGCGCATCGTTACCTGGAGCAGGGGCGTACCCCCATCGAGCTATACGACGCAGTGCTTCTGCCGGCGCTCGCTCTGGCCGAAAGCGACCGCCACAAGGGTGCTCTGGAAGAGAGCCGTTCCGCCTTCATCATGCAAAGCGCAGCGGAGTTGATTGCGGAGCTGACGACCTTTGCCGTCAAACTGCCGTCTGCAGCCCCCAACGCAGTGCCCTTTTCCGAGGTATTGTCCGGAAGCCTGGAAGAACCTATCCGGGTTGCCGCACCGGAGCACGCCGCCCGCTCCGGTGCCGTGGTCTGCGTGCCGGCCAGCGATCAGGCCGACGAGATAGCGGCGACGATGCTCGCGCAGATCCTCGAGGCTCTTGGGCATAAGACCCTGCTGCTGCCTCCATCCGCATTGACCCCCGAGGTGCTCAGTCGCTTCGCCGAAGAGCCGGACACCACACTCTGCATCTCCGCACTCCCGCCTTTTGCCTTTTCGGGCGCCCGGTCCATCTATAACCGACTTCGGGCCGAGCTTCCGGACAATCCCATCCTGGTAGGCCTTTGGCGCAGCCCCACCGCGCCTGATGTACTCCGGCAACGCTTTGGGATGGTGATGGACCAGCACACAACCGTGACCACTCTCCATGCGGCGCTTACCTTTCTCCAGCATCACGGAACCACCGAACCTTTGGACGATATCTATGCTCGGTCTGTGACCCAGGTCGCTGCGGCGGGTCGGTAGCCCTCGCCTCCCCGGGTTGCGCGCCGCACGTTTGACCCTGGCCCCGCTTCCCAGCTTTCGATCCATTGACTCACTGCAGCAGCACCGGACTTGCGCCCACCGTCAGCATCCCGCTCTCCGCGACAGAGCTTGCCGAGCCGTCGAGGTTTGTTGCCGTCGAAGCACCCAGCGCGCTGGCCGAAACCGACCCATTCGCCGACCAGAGAACCCAGCTGACGCTTCCGTTCCGGACCAGCTGGCAGGTCCAAAGCCCGCTCGCATCGGCTGCACAGCCGTTCATCTGCGCGCCTCCAATCCAGGTCTCAACCGCGTTGTAGGCGACGGCTGCCTCGGTTGGCTGGCCTTGAGCGTCGCTCAGTTGCAGTGCAGACTGGTCCGCGTCATCCCACGCGTACCAGTGGACGCGCTCGACACCCAGGCCCGCGTTGAGCAGCAGTGCTCTCGCCACATAGGCTGCTTGTAGCCGGGGAGAAAAATCCGAACCCGCGATCGTCCACGACGATTGCTCATTCCAGATCGGCTTGCCTACTGCCGAGGTACCGGACACCGCCGCAAGAAGTGCATGCAGTGCAGGGGCCATCGCTTCCGGTGCCTGCGGACCCACGCCGGCCCCGCCGTTGAGTGAGCTGCCAATCACGTCCACGGCCGCGCCGCCCGCCGACAGAAAGCTTGCAACTGCCGGCGATGAGAGTGCCGGCGAGATGACCACGGCTGCGGCGTCGGCCGCGTGAACGATCCCGGCCGTGTGCTTTGCCAGAGCAGCCATATCAGCCGCGATCCCGGCAGGGGAAGCCGAGAAATAGGCGGAGTTCTCAGGCGCGTTCCATACCTCATAGCCGTGAATGCGTCCGCGATACCGCGTTGCCACGGCGAGTACGTACGCGTCCCAGTCGGCGAGATTCGCGGGCATGGCCGTCGCGCCGTCGCCATAGTTCGAGGCCAGTGCCGGTTGTGACGAAGCCCAGGTCGGCGTCATCCCCAGGGTCAGCGTCACCTCGGCGCCGGCAGTCTGAGCCGAGGCTACCTCCTGGTCCAGTGTCGACCAGTCGAAGCTGCCCGGGGCCGGTTCCAGCGCTGCCCAGCTGACGCCTGAATCCCAGAGCCGCCGAGCGCCGGTGTGTACCGCGGGCTGCAGGCCGGGCTGCTTGACAACCATGCCGAAAAACTCCGCCGGTACCGTTCCGGTGGCGTAGCTTGCCTGTTCCTTTTGCAGCGGGGAGGAGCCGGCCGGACCCGCGGCAACAGAGCAGCCGGACAACACGGCCAGGCTTGGGATAGAAAGCAGCAACAGCGTAAGCTTCGTGATGCTTCGGATCTGGGTTGAGGGGTAAGTCCGCGCCATGGCAGTGTGTCTCCTGCCAAGAATCATGCTGCTGTTTTGCCTCGAAACGCGGACGAAGTGAGGCGCTTTGTCGGGGCTCATCCCACTCCGAAACTGCCTCGCAAACGCTTTCCAATTCGGGACAAAGCTCGGAAAAAAGTTGGTTTCTTTGCTCAAGGCGCATGGGTGGTCAGATCATCGGGTCAGCCCGCACACTTGCCCCACAACAAGGGTTCCGAAGGCGAACACAGGAAGGAGCGGAAACGGACAGTTTCCTACCATGCCGCGAAAAAGACGTTGCCAAGGCTCCGGGGCAAAGGTCTATAGTCGCGGAAGAACGGGCAGGAGCACACCTGCCTCCCTGTTGAGCTGAAAACAACATTGTGCGCCAACTCACCCCCTAAGGAGCCCCGCAATGCAAGTACTTTGCATAGTAACGGCTGATGAAATCTGCGATGTTCAATGCTCTTGCTGTGGTCAGAGATACAGCGTCTATTACGCGCGGCAGGACAGAGCCGAGCGCGAAACAGCGTTGTCGCTCATTCAACAAGTCCTGATCGAACATCACCTGCAAAGCCCCCTCGCTACAGCCCATCCAGGCGATGCCTTCAACGTCCCGGCCTGGAGCGGCCCCGCGCATGCCTCTGCAGCCGCGCTGCTGGGTGGGGCACCGGTCACCCACTCTGCCAGAAGCAGGCGAACTGTCCCGATCCCCTTTTCCTCAGCCGGTGAGCAGCAGCGCCGCATCTCCTGACCACCGTCTACCAAGGAAAAAGGCCACCGTCTCGGTGGCCTTTCCTTATTTCTGTTAATCGCGTGTCGTGTCGACAAATGCCTTCAGCTTGCGTGACCGCGAAGGGTGCCGCAATTTTCTGAGCGCCTTCGCCTCGATCTGCCGGATTCGCTCGCGGGTCACCTGGAAGCTCTGCCCCACCTCTTCGAGCGTGTGCTCCGAGCCGTCTTCGAGGCCAAACCGCATCTTGATGACCCGCTCTTCCCGTGGAGTCAACGTCCGCAGTACCTGCGAGGTGTACTCCTTCAGATTCACGCTGATCACCGCGTCTGATGGCGACACCGCCTGGCGATCCTCAATGAAGTCTCCCAAGTGCGAGTCTTCCTCTTCGCCAATCGGCGTTTCGAGCGAGATCGGCTCCTGCGCAATTTTGAGCACCTTGCGGACCTTCGCGACCGGGATGTCCATCCGGCGCGCAATTTCCTCTGAGGTCGGCTCGCGCCCCAGCTCCTGCACCAGCTGCCGCGAGGTGCGGATCAGCTTATTGATCGTTTCGATCATGTGCACCGGGATACGAATCGTGCGCGCCTGGTCAGCAATGGCACGCGTGATCGCCTGCCGGATCCACCAGGTGGCGTAAGTCGAGAACTTATACCCGCGACGATACTCGAACTTATCGACCGCCTTCATCAGGCCGATGTTGCCTTCCTGAATCAGGTCAAGAAACTGCAGTCCGCGATTGGTGTACTTCTTTGCAATCGACACAACAAGCCGAAGATTTGCCTCGATCAGCTCGCGCTTGGCCTGCTCGGCATCCATGTCGCCCTGGATCATCTCGCGCTGGGTGCGCTTGATCTCCGAAAGCGGTACGCCGGTCTCCTCTTCCATCTTTTCCAGGTCGACGCGGCAGTTCTTCTGTTGGCGGCGGTACTCCTTCTTCAGCTCTTCGCTCTTGGAAGCGTCGAACTTCTGATCGAGCGACCGAATCTGCCGCTCCAGCGTTCGCATGGAGTCGACCGACTTGTTCACCTTGTCGAGCAAACGCTTGCGCTCGCCATTGGTGTACTTCAGCTCCCGCACGATACGCGACACGTACACCCGTTCGCGCGCAATCAGCCAGCGCGTTTTGCGTGCTTCCTTGCCCTTTGCCTTGACACCGTCCAGGGTCGGCAGCTTCTCATCGAGCAGCGCCGCCTTTTTCAGGTGCTTCTGCATCGCCTCGATCCGGACGGAGGTCTGCTTCACCCGCGCAACCACAACCTCTTCGGTGACCTCTTCCTCGTCGAAGATGACCACTTCCTTGATGTTGCGCACGCCGCGCTTCAGGTCTTCGCCGAGCGCGATGATCTCGCGCACTACAATCGGCGAGCGCGCGATTGCTTTCATCACGCGAACCTGCCCGCGCTCGATCCGCTTCGCGATTTCAACTTCGCCTTCGCGGGTCAACAGCGGAACGGTGCCCATCTCGCGCAGGTACATGCGCACCGGGTCGTTGGTCTTCTCGAGCGTGCCCGGGGTCAGGTCGAGCTCAACATCCTCGCCCTCTTCGGCTTCCTCAAACTTATCGCCGCCAAACTTCGGGCCGCCATCCAGGATGTCAATGCCCTGCGTCCCAATGGTCGTCATCAGGTCGTCCAGGTCGTCCGGCGAGTGCATGTCGCCGGGGATCAGGTCATTGACCTCGTTATAGGTCAGATAGCCCTTTTCCTTGCCTGCTTCAATCAGGTTTTGGATGTCGTCTTCGTACTTATCTTCCATAGCCAAGCGAGTCGTCTCTCCCGCGTAAGATTTCGCACGTTTCCAGTGGTCTGGCGTTCGCTGTCAGGCTTCTCACAGGAAGCGGGCCGTAGTAGCAGTCCATAGACAGGACGCGGGCCGACGCAACATACCAAAGAGCACCAGAATAACAGGTTTTGATGCCGTCACAGCTGCCCGGGTCGCGCATACGCTTTGTGCGATGCGGCTTAAAGGAGGCAGCTTGACCCTGTTTCGTCGATGTTCGCTGCTAGTTAGATGTGTGCCATGCGATTTTGTTTCGCGGAATGCGGTAATCGCGCTTGACAGCGTTGTGCAAGGGCCACTAAAGCGCCCGGAGAGCCCGCTCCACCTGCTGCTTTCGGCCCATCAATGCAACAACGCCTGCCTCATCGCCGCGCCGCTCTGCCTCGGCCAGCGACACTCGCAGCGCCCGCCCTTCCCGCTCCAGGGCGCTGCACTCGAGCGATCGCAGGGCCGCTTTCACCTCCTCCAGCTCCAATGCACCCTGGCCCTCTTCCAGCAGCACCTGCGCCAGCAGCGTCCGCTCCGGCCCATCCGGCAGGCTCGCCAATGCGTCTGTGCCCGGCTCTCGCCCAGCCAGCAGCTTCAACGCACCCTCTCCGGCAAGCCCGGCAAAATGCTCAGGCCGGGCGGCGAGCACCTCTGCCGCTGCCTGAAACGCCGGGCTGCCTGTATCCGCAGCAAGGGCCCGCAACAGCTCTTTCTCAGCCCCGCTTAGCCGTGGCCCCATGGCGGCAAGCGCCTGTTTGCGCCCCGCCGCGGCCTGTTTCAGTTCCTCCCGCACCATTGCCGAGTCGATCCCCAGCCGGTGCGCGGCCTCATTGGCGAACTCCTCGCGGGCGATGCCGCTTGGCATCCTCTGTATATGCGGCAGCAGATAGTTCAGCGCATCAATCTTGCCCTGCGCCGTCGCAGGCGAGTGCAGCTGCCTGGCCCGGTCCAGCAGGTAGTCCGAGTGCCGCCGAGCCCCGCGCACCGCGGCCATGTAGGCCTGCACCCCACGCTCGCGCACAAAGCGGTCCGGGTCCAGCCCCCCTTCGAGCGTCACGACGCGCACGTCAAAGCCCTCTTCCGTGAGCAGGGCAATCGATTTCTCGGCCGCGTTCGCCCCTGCCGTATCCGGGTCAAAGTTCACGATCACCCGCTTTGTGTACCGGCCTAGCAGGCGCACCTGCGCTTCGGTGAAGGCGGTTCCGCTGGTCGCGAGCACATTGGCAATGCCGGCGAGTGAAACCGTAATGCAGTCCATCTGCCCCTCGACCAACAGCGCGAAATCCTGGGGCGGCCTTTGCCCCGCCAGCTGCCGGATCGCCGTCCGCGCCTTGTCCAGGTTGAACAGGACCTGGCCTTTCGAGTACAGCGGTGTTTCCGGCGAGTTCAGGTACTTCGCCCGTTCGTTCGGATCCAGCGCCCGCGCCGTAAACGCGATCACCCGGCCGGCCTCATTCAAAATCGGAAACGTGATGCGCTTGCGAAAGCGAGGGTACAGCGGTCCTTGAACAACCGCGCCGCTGTCGTCCTCCTGATCTTTCGACGTAAACAGCCCGGCAAGCCGCAGCAGCCGCGCCAGGTCCCCAGCTAGCCCACCGCCCCGCGCCTGCTCGCCCTGCGCTGGCTTCTCCCCTGGCGCCGGCTTGGCCGCCAGCCGTTCCAGATATCCCCGCAGCGCCGACGAGGAATCCGGCGCATACCCGATCCGAAACTTTGCAATGCCCTCGGCCGACAGCCCGCGCCCGGCCAGGTACTCCCGCGCCCCAGCCCCTTCGGGTGAGCGCAGCTGCTCCTCAAAAAACACGCTCGCCTGCTCGTGCAGCTCGATCAGCCGCGCCCGCTCCCGGTGCTCGGCCGCCTCGCCTGGCGAGCCAAACTCGCGCTTCGGCAGTGGAATCCCCGACTTGGCCGCAATCGCCCGCACCGCCTCCGGGAACGAGAGACTCTCGATCCGCATAACAAACGTAAATACGTCGCCCGAAACACCGCAGCCGAAGCAGTGAAAGAACTGCTTGGTCGCATGTACAGAAAACGACCCCGACTTCTCTGAGTGAAACGGGCACAGCCCGCTCCAGTTCTGCGCCCCGGCCTTGCGCAGGCGCACGTGCTCCCCGACAATCTTGACGATGTCGGCCTGCGCTTTGACGAGTTGGGCGAAGTCATCGGGCATGCTTGCTCAATCGAGTGTACGAGGCAGTAACGAAGCGGTAGAAATAGGAAAAGGGGAAGAGTCAGCGTTAAAGAGCGGCTGAAATGAATAAGACGCGCCACGAAGTGGCCGCAAGCCGCGTAGGCGGTTTGGCTTCTCCTTGCGTCTTTTACCCGACCTGCGCCCGCGCCGCCATCCCCAGCACCTCCGCGGCGCTCAACCCGCGCTCCCGCAGCGCCCGCACACTCACCGCATCCACCCGCTTCGCCAGCCGCTCCCCACGCTCATCCACCACCAGCGGGCAGTGGAACCACGCCGGCTCCGGACCTAACTCAAGCGCCCGCCACAGCAGCAGCTGCCGGGCTGTTGATACCAGCAGGTCCGCTCCCCGCACCGCCTCGGTCACGCCCATCGCCGCATCGTCGACCACCGTCGCCAGCTGATACGCCGGCACCCCATCCCGCCGCCAGATGCTGAAGTCCCCAAACGCCTTCCCTGCCACGAAACGCTGCCCCGCGCCGGCGCCGCCATCCTCCCACGCCAGCACCTCGCCATCCGGCACTCGAAAGCGCCAGTTCACCCCATCGGGCCCCGACTGGAGCCAGCGCGCCCGCTCCTCCAATCCAGCCTCCGGCGGCCAGGCCGGCCGGCATGTGCCCGGGTATACCGGCTCGTCGTCAGCTCTACCGACACCGAGTCCGCCGGCTGCCTCATGCGGGGCCCCGACCGCCTCGGCCAGGTCCCGCCGCGAGCACCGGCACGGATACACCCACCCGCTCGAAACCAGCCGCTCCCATGCCGCCCGGTACGCCCCTGCCCGACGGCTCTGCCGCCACGGCTCCCCATCCCACCCGAGCCCCAGCCAGCACAGGTCCTCCTCGGCAGCGGCAACAAACCCCTCCCGACTCCGCTGCAGGTCCAGATCATCCACCCGCAGCCGCAGCAGCCCGCCCGCCGCCCGAGCTCGCCCATGCGCTACCGCAAAGGTCCGCACATGCCCCAGGTGCAGCAGCCCTGTCGGCGAAGGCGCCAGCCGCCCGATGTACCCGCTTGCCCGCCTCACGCCCCGAGTCTACGTCCCATCTCACCTCTCTGCCGGGACTTACGAAGGTGTACGCCAACGGGCCATAGATGCACGATTTCGCTGGTGGACAGGCGCGTCCTGATTTACACACAGTGGGTGAGAATTACGCGCTCGCCCCGGTCTGGTCCCTCCTTGCTCCCCGGCTCGGCTGTGTTCGTTGCCTTGCTGGCGGCCGCCCCGTTCGCTGCTGCCGCGCAGACAGCACCTCCACAGTCGGCGAAAGGCGCGACTCCGGCAATACGCATTCTCAAGGCTCAGCCCGCTGAGGTGCAGCCGGCTGCCGCGCCGCCTGTTGCAGCAGGCACCCCCGACTACTCCAACGAACCACTGGTCGAGGAGCTCAGCGAGACCATCTACCGCTACAACGCCGACGGCACCGGGGAGCGCACCTTGCGCGCCGTGCTCCATCTCCAGTCCGACGCCGCCGTCCGGCAGTTCGGTCTGCTCAACTTCAACTACGCTGCGGATAACGAAACCGTTGAGCTTAAGTACGTGCGCGTGCGCAAGGCTGACGGCACCGTCCTCGCCACCGATGCTTCAGCCGCGCAGGATCTGCCCGCCGAAGTCACCCGCCAGGCGCCTCTCTACAGCGATCAGCACGAGCTCCAGATCCCTGTCCGTTCGCTCGCTGTCGGGGACCGCCTCGAGTACGAGGCCGTCATCCATTTGCGTAAAGCGGAAGTGCCCGGCCAGTTCTGGGGTGCCGCGGAGTTCGAAAAACGGCTCGTCGCTCTCGACGAGCGCGTCGAGCTGCGCCTTCCCGCAGGCCGGCATGTCACTGTTCTCAGTCCCGCGCACCCACCGGAAACCGCGAAAGAACAAGGCGAATCGGTCTACCGCTGGCATAGCCGGCAGGCGAAGCCGACCGTCGCCCCACCCGGCGGCGCCGCTCCCTCCGACGAGGATGCACCGTCGCTTCCGGCTATTCCCGATGTTGCCTGGACCACCTTCGCCGACTGGGCAGCTGTCGGCGACTGGTATCGCACGCTCGCCGGCGACCGCGCCCAGCCGGATGACGCGCTCCGCGCGAAAGCCGCCGCACTGACCGCAGGCGCCGCGACCGATGACGAAAAGATCACTCGCCTTTACAGCTTCGTTTCCATGCAGATCCGCTACATCGGCGTCGACTTCGGCGTCGGGCGCTATCAGCCCCACGCCGCCGCCGAGGTTCTCTCGAACGGCTACGGCGACTGCAAGGACAAGCACACCCTGCTCGCCGCCCTGCTTGCCGCAGCAGGCTTTCATGCCGACCCGGTCCTCATCGGCGCCAACATCCGCATCGACAAGGACCTGCCCGCGCCCAACTCCTTCAACCACGTCATCACTGCCGTTGAAGAGGCCGGCGGCAAACGCCTTTGGCTCGACTCGACCGCCGAGGTCGCGCCGCCGGGTATGCTCACCGAGGGTCTTCGCGATAAGGACGCCCTCCTCATGCCGACGTCGTCGGGCGGCACTGCTGCGGAAAAGCCCATGCTGGTCAAGACTCCTGCGGCAGCTCCCTTCCCGGCGTTTGACCACTACGACTCGCACGCCACACTTAGCTCCGAGGGCAAGCTGACCGCCCACTTCGATGTCACCTTGCGCGGCGATTTCGAGCTTGTCTTCCGTGCTGCCCTCTTCAGCAGGAGCCGGAGCGACTGGGGCCAGATCGGCCAGGCTATCTCCTCCAATCTCGGCTTCGGCGGTACCGTCACGCACTTTACGCCCACCGCGGTCGATACCCCGGCGCAGCCGCTGCACATCACCTACGACTACGAGCGCGACTCCTACGGCGACTGGCCAAACCACCACATCGTCTCGCTCATCCCAGGGGGGCTCTTTTCCGGCGCTACTTATTCGAAGCAGCCCGACGATCCCATCGAGCTCGGCACGCCGCGCACGGAATCCTCCAACTCGACCATCACTCTCCCCAAAGGCTTTTCCATCCCCACCCTGCCCGCCGGACTGCACGCTCAGTCCAGCTTCGCGCGCTTTGACATCACCTACACCCTGCACGGCTCCGATCTTGTCACCGAAGAGCGCCTGCAGCTGCTCGTTCCCAGTATTCCCGCAGCGGAATGGCAGTCGTACAACACCTTCATCAACGATATGACCAGCAATACCGGCATCTTCATCACGCTGGCAGAGTCAGCTTCCGGCGCCGGGAAGACCGCGGAAGCGGCTTCCGGCTCGCCCGCTGCGCCGGCTCATGTGGTCGTTGAAAAGCCTGCGGCTTCCTCCGGGGCAGTCCTCAACACGGACGCCCAGGCACTTATTGCCGAAAGCCTCGAGGCCCTGCAGAAAGGCAATCTGGACACGGCTGCGGCCAGGCTCGCCTCCGCCCGCACTCTGAACCCGGAGCAGCCGGGCCTGCTCACCGCGGAAGGGCTCATCGCCGGACAAAAGCGTGATTACGCGACCGCCGAGGCCGATTTTCGGAAGGAGGGCACGCTGCACCCGGAGCTTCACGACAGGCTCCTGCCTACGCTGCTCTGGGCCCAGACCCAGCAAAAGCACCCGGCAGACGAGATCAGTACTCTCGAGGAAATGCGGAAGCTCAAGCCGGATGACACGGACCTGGCCCGCCACGAAGCCGCGCTGCTTACAACGGCCTCCCGCCATGAGGAAGCGGTTTCGCTCCTTGAAGGGGTCGCCCTGCACCACCCCGCCAACAAGCGTCTCCTGCTCGCACTGGGCAATGCACAGTTTGCCGCCGGCCGGACCCGTGAAGGCCAGACGACACTCGAAACAGCACTCGAAGACACCGACGACCCCAGTATCCTCAACGATGCCGCCTATGAGCTGGCCGATCGAAATCTCGACCTTGCCCTGGCCCAGAAAGACGCCGCCCGAGCGCTCACGCTCCTCGACGCTGAAACCGGCAAGACCTCCCTCGATACCCTGACCGCCGACCAGCTGGCCCGCGAGAATCTTCTCGGGGCCGCCTGGGATACCTGCGGGTGGATTGAATACCTCCAGGGCCACCTCGACGCTGCGGAGTCCTACCTGCGCGCAACGTGGGTACAGTTTGAATCGCCCGAGAACGGCTACCATCTAGGGCAGATCCTTGAAAAGCAGGGGAAGCCTCAGGAGGCGCTCGCCCTGTACATCCTTGCCGGCACAGGCGCGGACACCACCGCTTCGGGCTCGCCTGACATGCAGGCAATGGCAAAACGCCGCGACGCGCTTGCGAAGACCGGCCTCAAAGCCGAGTTTTCTCAAGGCGAGAGCGTAGCCCTGGCCAATATTCGCTCGCTTCGCCTGCCCCTCTTCACCAAGGGACACACCGAAGCCGAGTTCTTTGTGCTCGCTTCCTCGTCGGCTGTCGAAAAGGTTGTCTTTGTTGAGGGTGACGCGCAGCTGAAGGACAAAGCGCTCGTCCTGCAGCAGGCTCTCACCCGCGACCGCTCCTCGCTCTTGTTTCCAAGCGGCTCCGCAGCCCGGCTGGTCCGCCGCGGTGTGCTCTCCTGCTCGTCGCTTACCGGCTACTGCGAGCTCACCTTCTATCTTCCTCGGGACACGCGCCTGCCAAAGGCTCCTTTGTCCGCAAACGTGGAAGAAGCCAAGGCAAAACCGCAGTGAGGCGCCTGCCTTTCGCGTGGAGTGCCGCTTTTCGAACCGATGCCCCAGACTATGGCTGAGCTGCGCAGCTTGCCTATGCAAGGGCCGGCCTCTTAAAACAGGTCCGGAATGTTGGTGAACGCGATCCGCGTCGGCGCGGATGCGCCGGCGAGCAGCATACTCGCGGTGGCGAGCGTGTTAGTGCCGTACTTGCCGTTGACCGCGTCCATGGTGAGGGAGAGCCGGGTGCGGCGGGCTTCGGTCTCCAGGCCGGAAAACAGCGACAGGGTGTGCAGGTGGTCAGGCACGAGCTCCCCCAGCCACACTCCTACATAGAAGGGGGCCTGATGCTGCTCGCCCTGCGGGCGGCGCGCCCAGAGCTTTGCCAGGGCCTCTATGAGCGTCTGGGTGTCCTGGCACTCGATTACCGAGACACCCTGCGACCAGACGGCCTGCGGGATTCCCGACGTGTGGACCGAGCGGCTGCGTACTCCGGTCTCACTTTTAGAACTCTGGCGAAGCCCGCTGCCGGTCCGGCCAGGACGCACGGCGTATTTAATTGAGAGTGTCACGTGCGTGGTCCACAGCCGCGCTGCCCGCAGGCGCATGGCGGCCTTGTGCAGCAGCTTGTGCAGCACCGCGTAGGCACCCTCTGGATTGCGCAGCTCCGGCGGCAGAACGTGGCTTTGCGAGATTGACTTCTGGTGCTCCAGCTTGGCGTCGTGGAAGTCCTCACCCTGCAGCCAGAACCACAGCTTGTCGCCGCCCGCGCCGCCCCACACCTCGCGCATGCCTTCGCGGCCCAGCGCGAGCAGCTCCGGCATGGTGCGGATGCCGGCCGCGAGAAGCCTCCGCTCCATCTGCGCGCCGATACCCGGCAGATCGCGCAGCTGGAGCCCGGCAAGCGCCGCCTGCAGGATGTCGGGCGTGAGTGCGACCAGGCCGTCCGGCTTCTCCATGTCGGAGGCGATTTTGGACAGGTAGCGATTGGGCGCGAGCCCGATCGAGCAGCGCAGCGTCGCACCGGCATGGGTACGGATCGACTGTTTGACAGACTGGGCCAGCTCGAGCGCGTGCAGCAGCCGCCGTTCGCGGCCCAGCAGCGAGCAGGCCATCTCGTCGATGGACATGACGGCCGACACGGGCACGCAGCGCTCGACGGCCTCGATAACGCGGTGGTGATACTCGACGTACTCGCGATGGCGCGCGTGCACCAGCTCTAAACCGGGGCACATGCGACGGGCGTCCCCCACCTTGACGCCGGTCTTGACCCCGAATGCCTTGGCCTCGTAGGAGGCGGCGATGACGGTCGAGGTATCGGCCATGACAGGGACGACGGCGATCGGTTTGCCGCGGAGTTCAGGGCGCAGCTCCTGCTCGACCGAGGCGAAGTAGGAGTTGAGATCGAGAAAAAGCCAGCCGACCTCCGGCTCTCCCGCCGTGCCTGTAACCAGCGTCCTTTCGGGATGGTGCTGGCCTGGAGGCATGCACTTATCTTCGCCTTTTCTTTGCCAAGTGCCAAGCGCTGCTTTTCGTTCAGAGCGATGAAGTTCTTTTTTGGAACAACCGGATCGTCCGAATGCCATTGCAGGAATAATTTGCGACTTTTCAGCGAGTAGGCAACAAGTTCTCATTGCACATTCGTCTTACGAGAGTGCAACATGCCTGTGTGAGTAGCGCATCCTAGCGCGGCTCAGCCGGCTGAGGGTATCCGTATGTGGTTTCTTCATCTCCATGATGTTCTTTCGCATTGCGCCCATTTGAATCACTCCTGGGCCGAAAGCACCATCACCCTTGGCGCGGCGCTGCTCATCGGCTGCGTTGCTTCCTGCGTGTCAAGCCCCTCGCAGGACAAAGACGACCTGTTTCATAAGCACGTGTCCTGAAGCCGCTAGCCTCGGCCCGGCACAGTCCGCGACAAAGTAGAGCCGTTTCACAGGTTTAGGGAAAGTACGCCAAAACTTCCTACCAGCGGTGCTCTGCGCAGCGACCCGCATTTGTTTTAGCGTGGAGGGCAGAGGTGCTGTCCCATGAGTGATCCAAAGAAGCAGGCGCGCGTTTCGCTCGCCGCGAGCGAAAACCCCCTGCCCGCCGAAGCTTCGCAGACCGGCTCCATCGCCCCCGCACAGATCCTTACCGTGTCCGTTATCACGCGCCGCCGCAACCCGCTTTCACTCGCCGGGCTCGGAGGACGCATTCTTTCCCACGCGGAATTTAATGAGACCTACGCTGCCGATCCAGCAGATTTTGACACGCTGCGCGGCTTTGCGCACGAGCACGGGCTTTCAGTCGACGAAGCTGCGTCAAGCCTCGCACGCCGTACCCTGGTGCTGCGCGGCCCTGCTTCGCGCATGGAAGAAGCGTTCGGGGTCAAGCTGCAAACGTTTCACCACAAGGCCCATGCCAGGGAGTTTCACGGCTACTCGGGGACGCTGAGCGTGCCGGAGGCACCGGCCGCTCTCATTGAAGCCGTGCTGGGCCTGGACACGCGGCCGATTGCGACCTCACATCTGCGGCGAGCCGGGCAGGCCGGCAAACCCGATAGCGGCGAGCGCATTATTCGCGCCAGCGCCGCGGGCGTGAGCTACTCGCCGGTACAGGTGGCCGAGCTGTACGGCTTTCCAAAAAACCTCACCGGCTCCGGGCAGACGATCGGCATTCTCGAGCTGGGCGGCGGCTACGAAACCAGCGATATCACGACCTATTTTCAGGGCCTAGGGCTCCCCGCGCCTACTGTGGTCGCAGTCTCGGTCGATGGAGCGACGAACGTGCCGGGGGGCGATCCGCAGGGCGCTGACGGCGAGGTTGCGCTCGACATCCAGGTGGCCGGGGCAGTCGCTCCAGGCGCGAAGATCGCGGTGTACTTCACGCCGAACACAGACCAGGGTTTTCTGGACGCGATTACCACGGCGGTCCACGACACGGCCAACAAGCCCAGCGTGCTTTCCATCTCGTGGGGCGGCCCGGAAAATACCTGGAGCGCAGCATCGCGGACGGCGCTTGATAGCGCGTGCCAGTCGGCCGGCGCGCTTGGCGTGACGATCACGGTGGCCTCCGGCGACAACGGCTCGTCTGACGGCGCAACCGGCAACAATGTGGACTTTCCCGCGTCAAGCCCGCATGTGCTGGCCTGCGGCGGAACGCGGCTGGAGGGGTCCGGCGCGACGATCGCGTCGGAAATCGTGTGGAACGATCAGCCGAACGGCGGTGCGTCCGGGGGCGGCGTGAGCGCGGCTTTTGCTCTGCCGACCTGGCAATCGGGCGCCGGGGTGCCCGCACCGGCGGCTGCCGGGGGCGGGCGCGGCGTTCCCGATGTATCGGGCGATGCTTCGCCTGAGTCCGGCTACAACGTGCTCGTAGACGGGGCGCAGCAGGTGGTGGGCGGCACAAGCGCCGTCGCTCCGTTGTGGGCCGGGCTCATCGCTCTGGTCAATCAGGGGAGGGCGTCTGCCGGCAGCGCACCAGTCGGCTTCGTCAACCCCACCCTGTACGGCGCGCCGACGGCGTTGCGCGACATCATCAGCGGATCAAACGGAAGCTACAAGGCAGGCCCCGGCTGGGATGCGTGTACCGGGCTCGGCTCGCCCAACGGTGCGGCCGTCGCGGCGGCGCTAGGCGCGTCCGGCGCGGGAGCCGGTTCGCCGGCACCTGCGCCTCCGAGTACGCCCGTACCGGCACCGCC
>CAXUDF010000047.1:16846-21538 GCA_964249695.1 uncultured Acidobacteriaceae bacterium
GGCACGGATCACCTTCGGCAAAGCGCGCTCCGAAGCTGCAGCAGTTCCCTAGTGCGTACCCCGCAGGGCGCCTCGCAAAAATGCGGCAATCTCGCCCAAAGCCCGGTCGCTTTGCGGAAAACGCGCAACCGTACCAGGGCCGACCGGGAAGTTATGGTGCATGTCCGGGGAGTGCCCGTGCGTGACGACGACCCCTGCGCCGGCCAGCTTTTGCGCGTAGGCGATGCCCTCATCGCGCAGCACGTCATATTCGGCTGTCATCACGAGCGTGGGCGGCAGGGGCGGCAGCGGCTGCTGGCGCATGGGTGAGATCGTCGGGTCATCCGGGGAAGCGCCTGCGGCGTATTGCTTCCAGTACCAGCGCATCGTGTCGGCCTCCAGGCCAAAGCCGACCGCGTTCTGGCCGTACGAGGGGTACTGGCTCTCCGGGTAGTCAGTGACCGGGTAGAGAAGAGCGAGTGCCACGGGCTTTGGACTGTCACGCTCCACCGCGAGCCGGTTCGCGGTGACCGCTGCCAGGTGCCCGCCCGCGCTGTCGCCGCCGAGCGCCAGCCGGGCCGGGTCAGCACCCCAGCTGCCCGCGTGGGCAGCGGCCCACAGCACGGCAGTGTGCGCGTCTTCAAGCGCAGCCGGGTGGGGCGACTCCGGCGCGAGCCGGTAGTCCACCGAGACAATGCTCAGGCCGGCAAGCGGCGCAAGCAGGCGGCAGAAGGGATCGTGGGTTTCGATGGAACCGGCAGCCCAGCCGCCTCCGTGGAGATAGACCAGCACGGGAAGCGCCTTCTGCCCTGAGGGCGGCCCAGGCGGTAAGTACACGCGCACACGCAGGCCGTGTTCATCACCCGGCAGGTAGTGGTCTTCGGTTCTTACCTCATTCGGCAGCCCGGGGATGCCCTCGGCCAATCGCGCGGCCAGCTGCCGCTGCATACGGTGCCTGGCATCGCCGGGCGAGGTGATGGGGCCCGCAGAAGCGGCCGCTTGTTCGTCCAGGTAGCGGCGTAGGGCGAAGTCGATCGAGTGACGAGGGGCCATTGGCTGGTCTGATTCGTAAATCGTTCGTGAGGCTCGCTTCCAGACCCGCCGCTCGTCGGTATTGCTGGAAGCTCCAGGTAGTTAGAGGGCGCCGCGCGTTTTCGAGCACCATGGTTACACTGCTTCGTCGGTGTACTTGGCAGAATGCTGGTCAGGCGCTCTCGAGTTTTCCGATGCGCCGTTCATGCTCGGTAACCACGCCGATCAATTCCTGCATCGCGGTAAGCACTGCGACAAGTGTTTGTTGCTGGGCTGTTGTTGCGACTGTCAACTTGTCGATGTTTTCGCCTTGCTGCCGCACATCCGTCGTCGACAGCTCAAGGCTCTGGGCCAGAGATTCGTGCCGCTCGACCATTCTTTGCAAGCGTTCTTCGAAGTCCATGCAAGAAGACTAATCCGACTTACCGCGAAAAAAGTACGCCGGTTCTTAGACGCCTACCGCCGCCGGATGCCCGACCTCGTGCACGATCTCATGGCCGCAACGCCCTTAGGCCAGGCCACCTGGGCGTTCATTTCGGCGTCGGACCGTCCTCCTGCTGCACCTGCTCGCCCTCGCCGGGAAACGGCCAGCTGCGGTTCAGGGGTTGGCTCGCCTCGCGCACCGGCTTGCTCACGTTGCTGTTGTTCTTGAGGTTTTCCAGCACGTGCACGCCGAGTTTGCCCGCGCTTGCCAGGTCGATATCGCCGTCGTGGTCCAGGTCTGCAAACACAAACTGGGTGCCGGCGCTGGCGGTGCCATTGTCAGAGAGTGTGACCCGGGTGAACGCCGGATCGGCAGTGCCGGCCTGGAACTGTGCCGCTGTCGGGAGCCTGTACGCGTACACAACCACCGGGTCATAGGAGCCAGGGTCGTTGCCAGCGTGGCCGCGGTAGCGTTTGCCAGTAACGAGCTCTGGCACGCCGTCGCCGTCCAGGTCCACCAGCGCCAAGGCGTGCGACTGCGAGAAGGATTCGTCGATGGTGTGGCGGATCCACTTGCGCGCGCCGGGCGCGCCGGCCTGCTCCAGCCAGTACAGCCCGTAGCCGTGGCCCTGCCCGTAGATCAGGTCGAGCTTGCCGTCATGATTCACGTCGTAGCCGAGGATAGGAAAGCCGGCATCGCCGAGGTCCCAGTCGGCATGCCACTGCCACTTGTCGTTGTCCGCATCGACCTGCTCAAACCAGCCATGCGGGGTCAGAATATCGGCCTTGCCGTCGCCGTTGATGTCGGCGATGCCAATGCCATGCCCATCCTCGGCGCGGCCTCCGACGTGGTGCACACGCGGGGTGCCCTTGCTGAAGTCGACCCACAACACACCGGCACGGTTGTAGTGAGCGAGCGCGACATCGGGTTTGCCGTCGCCGTTAATGTCCGCGAACGCTCCGCCCTCGGTATCGAAGCTATCGGTAATCTTTTCGCCCTTCCACATGGCGCCGGCCGCTACAGCCGCGGGGCCAGGGTTGCGATACCACCAGAGCCCGTTAGAAATCCATCCGGCGGTGACGACATCGGGCAAGCCGTCGTGGTCGACATCGACGACCCACTCGCCGCAGTCGGAGACAAACTCATTGTGGATGCCGACGGTGCGGAACTGATGCTGCTTCCACTCGCCGCCGCCCGCGCCGGGATTCTCATACCAGTACGCGCCGCTGAGCAGGTCCACGAAGCCGTCTCCGTTCATGTCGAGCATCGAGATGCCCTCGGCATGGTCGGAGCCGAGACGATGGGAGAGGAACGCGATCCGCGGCTCGCCGCCAGGACCGTTGCCCGGATGCTGCATGCGGAACTCGGTGGCGTGGGCGGGATCCTGCGCGTGGGCCGGGGTGCAGGCAAGCGCTACGCCGAGCGCTGCGACCGCATGGCATGGCAGTTTGAGGCTGCGGGAGAAAGACAAAAGCAGGTCCTTCACTTGCACCCCAGCGAGCAGAAGCGCTCGTCGGGGACCCCGCGCTGCGCTCAGGATGACGCTCTCTTGCTTTGCTGCGAATGGAGCTCTGCGCAATTCCGGCTTCATGCGAGCTCCATCGTTTCCGGGTTCCAGTGCACGACGCTGCCGCGCTCAGCGCTGAGATTGCTGAGCAGCGCGGCACCCGCGGCCCGGAAGCCGAAGGTGGCATCCTCGACGGGAGTCTTGCGGCTGCGAACGTTGTCGAAGAAGTTGTGGAAGTGGTCGTAGCGATCGGAGTAGTCGGGCGGCGCTGTAAAGGTGGCGACCTCCTGCGGCGGCGGCCCACCGGGGTGCGTGCGCGGATACTTCTTCTTGTACTGGGCTAGATATTGCTGCTGCATGGACTCTGAAAAGGTGGAGATCGTGTAGCCGGGCTCGGCCGCAAGCGGCGTCCGTGTCACGGTCACAGTCTGCTTGCTGCCGTCGATCTCCATCAGGCCCTCAGAGCCCGTAAAGAGAAAGCCTTCGCTCTCTTCCCCGCCGTCAACAAAGTTGACGTGGAGGCTCAGGTTGAAGCCTTCCGGATAGTCGAACAGCGCCAGCAGCACGTCGTCGGCGTCGCGGCCGTCTTTCCAGAAGCGGATGGCGCCGGTAGCCATGGCACGCGTAGGCCCATGGGCGCCGGTGATGAAGTGCGTCCCGCTGAAGAGATGAACAAACAGGTCGCCGGCGACTCCGGACCCGTAGTCCTTCCACTTGCGCCACTGAAAAAAGCGCTCGGCCGAGAACGGAATCTGCGGCGCCGACCCGAGAAATTGCTGCCAGTCGCAGGTCGCGGTCGAGGCGTCGAGCGGAATGGAGTAGTTCCAGGCGCCGATGGACGAGTTGCGGTCCCAGCGCGCCGTGACCATGTTGAGCTTGCCGATGGCGCCGGACGCGAGCAGTTCCTTGGCCTTGGCGTACACGATGGAGCTGACCCGCTGTGAACCGACCTGGAGAATCCGCTTGGTCGACTGAGCAGACGCAATGATCTCGTGGCCGTCGGGGTAGATGTGGATCATCGGCTTCTCGAGGTACACGTCCTTGCCGGCCTGCATCGCGTCGACGGCAGCGTGTTTATGCCAGTGGTCCGGGCAGGCGATGATGACGGCGTCCACGTCCTTGCGCGCGAGGATCTCGCGATAGTCGCGCGTGGTGAAAAGATCGGCGCCCCACAGCTCTTTTGCGTGCGTCAGCCGGCCGTCGTAGCAGTCCGCGACCGCGAGCAGCTTGACCCCGGGAACCTGCAGCGCGATCTGCGTATCGCTCTGGCCCTGGATGCCGGCACCGATCAAGGCAATCTGGACCGCATCGTTTGCGGAGCGGCCCGCAAGCAGCGGTGCCGCCGCAAAGGCAGAGTGTAGTTGCGTCGCAACTACGGCACCGCCGGCCGCCCTGGCTGCGGAATGAAGAAAAGTCCTGCGATTGAGCATTTCGATGGCGTCTCGCTTTCGTAGTGAGCAGAAGACGCTGATTCTACCGGACGATCTGAGGGAAAGTCGCGCTGGCTGGCTTTGTACAGCGGCGGCCAGGGACAAGATTCAGGCAAGGATGGAGAGGCTGGACCTGGAGATGTCGAATGACACATGCTGTGCAGCGCCTGCGGCTCGAACGCACAACTATTGAATGGGGCTTGCCGGAAGGAAGTCCTGGTAGGCACGACTGGATTCGAACCAGCGACCTCTACCGTGTCAAGGTAGCGCTCTAACCAACTGAGCTACGCGCCTGCGTGTGTGCGGCCGGAGCTGCCGCT
>CAXUDF010000048.1:0-3832 GCA_964249695.1 uncultured Acidobacteriaceae bacterium
GATGAGAGATTTCTCACCGCCCGTTCGGCCACACCCTGACGATCTACAGTAAAGTTTGTAGACCGTCACAGTGTGGAAGGGCCGTAGCAGTCACTGGAGCAAGACTGCCCTAGAACTCGTACTTGAGCGCGAACTGGATGATTCGCGGTGCTACTGCGCTGCTCAAGATGACGCCAAAACCGGCGGAATCGAAGCCGGTCGACGGGTCGGCATACTGGGCATGGTTAAAGGCGTTGAAAAACTCGCCCCTGAAGTCAATCGAGTGGCCTTCACGCAGGCCGCGAAAGTCGCGGGAGACGGTGATGTCCGAATTGTCCTGGCTGGGGCCGCGAACCACGCCGGTGCTGCTGTTGCCGTAGCCGGTGCCGTCGCCGATGACTGGGTAGGGGCAGGCTGCGTAGGCTGCCGTGCCGGGGGTTGTGCTGAAGGAGCAGAAGGCTGACGTGTTGAAGTAGTTGCCGAGGCGACTCTTGACGCTGCCGGTACTCTCAATTTGCGCGTTGGTGGTGCCGGGGCGCAGCTGCGCGCGCGAGGTGCTGGCGAAGCCGTAAATGGAACCTCCGGACGCGTCGGTGATGGTGAGCCGGTCACCGTCCTGGATGATGGTGACGCCGGAAACAGCCCAGCCATTGGCCGCGGTGCGTAGGAGGCCATTGCCTCCATGCAGCCTGGGCAGCTCCCAACTGTAGAAGAAGACGAAGCGGTTGGTACGGTCGAAGGCGGCGGGCCCAAAGCGGTCGAGGCGGTTGTTGGGGTCGTTGCTGTCGCCGCTGCCGCCGGTAAATACGGCATTGGTGCCAAGGCCTTGTACGTCAGTAAGCGCGCGGCTCCAGGTATAGGCGGCTTGAAACAGCACACCATGGCTGAGTTGGTGGCGCAGAGTGGCTTGCAGGCTGTTGTAGCGCGACGTGCCGTAGGACTCAATGCGCGTGAGACCGGGGGCAGAAAAGCCTGCGTAGGGCACGCGGAGGTAGGCGTTGGCCTGGGTGTTCGTGGTGATCCCGTTGATGGGAGCAGCGGCACTCGCGAGCAGGGCAGAATTGATATTGCGTGACTCAAGCAGCCGCGTGGCACGGGTGCCAACGTAGGCCACGTCGAGAACGGTGGAGCCTGAAAGCTGCTGCTGGATATCGAGGTTGTATTGCTGCGTCAGGGGCGAGTCGTAGTTAGGCGCAATGATGTCGGCACCAAGCTGGGAGGTGGGCGTGCGGGGCAGAAAGGAACCGGGAGTGGGTACCGGGTTAAAGGGATCCTGGAAGGTAGCGGCAGAGTTGCCCGCACCGCTGAGTACATGGATAGACACAAACGGCGGACTGGTCAGCACCTGCAGCGTGGCATTGCCGTTGGGCCGCGTGTAGTAGACGCCGTAGCCGCTGCGCACGGAGGTTTTGCCGGAGCCATAGGGCAGCCATGCAAGGCCGATGCGGGGGCCGACGTTGTGGAGCGGCAGATCCTGCGTGGTGAGCGACTTGCCGGACAGACGGGTGACGCCGGCCGGAACAGAGCCCGGGAAGTTGGAAGGCACAACATAGCCGGTGTAGGTGCCGGCCGCGGTAGCCGGCGCGCCGGCGCCGATCAGGCTGGGAAAGACACTGCTGATATCGCCATGCGCCTCCCCGATGTTTCCGTTGATCTCCCAACGAAGGCCGTAGTTGAGAGTGAGGTTCGGGCTGACCTTGAAGTCATCCTGGATGAAGCTGGCCATGTCGATGGCGCGAAAATCCTTGTTGATGTTGCCGCCGATGCCCTCGCTTTGAAAGACATTGCTGATACCGCTGCCGTTCTGCGTGCCGCTCTGGCCGAGGAGGAAGTCAGAAAAGGTAAGGAAATCAAGGAAGCCGCGGCGCGGACCGGGATCGGTGAAGTTGAATTGTTGACGCTCAAACTCATACCCGAAGCGGAGGCTGTGCCGCCCGCGCGTCCAGGATGCCTGGTCGGAAGCTTCGTAGGTGTTGACGGCCGAGTTGGAGAAGTCGTTGAAGCCGCCGCTGAGGCTGAACAGGCCGGCGATAGACGTGACGGGGAATAGGGGAAAGCCGGGGTCGCCTGGGGTGACACCGAGCGAAGCGTCGGTAAGTGCGGTCTGGCTGTTGAGCACGCCGGTGTTGCGGATGAATGCGACAAAAGCTTCATTGAGAAAGTTGGGAGAAAGCGTAGAGGTGAGCTTGAGCAGGCCGATATCGTTGGTGAACTGGGTGTTAAGGGCAAAGCCCGGCGGGCAGCCGGGGCTGCAGCTGCTGAACGGGTCTACCTGCGGGTCGCGCGAGTAGAAATAACGCTGACTGAGGCGGTGCTTCTGCGAGAGCTGATAGTCGGTATTGACCAGTACCTGGTCCTCAGTGAACCTGCCGGGCAGGCTGTACGACGAGAACCCGAAAGGAGTGCCCGGAGTGAGCGTGCGGGGCGAGGGCACGAGATAGCCGCCGCCGGCTGTCTTCTGGTTAAGGATCGCGAGCGATACCGGATTGATGTTGGAGCCATTGCAGGCCACCTGGGTACCGCCGAACTGTGTAGGCTGCGTGCAGAAGAGCGCGCCGATAGCGGCGGCCGACCGATCACTGGTAAGCGCGGGCAGGGTGTTGCTGGAGAGGGAGCTGGGGCTAAGGCCGTTGATTTGCCGCGTGCCTTGGTAGGAGCCGAAGAAGAAGGCGCGGTCGCGCAGAAGCGGGCCGCCGATTGCGCCGCCAAACTGGTTCTGCTTCATGTCAGGGCGAGGCTGGCCTTCGGCGTTCAGGAACGTGTCATTGGCATTGAGCTTGTTGTTGCGGAAGAACTCGAACGCCGAGCCATGGAACCTGTTACCGCCCGACTTGGTGACGACTTCTACGTTGGCGCCCGCATCGCGGCCAAAGCCTGCGTCGTAGAGCGTGGTCTGTATCTTGAACTCCTCGATAGCATCGGGATTCGGGATCGGGATTCCGCCCTGCTGCACGAAGTCGCCGCCGCGGCCGCTGCCGAAATTGTTAATATCGGCGCCATCCATGACGAAGTTGTTGCTGATATTACTGGCACCGTTGACATACACGTCGATGGTGCCCCGGCCGAGCTCGGCGGCATTGTTGACGTCGCCGGAAACCCCTGCCGAGGTGGTCAAAACCTGCGTGTAGTTGCGTTCTGTGAGCGGCAGGGCCTGAATGGTTAGGCCCTGCACCGTTGTGCCGAGGGTTGCGTTGTCGGTTTGGAGCAGCTCCGCACCGGAGGTCACCTCCACAGTCTCCTGCTGAACGCCGGGCGACATGGCGAGGTTGACGGCACTGGTTTCCGTAACCGTGACTGTTATGGTTGACGGTATTTCCGTCTTGAAGCCCGCAGCAGAGACCCGCATGTCATAGCTGCCTGGGGGCAAAAGCCCAAGGCGGTAGTCCCCACTGGCATCTGTCGTGATCGTGCTTGCGACGCCGCTGCTCTTTGATGTAAGTGAGACAGTGGCCTGCGGTATAACGGCCCCGCTGGTGTCTGTAATCCTGCCCGTAACTGCGCCGGTTGTTTGTGTTTGCGAGAGAGCGGATGCCGCGAAAAGCGGCAAACTTCCTAGAGCGAGATACAAGCTGCTGCGTACGACCATGGCGTCTCCTGAGGGTGCAGTAGGGATTGTCAGCAGCGAGAGAGTGTTATCCCCTAAGCGAAGCAAGACTGCATAATCGAACGCGGCTATCCACAGGAAAAACCGTAGGAATGTGTTCAGGTACAGCCAGGGGAGAGACTTACTGTAAACAGCTTTTGCGAAGCGCAAGCATGATTTTTAAAAGGCGCATCTGCGAGCATTTTCCGGATGCACCTCAACATAACCCATGAAAAGCTCAGCAGCCGCAGTATAGATTTCTTTTATCTA
>CAXUDF010000048.1:3932-20822 GCA_964249695.1 uncultured Acidobacteriaceae bacterium
CAAATGCTGCATTCCGCAGCTTCAGCTCTGTTTCTGTGACCGCAAATCTCCCTCGATCTCGGGCGGCCAGGCTGTGGCTCGACAGCACTTTTGCGGACGATGCCGCGAGCCCGGGAATATACTCGATCTGTGCGGCGTCTTGCCAGCCTCGCGGCAGTCCTCCTCATGCTCGTCATGATGCTGCCGGTGCTTGCCTGTGCTGCAACTCCGAAGATGACGCGGGGCGAGCAGGACTGCTGCCGCCAAATGCACGACAAGTGCGGCGAGATGGCAAGGCAGGGCTGCTGTCAGGTAGGGGTGCGCAGCGACCTTAGTAAGCTGCCTGCCCATGCTGTGGCTGCCCCGGATCCTTCCCTCGCTGCGATCGCCATCCTGTACCCGCTGCTGGTCGGCTTGCCTGCATCCGGTGGTTGCCATTGGCAGCTACCGGAGGAGCACTCGCCGCCCGGTCTGCTGATCGCTGCCACCGCCGTCCTCAGAATCTGATCCGCTCCCAGGCCCGATGACCTGCACGCAAATGCGTGCCTGAAGTTCATTGGAACAAAGGAGCAAGGATGAAGCAGCTCGCTGTTTTGGCGTGCGCACTGGCGCTTTCTGCACCAGCCTGGGCCGCAGACCACGGCCCCGTCTTCGGCTACGCAACGCCGGTCAACTCGCAGGGAGAGTTCAGCTTCGACACCGGCCTGTTCGGTCGAAGCGGCTCTCGCGGTGCTCAGTTCTCCACGGGCAGTCAGATAGGTTACGGTCTCACGCCTCACCTCACCTTGACTGCGTTTCTTCCCGCTATCTTCGGCAGCGGATCTTTGCCCGAGTCGCGGGTGTTTCCTACAGGTGAATGGGCTGCAGGAGCGTCCTGGCGCTTTTTCCACTCCGTCACACAAGTCGGCAAACGCCTCGAAGCGACGGGGTCTCTCGCCATCGTCGTGCCGGGGCCGCAGGCCGATACGGGAGTCCTGGGGAGCGTGCACCGGGCCCCAGGGATTGCCGGTACGCTGGCCGCGGGCTTCGCTTCGCGCAGTCAATATCTCTGGCTCGGAGGCGGCTATACCGGCTTCTTCGAGAAAGGCGGCAGCCGGCGCCCGGACACAATTTCGTGGAGCACGGTCTACGGCTACCGCCCGGCGAAGCTGCGGCGCGGCTACAACCAGTGGGACTACCGTGGACTCCTGGAGTTCACCGGTGAGCACACGGGCGGCGTTCGCGTGCGGGATGCAATCGTGCCGGACAGCAGCTCGACGTCGCTCTGGCTGGGCCCTTCGGTCCTTGCCATCTTCAAGGATGTGGCGATCGAAGGCGGAGTCCAGGGGCCGCTCTATCGCGATGTCTCGACCTCCACCTACGGACGCGAGGCGGTACGCTTCGCACTCAATTTCAGCTTTCTCAAGTTCTCGTCGCAAACGAACACCCATTGAAAGGAACCGCCATGCATAAGTCTTTCGTCCTGGCAGCTCTCTTGCTCTCTCCGCTCGCAGCCCACGCCGAATACAGCCAGGTCAACATGACCGTTTTCGGCATGGACTGCGCTCCGTGCGCCCATGCGATCCACGTCTCCATGAAGGGCATTCAAGGCGTTGACAAGGTGGATGTGGACCTGAACACAGGCCTCGTCGCTGTTCAGCTCATGCCCGGAAACTCTGCCGCCATGCAGCAGTTCAATCAAGCTGTTGAGAAGAACGGCTTCACGCATAGGGACGCGAAGATTGTCGCTACAGGAAGGGTCGCCGGTACGGCCGCTGCGCCTCTCCTTGAGGTCACCGGCACAGGCGATACATACGCACTGGCCGGGTCAGGGGCAAACGTCTCTTCCCTTCTTGGAAAGACTGTCACTGTCTCCGGAACGCTTCCCCAGGCTCCCAAAGGCAAGGTTGCGGACTCTCTTCGAGTTGACTCCATCGCGGAGGCGAGATGACCGCCGCCGCACCCTCAATCGCACCGGAGCGCAGAGCCAAACGAGCGGCCCTGCTCAACTACTTTTCGTTGTTTAGCTCCTTCAGCACGCTTATCTGCTGCGCCTTGCCTTCGGTGCTTGTGCTCCTGGGAATGGGCACTGCTGTTGCTTCCCTGCTCTCGGCTGCGCCCTGGCTGGTCAGCCTTTCGCGGCACAAAGTTTGGACGTTCAGCATCGCGGGCACGCTGATTGCATGCAGCTTTGTTATGACCTATGTCGTTGCTCCACGTTTGCGCGACGGAGAAACATGCAACGCTGACGACCCGACGACGTGCGGCGAAGTCAGCAAGCTTAGCCGTGTATTTCTTTGGGGCTCTGCGCTGATTTATGGCGGCGGCTTCTTCGTGGCGTACCTGCTCGGTCCCATCCTGGAGCGAATGGACCAATAACATAAGGAGGCGCAAATGAAGCTGAGGCTGCATACGAGCGGAGCAGACAATCCGCCGCAGGCCCCAGTGTGTTTAGGTTTATGACGAGAAGCGCCGAAGAAGTTTACTTAGTTCGTATCAGCGGAGTAGTCCTCGTAAGCTTCACAAGCAATCAGCCGATTTCTTCCAGTGATTTGCGCTCTGCGGCCACACCCCAAATTGCTTGCGCTACCCCGGCGACTATCATCACCGAGGCGCTTGCCATAAAGCCATAAAAGATAGCCTTGCGCGCACCATGCGTTAACAGCACCCCAAAAAGAACCGGGCCCAGCACGCCGCCGAGCAAGGTGCCCGCGGCATAGAAGATGGCGATGGCGGACGCGCGAATCTGCTGCGGAAACAGCTCACTGGTTGTGAGATACGCGGAACCGGCGGCAGAAGCTGCAAAGAAGAAGGCCACAGCCCACCAGGCTACCTGTGCGACCGTGCTGAGCCGGCCGCCAAGGAAGAGCAGACTGGACGCGCCGAAGATCAAGCCGGTGATGCAGAAAGTAAGCGAGATCATAATGCGGCGGCCCACCGAGTCAAACAGCTTACTAAGCAGCGCCGGGCCAATAAAGTTAGTAAATGCGATAGGAAGAAAAAGAACCCCGGCATGTGCCGGCGATACGCCGTAGAAGCGCAGGAGAACGAGCGTACTCGAGAAATACACAGAGTTATAGAAGAAGGATTGGGCCATGATCAGCCCTAAACACAGCAGGGCGCGCTTGCCATGTTTCTTGCTGACCAGCAAGCCGATCTTGCTCCACGTGTCGTTGGAGCCTCGATTCATCACCACGGAGCCGGCGACCTGCGGCAGCGCACCATGCTCGTTTGCTACGTTTGTTTCAATCTGGTCGATGATAGTGGAGGCTTCTGCATCGCGGCCATGAATCAGCAGCCAGCGAGGACTTTCCGGGATAAAGCGCCGTAGATACAGAACGATGAGAGCGATAGGTACGCCGGAAAGCATGGCGAAGCGCCAGCCGAGGCGCAGCCCGAAGAGGCGATCGGAGAGAAACGTTACAGAAACGAGCGAACCGAGCATCACGCCAATTGAAAACGTAGAACCCAAGATGAGATTGGTTGTGCCGCGCACGCGCGCAGGGATTAATTCATCGATGGCCGAAGTGATGGCCGTGTACTCGCCGCCAATGCCCGCGCCCGTAAGCGCCCGGCATAGCGTAAAGCTAAACAGGTTCCACGAAAGCGATGTGGCGGCGGTAGAACAGACATAGAGAGCCAGAGTCCAGAAAAACAAGGTTTTGCGCCCGTAGACGTCGGCAAGGTACCCGAAGACAAGAGCACCGACAACAGCCCCAAGCAGATAGCCGGTGGAGGTGATTCCCAGCTGACTATCAGAAAGATGAAGTGTGTTTGCCGATTTGAGCGCGCCCGAGATGGAGCCTCCAACGCCACCCTCCAGTCCATCAAGCAGGAAGGTGATACCCAGCGCAATCGCTACGCGTACATGCCAACGGCTCCACGGCAATCGATCAAGCCGCAAAGGAATATCGCTTGTGAATTCAGTAGCCGGTGGGCGTTCCGCTGTGGTTTCCATGCTTGTCCTCGTAAGTGCCACAATTCTAGACACGTTTCTTGGCCCAGCTGCCTCGCAAAAAGAGAAAACCGCTCAACAGCAGCGATAGGATCTGAGCGAAGAGCACTGCCACAAACACTCCACGGATGCTGAGTGACGTGTGCTTGGCGAGCACCCATGCAAGCGGCAGCTCTACGATCCAGAAGCCGAACAGGTTGATGTAGGCCGGGGTAAGCGTGTCGCCGGCGCCGTTGAATGCCTGCATAAACACGGCGCTGAAGGCGAAAAAGAGATTGCTGATGCTGAAGATGCGAAGGCACTCTACGGCGACGGGCTCTGCCTGCGGCTCATGCGAGAAGACGCTCACGATCGGCTTGGCAAAAAAGACAAACGCAGCGCACGCAAGGCTGAGCAGCAGGAGATTCAAGAGCCCGGTACGCCAAACGGACGCGCGTGCCCGGTCCACGGTACCTGCGCCCAGGCTCTGGCCCACCAGTGTGCCCGCTGCATTGCTGAGGCCAAGCGACGGTAGCATGATGAAGTTAATGATGCGCGTCGCGATGGTGTAGCCGGCGATTGCGGGAGCCCCAAATATGCTGACGATGCGTACAAGGCCGAGCCAGCTGCCCTGCTGCAGAAGAAACTGCACCATGCCGGAGCTGGAAACGCGAAGGAAGCGCACCATCTCATGCCGGTCAAGGTGAAGGTGCTTGCGTTCGATACGAAAGCGTTTGCTGCCCCTGCCTAAAAGGTAGAACTGGTAGACAACGGCGATGCTTCTGCCCGTCAGCGTCGCAACAGCAGGACCTGTGACGCCCAGCTTCGGAAAGAAACCGACGCCGAAGATCAGCAGAGGATCAAGTACCAGGTTGATGCCATTGGCGACCCATAGCAGGCGCATGGCGATGGCTGCATCGCCGGCCCCGCGAAAGACGGCGTTATTCAGCGAAAGCAGGATGATGATGCCGGAAAAGCCAAGCGTTATGCGGGCGTAGACGGTGCCAGTCTGCAAAACCGGCCCTGTCGCCCCGAGTAGAAGCAACAGCTTTGGCGCGAACAGAAAAAGCGGAATCCCGATGATGACAGAAACCAAGACGCCGACGGCGATTGCCTGGACCGCATCAATGGCTGCCCTGTCTGTGTCTCCTTCTCCGATATGCCTGGACACCAGGGCGGTGATGGATGCGCTGAGACCGGCACTGATGGCGAAGGCGATCGTCATCAGCGATTCGGTGAGCCCGACCGCCGCAAGCGCGCTTGCTCCGAGTACGGAGACCCAGAGAATATCAGTGAGGGAGAAAAGAGATTCGAGCGCCAGCTCGAGCATCATCGGAACGGCGAGCAGTACAACAGTGCGGTTCAAGTTTCCGCTCGTGAGGTTTCGCTGGGTGCCGGACACGGACTCCTTCAGCACGCTTATCCAGCTTTCACTCTTTTCCTCCGCGATCTGGCTCAGGGAATCCTCCACTCGTAACAGTTGCTGTTACCTATTCGAGCTATCTCCGGCGGCGCTGGATGCCTGGAACACGACATAGGCCCCGAACTCATGGTGCCAGCATGCAAAAGCAGCTCCGTCGAATCCATGGCAGCAAAGCCCGTGCGGCGTCACGACACTGGGCGGCCTCCAAGTGCAGAGAACCGGCGACCGTCTTGTCTTAGAACTGAAAAAACGCCTGGAACGCCACGATGCGGTTCGCGGAACCATCGGAGAAGTTGCCGTTGAGCGCGTTTGAGAGGCCGAAGAGCGGCGAGCCGAGCGTGCCGACAGGCGGTGCCGGGTTGACGTGGTTCAGAATATTCTCCGAGTAGGCTCCCAGATTGAGCAGCATCCGGCGCTCGGGCGGCTCGGGCCTGGAGCCAGGCCTCGGCGCCGGCGCAGGCGGTGCGTCTACCGGCGGCTTCACCACCGGGCCGAAGTGGAAGCTGCGGTTCAGGTTCATGTTCAGGTAGACCAGCCCCGGCCCGTTGGCATAATTGTTCGGAATGATGCGCTGGCCTGGTATGGGCGCGGTATCGAAGTTGCCGTAGCGTGTATGCACGACGCTGGGCCGCGAGAGATCGGTCGCAAAGGCCGGGCGGTCGTTGAACTGACTGTCGCCGTTCAGGTCCTGCCCGACAACAATGTCAAAAGGCGCGCCGCTCTCGGCGATGAAAAACGGACCGCCGTTGATGCCCCATGGCGCGTCCCAGTAGGCCCCCAGGAAAAGCCGCTGCCGGTAGTCATTCGAGGCGCGTCCGTAGTCGGCGCCGATGTCGTACTGGTTTGAGGGAAAGCCGCCATTGGTGTCGGTCTTGATGGAACGAAGCGAGTAGTTGGTGAAGACCCTGAGGCCCTTCACCGGCTGCAGCTGCGCATTTACATAGACGCGGTTGCGATTTGAAATGCCGGCAGCGTCGTACTCGTTGCGGTTGCCGTTCCCGCCGAAAGGGCGTACACCGCTCGAGGGGTCGGCCGGGTTGTAGGTGCCGGGCAGCGGCGCATTGGTGTTGCGGTTCAGCAGCAGGTGCACGCCGCGTGCCGCGGTGTAGCCGAGCGTGACGGTGCCGGCCTTGCCGAAGGTGTGCGCGGCCGTGAGGCCGCCCTGCATGGTGTAGGGCGAGCGGTATGTGCGGCTGAGCAGAAAGGTTGTCGAGGCGGTGGCCGCGGCGAGCTCGTTCGGCGCAGGCAAGGCTGGGTAGGTGTCAGGCTGGTTGAGCACGTACTGGGTTTGCCGCAGGGCTGCATCCGCTGAGAAGCCCAGCCGCGCAACCTGGAGCAGGTCTGCCTGCGGAAGCCGCTGGTAAAAGATGCCGAAGCCGCCCTGGATGACGAACAGCGGGGGCTTTTTCTCAGCTTTGTGCAGGTCGTAGGAGAAGCCGAAGCGGGGGGCAAAATCGGCGTGGTCGTTGACGTGGTTCTGTCCCTCAAACCGCAGGCCGTAGCTGATCGTGAGGTCAGGGCGGAGCTTCCAGGTGTCATCGGCAAACAGGGCCGTGTCGGCGAGCATGACGGTGGCGGCGGGGTCGCCGGCGGTGAGATTGAACTGGCTGGCGCCGCCGCCGGCGGCACGAATCTGTGCCGGCGAGAGCCCGGCGGCGAGCCCCTGCTCGGTAAGCTGGTAGGCGGCAATGGTCGGGAAGATGTACTCGCCGTTGAAGCCGGCGGTTGCGCGGTTCGCGTCGCGGCTGAGGCGCTGCCGCACCCCAAGGCGCAGGTAGTGTTTGCCGAGTTCGAAGGAGCCGTAGTCCTGGAACTCGTAGGTGTCTGTGTGGTCCTGCAGAAGCCCGATATTGTTGCCGCCGCCGGTAAACGCGCCCTCGACTATGAGCGTTGGATCGGCCGAGAGCGGCGTCTGCGCGGTGGTGGTGCGAATGTACTGGAAGCGGATTTCATCGAGGATCTTCGGGCTGACGATGATCGAATCGCTGACCTGCACCGTGCTCGCGTTAATAATGCTGTTGTAGCTTTGCGAGGCAAGCAGCAGCTGGCCCGCGCCGGAGTCGGAAACGGCGGTGCGGTCGTACTCGTAGCGAAGTGTGAAGGTGTTTTTGGGGCCGAGCTGCGCGTCGAAGCGTGGGGTAAGCGAAGTGTAGCCGGATGGGTTCTGGATGGCCTGCGTGAGCGGGGCTGGGCTGCCGGCCGGGTCAAGCGTGATGGCGTCAACGATGTTGCTATTCTGCGTGAAGTAGTGCGTGGCGCTGAAAGCGAGCGAGCTGGTCCTGGAGAGCGGGCCGCTCAGACTGCCTTCGTTCTGCGTCGAGTAAAAGGGCTGCGGCAGCACTGAATAAGGGTCGCGCGAATCGACGCCGGAGTCGCTGCCGCCGCTGTAGTAGCTGCCGTGCCAGGTGTCAGCTCCCGGTTTGGTCAGGATCTCGATGCGATTGGTGCCGACCGTGTCGTACTCGGACGAGTAGGGATTCTGGTTGATGCGGATCTCGCGGATTGCGGATTTCGGCGGCAGCTTGCCATTGGAGAACCCGTCCACGAACAGCTGTGGCGCGCCCTCGCCGTCGCCGCCGGCCATCTCCTGCAGCTCCTGCTGCAGTTGCCGGTTATCGGGGAGAGCAAGGCGAGGTCGCTGCCTTTCAGGACGATCGCGTCGCCATTCTGCCCTGGAGAGCTGCCCTGCTGCGCGTTGACCTCGACCTGCTGCTGCTGGATCTCGATCGTCAGCTGCACATTCAGCTGCTTCTGTTCCCCGGCGGCGAGGGTAAGTGGGGTCAGCGGCGCGGGCGCGAAGTTCGGCGAGGAAACCGAGAGCGTGTAGGCGCCGGGCGGCACAGCGTCGAAGGCGTAAGTGCCGGCCGAGTCGGCCTGCGCTGTTCGAAGGGGCGCTGCCGCGCCGTTTGGACCTGCCAGAACAATGGAGGCGCCCGGGATCACAGCACCGGAGGGATCGCTGACGAGGCCGCTCAGCCGCGCTGGTGCGGCTCCCGGTGGTGCCGGCCGCGGCTCCTGGCCGGTGGTTTGCGGCGAAAGCGCGCTTGCCGGCAGAAGCGGCAGCGAACTCAATGCCAGCCAAGCGACCATCCTGCGCATCGGTGAGCTGTCTCCTGGCAATCTGGTTTGCGCTTCGAAGCTTGGACGCAGGGCAGCTCCGAACGTCGCTACTTCCATAACGGAAGCAGCGCCGAGCGACCCCGGGGTCTTGCATCTGTGCTCACCGACCACTCAAGATTTGGAGCGATAAGCCCGGTCGAGATGATCGAGCGCGGGATGCGTCGGCTACATGTGAGCGCGTGTCAACGCCAGTCCTGCCGTAGCTCTCGGCATCAACTCCTCCCCAACCAGATCGGGCCGAACCGTGCGGATCAGGGATTCCGCGGTCTGATAGTGCTTCAGCGCCTCCGCCCACTCGGCCCGGGAGGACAGCACATCCGCAAGATTCAGTTGTGTCCTCGCTGAATCAGGTGCCAGGGAGACCGCCTCGGATGCTGAGGCGAACGCAGCCTGCGCTTGCCCTGTTTTCCGTTGTTCCTGCGACGTACGGACATCTACCAGAGCTGACGCCAGCGGGATCGCGAAGCGTCCCTGGTAGACGTCCACACCACCTTGTATGACCGTAAGCGGCTTCAGGCGTTGAAACGATTGGTAGGGATTGAGACTGCCATCCCCAAACTCGATCCCCTCAAGGTCGCTGTCACTGATGAGCACCGTTCCATCAATGACAGGAGGCACAACCATGGGCAGGCTCATCCAGCTGATGTTGTTTGCCGTGGGCAAACGGCGGCAGTTCACACCATAGTCCGCGGGCTGAACCGCTCCGTCCGGGAAGTACACAAACCAGCAATTTGTTATGTGATTCTGATCTAAATACTGCTTTACAGCTTTGAGTTGCTGCCCCCAATCTACATTCGCGTCGCTCAGGTAATGGTGGACTTCGAGCGGGCCGCCCCAGGCCTCGTTGCCATAGGCCATGTAGGCCGGCGCAACCCGTAGGGAGGTAGTGATCTGCCAGGCAAGCAGGGCTCCCACGCCCACCGCCCACACGCCTTTCCGGCGGAAAGCATTCGCAACGCCTGCAGACACAAGCACATAGAGAAAGGGATAAATAGGCAGCAAGTGACGCGCCCCAATATCGAAGTGGGAGCTAGTTACTACCGCAAAATAGACGGCCACGGGAATCAGCAAAAAACAGAGTTCGCGAGCTCTTCGAGCTCCCGATCGAAACCAGAGAAGTGGGAGTACGCCGAGCAGGATCAGAAGAGGGAGTGTGGATTTAATCAGAAAGGCTGCCGGGAAATACTGCCACGGGCCGTGCCGGTAGACCTTTCCGAAGAAGTAGCTGGTGTACTCCCACTCCGTCTTCTTCGTGTTAGCAAGACCCCAGATGTACGCATCCGGCAACAGGTGAGACCGTGCCACAAGAGCCAGCTCCGCGGCGTTCCTCGGGTTCGGCATGGATTGAATGTACGGCTGAAGAGCAGGGGACAGCTGCCGCCCTTCCGGTGCAGCCGCGATGCGGAAGCCGTAGAAACACCAGATAACTACCCAACCACAGGCAAGCATGCCGACGCACGCGGCCAGCCTTTTCCCAAAGACTGCCGCGCTCCGGGTTAGCAGCGCTTCAGCCACAACGAGAAGCAGAAGCATCGGCGCAGCCAGCACGCCGGTGAACTTCGACACCAGGGCGAGCCCAACTGCCAGCCCTGCTATGCCGAACCTGGCGATGCCTGGATTTTCGCAGTACAGGTAGAACGCATACACCGATGCAAAAAGAAAGCACGCACTCCCGAGATCGGTAGAGACAAGCGTCCCGTGCGCCAGCACGTTCGGATCAAAGACAAAAAGCAGAAGTGCCGCGAGCGCGGCGAGCGGGCCAAACATTCTCCTGGCCGCGAGATAGATCAGCAGCGCTGTCAAAAGGGTGAAGACCATGCAGGCCATGCGTGCCGGAAAAAGTACCCGGTCCCCGCCGTTGTCAAACACAAAAGATCGGCCTGCCACAAACGCGCGCGCAGACGGGTCGGGCAAATGCCGAAGATGCATCGGCAGCAGCGGCAGAGCAGCGACAAGCTTGACGAGAGGAGGAACCTCGGCGTTGACGCGGTAATCGTGATGGATCCAGATGTTGTACCCGTCGTAGAGGTGATGGGCCTCATCCCAGTTCGCCGAGTAGACGCGGGCAACGTGGACCAGTTCCGCTGTAAAGATTACGAAGAGCATCAGCACGCAAAGCGTTTCCTTGCCCTTCGTCCACTGGATGGAGGTACGTTGCATGTATGCGTTCTCCTGATCTAACTTCCGCAAGTCCCCGGCTCCGCCCTATGGGTATACCAGACGTCTACACCACGCGCGAATCGCTCATCGACTGAGGAGAACTCAGCAACTTGATTGCCGGCCCGGGGTTTAGCGGGTGAGAGGAATGATGAATCGAAGAGAGTTTGTACAGGCTGGTACGTTTGCGACCATGGGCGCCACCCTCGACTCGCGAGCTCAGGCGAAGCCATCAAGATGGAACGTGTTGTATATCTTCAGCGATCAGCACCGTGCCGCGTCGATGCCCGGCGAGCCTTTTAGCCAGATCATCGCGCCCAACCTGGACGCTTTTCGCCGACAGCATTTCTCGATGGACAACTGCATCTCGAACTATCCGCTGTGTACGCCCTACCGAGGCATTTTGATGAGCGGGCGCTGGCCGCAGCAGACGGGGCTCATGCAGAACGAGGTTCCCCTAAGCGCGAATGAGGTCTCGCTTGGCGACACCTTCGGTCAGGCTGGCTACCACACCGGCTACGTCGGCAAATGGCATCTTTCCGGTAAATCGCAGGCATTCATTCCACCCGGCCCACAGCGTTTGGGCTTTCAAGACTGGCGCGTGTGGAACAACACGAACGCCCATTACAAATCCTGGACCTATGACCAGGTGACCGGCGAAAAGATACAGCCGCAGGGCTGGAATTGCACGCTGATGACCGATGAAGCCGTGGACTTCGTGCAGAAGCAGCCGGCGCATCGGCCGTGGTTCCTGATGGTGTCCTGGAATCCGCCGCATCCGCCGTTCAATCCGCCGGCAGCGGATGCGGCCCGCTACCCGCAGGAGGGATTGCAGTTCCGACCCAACGTGCGGCTCGCGGCGGCCGGGCAGCCGGTGAAGGGTCCAGCCAGGTTTCTTGCGTCGCAAGACGGTTTACGCGAGGCGGAACAAGGCTACTATGGCGGCATCACCGGCGTTGACCTTGAGTTCGCGCGTCTGCTGGATGCTCTTGAGAAAAGCGGACAGGCTGAAAATACCATCGTCATCTACACCTCGGACCATGGCGAAATGATGGGATCGCAAGGACGCATGGCAAAGCAGGTGCCATTCGAGGAATCCTGCCGAGTTCCCTTCTACATTCGCATTCCTGGGCAGACAAGCGGCAGCTCAAACGTGCTGTTTGCGGCCATCGACATCTATCCGACTCTGTGCGGCCTGACGGCTATCCCGGTTCCGCCTGGACGTGGGGGGCGCGACCTGTCCGGCGTGATGCTCGGACAGGCTCTACGAACAATGCCTGCGCTCGTGTTCCTGATGAATCAGGTGCCGGTGCAGCCTGTTACGGGCATCGATGAGCCAGAGGGAGAAAGCACCGAGGATGGCAAGGGAACGGTGATGCTGGTGAACCAGCCCAGCTATCGCGGCGTGCGAACAGTGACGCACACCTATGCCGTGATGGAAACGGGGCGATGGTGCTTGTACGACAACGTGAAAGACCCGTACCAGATGCAGAACCTGGTGAACGACAGCAGCCAGCAGGAGCTGATGAAGGAGCTGGACGCAAAGATACTGGAATGGCTGCACGCGATGAACGACCTGTTTCCATATGTGCCCGCTCTGAGCAGGATTTCAACATTCCCGGCGTGATTCGCGCGGTACGGTCTGCGGCTGGAGCAGGCTCGAGGGAGGAACGATGGAAGCTGAATGCAGCTGCTGCCCACCGCAGATGACTCGTGAGAGCGCGTTGCAAGAACAACGCACAGCCGCCCCGAAGCCCGACGCAGCCGTATTGGGTCCTTCAATCCGCCTTGCCGGTGGAACCTTTCTGATGGGGACCGACGACAGCACCTTTCCTGCCGACGGCGAGGGTCCTGTACGCCCGGTCAGGCTGTCACCGTTCCGCATGGGCCGTGTACCTGTCACGAATGCGCTCTTCGCTATCTTCCTTGGCGCAACCGGCTACGTGACCGATGCGGAGAGGTTCGGCTCATCGTTTGTGTTCCGCGGACATCTCACCCCGGAGCAGCAGGGCGCGCAGCAAATGGTCACGTCCGCACCATGGTGGTGCTGCATTGAGGGCGCCTGCTGGCATGCGCCAGAGGGGCCGGGCTCATCGGTGACCGGGCGCGGCGACCACCCGGTAGTGCATGTCAGCTGGAACGATGCGCTCGCCTTTTGCCGCTGGTCCGGCCAACGGCTGCCCACTGAAGCTGAGTGGGAGTACGCGGCGCGCGGCGGTCTGGAACAAAAACTCTACCCCTGGGGCGACGACCTGGAGCCTGGCGGTCAGCATCGCTGCAATGTCTGGCAGGGGAGCTTTCCCACGCACGACGAAGCCGCGGACGGTTATGCCGGCACGTGTCCTGTCGAGGCCTTTCCAGCGAACGGCTTTGGGCTGTATTCCATGACCGGCAACACCTGGGAGTGGTGCGCCGATTGGTTCGGCACCGATCGCACTTGTCTACTGGACAAAGACAATCCTGCGGGTCCGCGCGCAGGAGTCAGCCGCGTTCTGAAAGGCGGCTCCTTTCTTTGCCACGCGTCCTACTGCAATCGGTATCGCGTCGCGGCGCGGTCGTCGAGTACCCCGCAGAGCAGCGCGTCCAATATCGGATTCCGCTGTGCTTCCCCCTCCTGATATGCCTGGATAGGACTGAAAACGAGCTGCGTTTTCAACCGCATTCTGCCTTCGGCGCGGCGAGCGCTCACGGGGCCTTCATCATCAAACGCGGCTAAAAGCCCGCAAGGAGCTGAAACAATCGTGTTAAGTACTCGGAACGCAGCAGGTCGCAAACCTACCCGCACCGCCTCCACTTACTTGTTTGCACTCGCTTCCTGCTGCATTTGCATTTCGCTGGCCAGCTGCAGCACCAGTGATGCACTGTCTGGCCCCGCACCCGCCGCGCCCGCGACGAAGCCCACTGGTCTCGTGAGCATCTCAGGTAATCGCCTGCTGCGGGATGGGGTTCTCTGGGTGCCCCATGCCGTGCAGCTCGTGGCCTTTGTCGCTCCACCCAGCGCACAGAAACCGCCCTTCACTGCCGCCTATGCCCACTACAGCACGGCGGAGTTGGCGGCCATCAAGGCCTGGGGCGCGGACAGCATTCGTTTCCAGCTCTCGCAGCCGGGAGCCGACCCTCAGAACTCGCTCTACGATCCTGCCTTTGTGCAGACAGCGGTCAGCGCGGTTAAGACCGCGCGCTCCCTCGGGCTTAACGTCATCCTCTCGATCCAGGACGAGTCGCAAAGCGGAGAGACCTCACCGACGCCCTTGCCGAACGCCGCCACGAACCGCGTCTGGCAAAGCCTGGCGCCGATGCTCAACGGCGACAACGGCATCATCTACGAAATGTTCAACGAACCCCAACCTGCGCCAAACGCCGCCGACTGGCAGCAGTGGGCGGCCGCGATGAACGTCGTCGTGCAAACGATCCGCAGTACAGGCGCAACCAACACGCTGCTGGCCGACGGCTTAAACTTTGCCGAAAGCTTAAACGGCGTTGTGCCGCTAAGCGACCCGCTGCACCAAGTTTTCTTCTCGTCTCACCCTTACTTCCATACTGCGGCAGACCAGCTGCAGAGCACCTGGGCAGCAAAATTCGGCAGCCTGGCTGCAACCGCTCCGGTAATCGTCGGCGAGTGGACGACGGCGACGACCTACTATTGCGATGCCAATACCCCAGCCGCCGCTCTTCAACTGCTGCAATACATGCAATCGTTGAACATTGGTTTAGTCGCAGTCACGTACGATTTTGGCCTGCCAAATTATGGAGGCATCGTGAGCGACTACAACGGCACGGCGACAACCTTTGCGAACAGCATCGCCTGCGGTGCGGCTGACTTCGGCCCTGGAACGCTGGTCCAGTCCTGGTACAAGACAGGGGCGGTACCGGCGCAGCTAGAGTAGTTCATCGCGGGCTGCTGCGGTAGAGACAAAAATCCCTGATGTCACTCACAAAGAGGTCCGACCGTGATGCGGATCGCTGCCTGATTCCGAGCCGAAAGCTTTGTCATACGGATGCGAATCACGACCTTGCCGGCTCCATCGATCGCGTCGAGCGCCTTGCCGACAAGCTTGCTCGAAACTCGACGGATCTCGCCCTCAAAGCAGGTGAAGTCGATGAAAACTGAGGTTCACTTACAGGTCGACGGAATGCTGCTTGGCCTTGCCGTCAAAGATCAGCACCGGCCCCTGCTGCGCGCTTCGGAAGCTCTAGCAGCGTCTTCACGAGCGTTGAGAGGCGTCTAAAGTCATCCTCAAGTCTTAGGGCGAGAGACTTTTCATCGCCTATCCCGTCGCGCTGGCTGGCGATGAACAATACGTTGGTGAGGCTTTGCAGCGGATTATTGATCTGGTGAGCCAGGTCGTTCGCCATCGCTACACCCGCTGACGTCCGGACTTGCGCTAGCAGCCTGGCCTGCTGACGCTGTTGCCGGATGCCCATCGCTGCGAAGTTCGCCAGAATCTGCATAAGGTGAAGATCCTCGCTGTCAAAAGCTTCAGCCCGGCTATGCGAAATGACGAAGATTGTTCCTCGCGTCTCCTCGACATGCCAGGGGAGCAGAATGCCGTCCATGACCAACGCCGCTTGCACTCCCAGAATGTCGAAAATGCGCTCATTCACCCGGAAGAGCTGCGGTGAGCCGCGTTCCAGACATACCGTGCAGGCACTTGGATACCGGGGGAGCGACGCATCCAGAAATGCGCTGTACTCGCCTGCGGTAGCGACCCACTTATAGTAATCCTTTTCAGTTTTGTCGTGGCGCTCGACGCTGATGCCTGCGCTGTCAGCCCCGCAGAGTCGGACCGCCGCATTCGCTAATTCCTGCAAGATTGTTTCGGGACTCTCAACGAAAGCGCTGGCAAGCCGATGCAACCCTTCCATTTGCATGGACTCGCTGCGGGAATGGAGCGGCCTGCTTGCATACAAGGTGCCGTCCGCGAGATCCAGGACCTCTAACCCGACAGCCTCGAGTTCCTCGTCTGTTTTCCTCATCGCATAAGATTGTACTTTCACGACCTAGACTCTGACACAGTTACCTCCGGGTAGTGGGAGTATCCCTGGAAAGCCGGTATTGGGTAATGTGATTGACGGAGGCAGACCGCGCTGGACCTGGGCCGGCCATCCACCGTCATCGCACACTATGCGAGCCGTGGCCGAGGATGAGCCTCAACAATTTCGGCGAAGCAAAGCTACAGTATGCAAAGTTAGGGCCGCGAGCCACGACTCGTCCTTCGCTACAACCGCGTCCGGGTTCTGCGGGCCCCGGGGTGAACGTCAGGGCCCGCTTCGTTGTGCCGCACAGCTTCCGCTAGAAAAGGATCTTCACAGCAAGCTGCGTGTTGTAGGGTTCGCCCGAGCCGATGCCCGGCGCACCGTACTCAACGCCGATGGTCGAGGTGCTGGTGCCGAACGAGGAACCTGAACTCAGGTTGGCGTTTGGCTGGGCCAGGTTGACGCGGTTCAGGACGTTGAACATCTCTACGCGCAGCTGCGCGCGGACGCGCTCCTTGTAGAGCGGGACGTTCTTGATGAGCGAGAGATCAACGTCGCCGAAGCCGGGCCCATAGATCTGGTTGCGGCGGAGATTGCTGTAGGTGCCGGCAGTCGGGGGAGTGAAGCTGGCTGGGTTGAGGTATTGAGCCTTTGAGTAGCCGACCACGGAGCGATTGCCGTTGAGGGCCGGACCGGTAATCTCGGCGCGGTCTTCGTTCTCGCCGGTGCCGCTGTTATTCGTGCCGGAGAGAACGTTGATCGGTTCGCCATCCTGGAACTTGACGATGCTGTTGAGCTCCCAGCCGTGGGTAAGTGCACTCGGGCCGTAGGCCAGGCCGGGGATGTCGTAGTTGAGGTACGTGGTGAAGTGGTTGCGGATGTCGTAGAGTGCGTTGCCTCGGTCCCCCTGCAGATTGAGCGAGTTTTGAGGGTTAGTCGCGAAGCCGCTGGCGTCGTCGAGGTTGTGGCTCCAGGCATAGGCGAACTGGCCGGTAAACCCGTGCCATGCACTGCTGCGCAGCGAAAGCTGCAGCGAATTATAGCTGGATGTAGCGGCGGTGTTGATCTGGTTGATGACGCCGAAGTTAGGGAATTTTGCGAAGTAGGGGCGCGAGCATTGCTGGTTGGTTCCCGGCGTAGTCGGCGTCGCAAGACTGAACGCTGCCGGGCAAGTCAAGGAGGTGTAAGGGACCGCGACACCATTGGCGCCGACCGCTGCCTGGTTGATGTCCTGCAGGACAAGATTGTGGCGGCTGCCGGTGCTCACGTAGCCGATGGCGAACTGCGAGTGGGGGCCGATGCTTTGCTCAAGTTGGAGCCG
>CAXUDF010000049.1:0-11003 GCA_964249695.1 uncultured Acidobacteriaceae bacterium
ATCGGGTAACCGGGCCCGGCATAGGCCCGACTTCCTACCAGGCAAAGCACGCAAACAAGAATCAGCGACCGTATCATGCGAGACGTTTTCCTTTCCGCCCAGGCGTCACTGCGGTTACTGCGAGATCTGGTTAATCTGCTGCATCATTTCGTCGGCGGCTTTGACGACGCGCGAGTTTGATTCGTAGCCCCGCTGCGCGACGATCATCTGCACAAACTGGTCGACGACGCTCACGTTGGACTGCTCGAGCATGCCCTGCTGAAGGGAACCGAGGCCCTCAGTGCCGCCGGGAGCGCCGATAATCGGGTCGCCCGATGCGGTGGTCTGGAGGTAAATGTTGTTGCCCGCGCTGTTCAGGCCGCCGGGATTGACGAACAACGCCAGCTGAATCGAGCCGACCTGCTGTGACTGCGTCTGCCCAGGCTGTGTGACCGAGACCGTTCCGTCGGCGCCGATCGTTACCGCGGTCGCGTCCGGCGGAACGGTGATGCCCGGCTGCAAGGGGTCGCCATTTGGGGTCACCACGTTGCCTTGCGCATCCAGCTGAAAGGATCCTGAGCGCGTATAGCCGGTCTGCCCGTTCGGCAGAAGAATCTGGAAGAAGCCCTGGCCTGAAATTGCCATGTCAAACTGATTGCCGGTCGTTTGCAGCTCGCCCTGCGTCTGGATGATCTCGGTCGAGGTCGGCCGCGAACCAAGGCCCACCTGCAGGCCGGAGGCTACCGTGGTTTGCTGCGACGCAGCCGCGCCGGGCGAGATCTGATTTTGGTACAGCAGATCAGCAAACTGTACGGTGCGCTGCTGGAAACCGGCGGTGCTCGAGTTGGCCAGATTGTTGGCGATCGCGTCGAGATTCATCTGCTGCGCGGTCATACCGCTTGCGGCTGTGTAGAGGGCCCGGATCATGTGCGTCTTGCTCCTTATAGGTCGGTGTACTTAGCTTTGCGTTACGCGCGGCAAGTCCTGCGCGGCGGTCTTATTCATCTCGGTGTCGAACATGGTGAGTGCGTGGCGCATGGTCTCGGCAGAGCGCTGCGCATCGATAAGCGCGACTACGCTGGTTACCGGGTTCACGTTCGAGCTCTCCAGCATTCCCTGGTTGACCGTCGTCGCGGTGCTTGCAGGCACAACGCTTGCCGCCGGTACCGAGTAGAAGTTGTTTCCCGCTCCGGCCGGCTCAGTGCCGGGCTTGAACTCGACCATCTTGATGCGGCCGGCAACGGCACCGTTCGACGAGATCGTCCCGTCGGTGCTGACGGAAACAGGCCCGGGCAGCAGCTGAATAACGCCGCTTTGCCCGAGTACCGCTTCGCCGGTCTGCGTCGTCAGCTGGCCTTGCGGTGAAACGCGAAACGCGCCGTTTCGCGTGTACTGCGTACCATTTGCGGTTTGCACGGCGAAGTAGCCCGGCCCCTGGATCGCGAAATCCATCTCATTGCCGGTAGAGACGAGCGAGCCTTCGCCCGAATCCAGGTGCGTCGAGCCGAGCACCCCATAGTTGTTCGCCGCCTGGTTCAGCACAGAGCCGAGCGGATGATTGCTGGACGCGGCGAGTACGCTGCTAAACGAGCCCTGGCGGGCGCGGAATCCTGTCGTGCTCGTGTTCGCGAGATTATTCGCGATGGCGTCAAGTGAGTCCGTGCGTGCGACGAGCCCCGCACATGCCGCGTATAGTCCACTGTCCATGAATCGTTTCCTCGCCATGGCTTAGTGCACGATGCATGCCAATCCCACCCGGCAGAGTTTGCCGGGTTCGGAGCACAAATGCAGTGTTTTCGGACAGGATAGCCAGGCGCGTGAGGAAACGGTGAGAGGTGGCACGCCAATGGTGAGAACTCTCTAAGGTGGACGGCTTTTGCTAACGCGGCGGTAAGCAGCGTCTAGGCAATCTGACCGGGAGGGAACTGATCTCCGCGCAACCAGGCCTGAGCGTCCTCTAATAGTTCGCGCCAGCAAGGAAGGGTGCAGGCGGCTGTCACACTCGCGCGCAGAAACTCCGGGAGCTGCCAGTGCCGCGCAAGGCGCGCAACTGCGGCTTCGTCCCAGGCAGGGCTGGCCTGGACTCCCCACGAAGTTGCAAGCTCCGTCGGGCAGCTCCAGCCCAGCAGCGCCGGCAAATGCTTCGCGTGGTGCAGCAGTCCGACCAGGTACGCCTCCTCTGGACAGACACCCTCAGCATCCTCGGCGAAGAGCCAGCATGCGTAGGCAAGCGATCGCGAGCGTTCCCAGAAAGCGGTGATCTGGGCAAGGTGGCTGCTGCTCGTGGCAATGCGTTCGACCGCATCCGCGCACACCGCGTCCATCCAGACCTCGGTGCCCAGGCTCGCCAGACAGTCTTCCATGCGGCAAACGGCCCCGGACTCTTCATCCTCACCGGCACGTCGAAAGATCTCGAGCGTCGCGCCAAGATCGTTCAGGATGATGCCCGCAGCGGCTCGCAGGTCGACCGACCGCTCCGCAAGCAGGAGCTCCAGCTGTAGACGCGTCGCGAGCAAGGTTGGCACGGGCGGAAACATACTTCTTACTCCCAGGTCGTCCCCAAGAGCGAATTGCGGCAGGCGTCCGATCGATGATGCAGCGAGTGAGTTGGGGAAAGGGATAGGCATGAGCGCTCTGCGCACACTATCGGCATCGTGCGCGCTTCATTTCAGAGCACCCGCAGCTTTTTCCCTTCCCGTTTTGGGCCGGGAGCTCGAGTCGCCGCGCTGACTGGAAAGCTGGAGGTCAGTCCGGCACTTTCCTTGCCGTCCAGCTCTGATTCGATCTCCAGCACGAGGTCGCCATACGTCTCCTCGCTTCGCCACCAACGAAACCAGACGCCGTCGCGGGTGTAACCGGCGCGAATCCACTCCGCTCCTTCGCGCAAAGCCACTTCACGCAGACGGCGTCCCGCCTCAGCCCGCGTGGAGCATGGGCTTGCGGCCATATGCAGCGCGACCGAACTCGCCGGTCCGCGGTCTGCGGCAAGCTGCGCCCCATAGCGTGAAGCAGCAACGAAACATCCCTCGGCCTTTCGCCCAAGTACCTGCTCAACCGCTGCAAGCAGCGCGCGGTCAAGCCGGTGAACAAAGCCGATGAGAACCCGATCGTGCGTGGCGCGTATGGTAGCCGCTCCATAGCGGTGTGCCACTTCGCGCGGCAGCTGCAAGCTGCCCGCAACGGCGGCAGGCGGAAGCGCGAAGAACGCGCACCCGTTTTCCGCGGCGTGGGCCGCAGCCAGCTGGTCTTCGCGCACGCTGCCAAGCTCCAGGAGCGCCTCGCTCAGCGAAACCGAGCGCCCCTTCGCGTACCGCTGCGCGTGGTCAAGCTCTGCTTCCGTGAGCGCGCCGCGCTGCAGCAGGTGGAGGCGGAAAGGCATACGCGGCAGCTGTGGCATGCTCAGTTGTTCGCCAGGCGCCTTGGCGCGCAGCGCAGCGACGGTCGCCGCCTCCAGGCAGTCCGGGCTGCACATCCAGTCCTCGCCGAGGAACACGCCGTCTCGTCTGAGCAGTGGGTGCGCCAGGGTAAAGCGACGACAGCGAGGGCCGGCGCACAGCAGAAACCCTTTGAGCCGCGCAGGTTTCCGGGACGTGCCATCCTGGGTGTCCGCGCGTCCCGCAAACGAAACCGGCACCTAAAACACCATGGGCTGCAGCACTTCGGTGACGCGGACGCCGTAGTTTCCATCGACGATCACGGCTTCGCCGCGCGCGATCACCCGCCCGTCCAGAATCAGCTCCACCGGCTCGTCGACCTCCCGGTCCAGCTCAACAACCGACCCGCTCGAAAGATCCATCACCTCGCGAAGCGACAATTGTCTCTGTCCAAAGCGCAGGGTAACGTTCAGCTCGACATCCATGACCAGGCCGAGATTGCCTCCGGTGATGCCGGACGCCTCCGCAGCTGAAGCGATGCGTGCCAGGCGCGTCAGTCCGCGCTGCAGCTCCCCATCGGCGACCAGCGTTGCCGTAATGCCGGCGCTGCTCTCCGCCTGCGAGGACAGCAAAGCGATCGGCTCCCAGTCCTCGGGCAGCTCCGCGCCTTCTGCCAGGTTGACGCGCACGCTGCCGTAATGCGTAAACAGGTCCGCCGAAAACGGCTCGCACACTGCCCTCAAAGCACGCTCGAGCAGCAACTCGGGCCCGGCAGTCTCACCGGCAAGCTGAGCCGCGACGGCACTGGAGCACAGCAGAAAACATTGCCCGCTCAGCGCGCCTTCAAAGCGCAGCGAAAGCGTCGTGTGCTGCTCCTCCGGTAAAGCGGCATCCTTTGCCGGAGCCGGTGCGGGCGCAAGCTGCGCGTCCGCGCCGCCGGCGGCAAGCAGCTGCTCACAAAAGAGCTTCGCGAAGATGCCGGCAAAGTTCAAAGAGCCGTCAATCGTACTTTTCCTGTCATCCATGAATGATCCCTCTACTCTTGTGCCCACTCTGCGCCGGGCAGAGGCGCAATCAGCTCAACGGCTTTATTTTTCCCACTGCGTACTGGCACGGCTTCAAAAAACTCCCGACCTTCCAGGCGCAGGCGCCCTGCCGAGTCGACCGGCGCACCCAGACGAAACACCGTACCCACGGCAAGCGCAGCCAGCTCGCGCACAGGAACGCGCACCTCGGGCAGCCCGCCGGCCAGAGTAAAGTGGCACTCTAAAATGCGCTCCTCCAGCGGCAGCCGCGGAAAATAGCGTACCGGCCCACGCGCGCTCGCCGGGTCCGCCTTGATGTTGCGCACCAGGTGTCCGCCGACCGAAGCCGGAAATGCAATTTGCAGCAGCCCGGCTGTGCCGGCCAGCCCAATGTCAAACTTAACGAGCAGCACTTTCTCTGTTGGTGGAAACAGCTTGTGCACCATGGAGGGCTTGACGGTAGATCCCGGCGTCACGGACACGCCGATCGGCTGCCACGCGCGCTCAATCTGCTGCGCGATGACGCCGACCACGCCCTGCAAAATTTCTTCGTCAATCTCTGTGAGCTCGCGCGTGTTGTCGACCGTGGTGCCGAGGCCGCCCAGCAGCAGATCGATGACGGTGTAGAGCAGCTGCGCGTTCATCTCCAGCAGCAGCGTATGCGATGCGGGCGCAAGCGTGCACGGCAGCACGTAGCCGGACGGCGAGAGAGCCGCACGGTAGTCCTCCATCGTCAGCTGCTCGAGCGAGCTCATCTTCACTTCAAGCGCCGTCCCGAGATACACGTCCAGCGTGTTCATCAGGTTGCGCGCAAGCGACTCGTGCAGCGTCTTGAGGGCTCGTGCGCTCTCATTCGAGAGCCGCCCGGCCGAACGAAAATTGCACGGCTGGATCGACCGCTGCGCCTGAGTCTTCTTCGCTGAAACCCGCTCCGGCATCGTTACTGCACCCCGGCGGAGGCCGCCATCGCACGCACACGGCCGCCCATAGCAGCCATGGGCCGCGCTGCACCGAGCGTCGTACGAAGCTTGCCGATTGCGGCGTTATGAATCTGAGAAACCCGCGAAAGCGCGATGCCGATTACCTCGGCAACTTCCTTCATCGTCAGCTCTTCCTTGTAATAGAGCGAGAGCACCAGCTGCTCGCGTTCGCTCAGCATCGCAACCGCACTGGCCAGATGCTGTTTCTGCTCTGTCTGCAGGCAAAGATCAAACGGGTTCGCCTCGCGGCTCGGTGCGCTCTCAATCAGGTCGAGCACTTCCCCGCTGTCCGAGGAGCCGCCCGTCTGCTGGCCCACAACCTGCAGCGTGTCCAGGTTCGCCATGACCGTATCGAGTTGATCGAGCGTGATCTTCATATCGGCGGCAACCTCTTCCTTGTCCGGCCGGCGTCCGAGCGTGGACTCCAGGCGCACACTGGCTTCCGTAATCTCCCGCGCCTTTCGGCGCATACCGCGCGAGCCCCAGTCAAGCGAGCGAAGGCTGTCAAGAATCGCACCCCGGATGCGGAAGCGTGCAAAGGTCTTGAACTGCGCATTGCGCGTGTTGTCGAAGCTTTCATACGCTTCGAGCAGCCCGATCACGCCTGCATTTACCAGGTCTTCAAGCTGCACGCTTGCGGGCAGCCGCTCAAGAATGCGCGCCGCGATGAAGTAGACCTGGGGCAGCTCATCAAGAATCAACTGGTTCCGAACCGCGTCCGTGCGTTCCAGCTCCCCCGCGGTTACGCCTACCGTGCGATACGTTGCAAGTGCTTCGGTCATGGCCTCATACCTTTCTCATCTTTCGGCGTCCTAGAGCAATTTTCCTAATGCTGTGTACCGCCGAGACCCACTCGACTCGGCTTTTCTTTACGGAAAAGCCACACTGACAGACGTTGGTCCGTTTACACCTGTAGGAAAACTGCTCTACCGCACCACTCCGACCGACTGCACAGAGGTCAAGGGCGGTATTTCCGTCGGCGCAATCACTACCAGCTTGGGTAGAAACGGCTCCATGAGCCTTCGGAGATAAAATCGGCCCGGCGACGCACACAGCAGCACAGGCGGCGCCTCACCGATTGCATCCCCAAACGTCCCACGCAAACTATCAAGCACTTTTCGGGCCACACTTACCTGCAGCGCGCTGCCGGCAAACTGGCCGGGCTGGGCGTTGGCCGCGCGCATACACTCTTCTTCAAGCTGCGCGTCCAGCGTGACCACCTTCAACGAGCCCTTCTCATCGAGCAGCGGCCGAATGAGCGAGCGCCCAAGCACGTGGCGCGCGGCTTCCACCAGCGCAATAGGGTTTTTGTTGACCGCGGCCGTCTCGACCAGCGCCTCAAGGATCGCCCCCAGGTCACGAATCGATACCTGCTCCCGCAGCAGCTGCTGCAGCACTTTCTGGACTTCGCCGAGCGTCATCAGCTTTGGAACGAGCTCTTCGATAAGTTTTGGGTGAGAATCGTTGAGCCGATCGATGAGGCGTTTGGTTTCAGCGCGGGTGAGCAGCTCATATGCGTTCCGCTTGATGAGCTCGGCCAGGTGCGCCGCCAGCACTGAGGTTGCGTCCACCACGGCATAGCCGGACGCGATGGCTTTGGCCTGCAGCTCCGGGGCGATCCATGTCGCGGGCACGTCGAACGCAGGCTCGCGCGTGTTGATGCCCGGCAGGGCGAGCGACTGCGGGTCAGAGGAAATAGCCAGCAGCTGACCGCGGCGCAGCTCCGCACGCGCGATCTCGACGCCCCGCATGTGCACCACGTACTCGCCGTCCTTCAGCGACAAATTGTCCGTAATGTGAATGGAAGGAACCAGAAAGCCAAGCTGCTGCGCGAGGTTTTTGCGCAGAGCCTTGATGCGCGTCAGCAGCTGGCCGCCCTGCTTCGCATCGACCATGTGCACCAGGCCTGCCCCGACCTCGAGCATCAGCTCGTCCAGCTTCAGGACCGCGTCCATGGGGTCCGCCGCCGGCGCGCCAGGTGCACCTTTGCCGAGCTGCGCGGGACCCGCTGCCGCGGCTTCCTCCTCGTGGAGGCGCGGTTCCGTTTTCAACTTGTAAGCCGCGAAGAAGAGCACGCCGCCAAGCGCGACGAAGGCCAGCTTCGGGAGGCCCGGAATCAGCGCAAACGCGCACAGGACGCCGCCCGCGATCCGCAGCAGCCGCGGGCTCCCCAGCAGCTGCCGGCTTACGTTCACGCCGAGCGACTCCTTGCTGGCGGCGCGGGTGACCACGATGCCGCCGGCAACCGAAACCAGCAGCGACGGCAGGATCGCAACCAGCCCGTCGCCGACCGTGAGGATGGTGTAGGTCTTGAGCGCTTCCGCAAATGGAATGCCCTGCTGAAATACCCCGATCAGAAATCCGGCGACGATGTTGATCGCCATGATGAGAATGGTTGCGAGCGAATCGCGCTGCGAAAAACGCGCCGCGCCGTCCATCGCTCCGCAGAACTCGGCCTCTTTCGACACCGCATCGCGGCGTGTCCGCGCCTGCTGTTCGTTGATGACGCCGGCATTCAGGTCGGCGTCGATCGCCATCTGCTTGCCCGGCATCGCGTCAAGCGTAAAGCGCGCCGTCACCTCGGCCGTCCGTACAGCGCCGTGGCTGATGACGAGATACTGAATGGCAACGAGCGCAAGAAATAGAACGAAGCCGACGATGTAATTGCCGCCAACTACGAATTGACCAAACGCCTCGATGACGTGGCCCGCGGCGGCCGGACCGTCCGAGCCGTGGAGCAGGATGCGCCGCGTGCTCGCGAGGTCAAGCGACAGCCGCATAAGTGTGAGCAGCAGCAGCAGGCTTGGAAATACGGAGAACTGCAGCGGCTTGAGGATCTGGATCGCGGTCAGCAGCACCAGCACGGATGCGGTGATGGAAATGGTGAGTAGAAAGTCGAGCACAAAACCGGGCAGCGGCACCAGCATGACGAACAACATGGCGACCGCGGCGACCGGCACAATCCACTCGCTGGATGCGCGAAGCATACTCGCTGCGGAAGTGCCGGAGCTTGCTTTAGGTACGGCTTTCACGGCCGAAGTCTTGTTAACTGAAGCATTCATTAGCGGATCGGCTCTCCTGAAGCATTGCGCCCGCGCCGGCGCGCTTCCTGCGCGCGCACCTCGGCCTGCGCCTTGAAGACAAGGACCAGAATGTCGGCGACCGCCTGGTACAGCGCGGCCGGAATCGCGTCGCCTACTTCCACGCCCTTGTACAAGGCCTGCGCGAGCGGGCGGTTTTCCATCAGCGGGATGCCGTGCTCGGCCGCAAGGTCCTTGATCTGCTGCGCCAGCAGGTCGAGGCCTTTCGCGACGACGATCGGCGCGGCCATGGCGGGCTCGTAGCGAAGCGCTACCGCGTAGTGCGTTGGATTTGTTACGACAACGGTTGCAGTTGCGGCAGCTTTGAGCGCGAACCGCCGGCGCATCTGCCGCCGAAGGCGGCGCACCCTGGCCTTGATGACCGGGTTGCCGTCGGTCTGCTTCATCTCGTCCTTGATGTCCTGCTTGGACATCTTCATGTCGCCTTCCATCTTTTGCCAGGTCAGCAGGTACTCAATGCCCGACCAGACCAGCAGAACCAGTCCGGATTTCCAGGCGAGCGAAAGCGCGACGCTCCCGAGAAAACTCGCGTAGGTGCGCAGCGTGTCGGACGAAGCATGCACAATCGCCGCCCAGTTTGCCTGAATCGTACTTATGCCGATCCAGGCGATGGCGCTGAACGGCAGCAGCGACTTGAGCAGGTTGCTGAGGCCGGCGATGGAGAAGATCTGCTGCAAGCGGGAGGCCGGGTTCATGCGCTCGGGCTTGAGCTGGAGCGCCGCCGGCGCGATGGTGAAGCCGCCCTGCGCGAGCTGCGCGCACAGACACAGCAGCATGGCAGCACCCAGCACCGGCACGATCCAGCGCAGAACCTCCACCGTGCACCAGAAGATAATCGGGCCGTTCGGCTCAACACTCTGGTCGATCGCAACGTCGAGCAGCTCGCGATAGAACATGGTCCAATGCGAGGCAGCGTCGTGGCCGAGCACCATGAGCGCGGCGACCACGCCCACAGCGGCGAGCACCGCCGGTAGTTCGCGCGAACGGGCGACGCTGCCCTGCTCGCGCGCCTTTTGCCGGCGCTTCGGTGTCGCCTGTTCTGTTTTGCTCGAATCTGCCATGAAAACATCCGCCGCTGACGAACGTGTCGGGTTACTTGTCTAGCCTTGTATTTATCGGGCTAAGTGGAGCAGCTGCTCTCCCAGCTGGATCGCGGAGAGGAAAAACCCGCGAAACATTTCGGGCCAGTACTTGAGGGTTGCAATGAGAACCAGCAGCCCGAGGAGGCTCTTGACCGCAGGCCCCAGAAGCATGACAGGCAGCTGCGGCGAAGCCTTGCCGAGCAGCCCAAGAACCAGGTCGGCAATGAAGGTTGCGGAGAGCACCGGCGCGGCCAGCTGTACGCCGATTGCAAATACGGCTGCGGCCGCCGAAAACACGGTATGCACAAAGGCGGGGCTCAGGTGCGCCGAACCCGGCGGCAGGTAGGCAAAGCTGTCGCCGATCGCGTGAAGTATCCAGAGGTGCACATCCATGCGAAGAAAAATCAGCATCGCGATCGCTTGGTGAAAAGTCGCGACCACGGTCGACTCCGCTTGCGTATTGGGGTCGATAATGCTGACCAGCGAGTAGCCCATCTGCACGCTCAGGATTTGCCCGGCCATTTGAACCGCGTCGAAAACCAACGAAGTCGCGATGCCCATGGATGCGCCAACCAGCAGCTCGCTAAATACGAGCAGCGGCCACTGGCTTAGCGCGATTGCGGGAAAGTGCGGAGCGACGACCGGGTACATCACCAGCGAGAGCGCGATGACGAGACCGGCTTTCACGCGCGGCGGTATGGCCTCGCTGCCGAAGAACGGCGCGAACAGCATTAGCCCCGACAGACGGACGCTGATGAACAAAAAGCCGCCGAGGATGCTCATAACCGGAATCGTGATCACTGCATCACCCTGTGGAAGTCGCTGAGCATGTGGATGGTGTAGTTGGCCAGGTGCCGCCACATCCACGGCATCATGAAGAACAGGGCGGCTCCGGTGGCGACAAGCCGCGGCACCGACGAGAGGGTCTGGTCCTGCAGCGACGTAAGCACCTGCACGACATTGACAAGCAGGCTTACCGCGATCGCCACCGCGAGGATAGGAGCGACCAGCAGGATGACCTCGGTCAGCATGCCGCGGCCCAGCGTTACAACGGCGTCGACGCCCATTAGTTAAAGCTCCGCATCAGCGCGCCGATCAAAAGGTGCCAGCCGTCGACCATCAGGAAAAGCAGCAGCTTGAGCGGCGTCGAAATTACGACCGGCGGCAGCTGCATCATGCCGACTGAAGTCGTGATGGAAGCGACCACCATGTCGACGATCAAGAACGGCAAAAATAAGACCGTGCCGATCTGGAAGCCGGCTTTGAGCTCGGACAGGATGTAGGCCGGCAGCAGCACGCGAAACGAAAGGTCTTTAACAGTGCGGGGCCGCGGCTCTTTTGCAATTTCAAGAAAGAGCTCCGCATCTTTTTCGCGTACAAAGTGCGCCATAAAATGCCGCAGCGGCTCGCCCGCGCGCACAACGCCGTCAAGCGGCGTGATCTTGCCGTTCTGCACGGGCAC
>CAXUDF010000049.1:11103-20598 GCA_964249695.1 uncultured Acidobacteriaceae bacterium
GCCGGGCTCGGTCCAAACGGCGTGAACGCCGGCATGGTCATCGGCGTACCTGCGGGTGAGGCGTCGCTCTGGAGCGCCGCCGTCTGAGGGGCCGCTGCCGCAAGAGCCGTGCAGGGCGCGAACATCGCGCCAACAAGCAGCGTCATGGCAAGCCTGGTCTGGAGGCGTCCGCTCAATGGGCTGCACTCCCGTCCTGTGCCGTTTGCTGCAGCAGCTGAGCGAATCGGTTGGGCTCCGATGCGCCTTCAAGGCTCGCAAGCAGCGAGACATTATTGGCCCCGCCGCCGATCAGAAATTGCGCCCCATCCACGCGCAGCACGGCAACAAAGCGCTTTTCTCCAAGAGACGCGGTTTCCACAACGCGAAGGCGCTTGCTGCTGACCTGGGCCTGCCGCTTGATCGCGAGCCAGCGCCAAAACTTTGCAAGCTCGGCAAGGCTCGTCTTTATGCATGCCCGGAGCGTTAACCGTTCCGCTCTTGCCATCATGGCCTTCGGCGGCCCGGTTTCCTCGCGTATGGACGGCTGGCTGCCCGCGTTCTCCGCGGCACCTCGCTGCGGATTTGCTTTTACAAGGCTTGGCATTGCTTCCAGCCGAGAGCGAATGAGGGTCTGCGTCAGCGCGCGCGTTGTAGGACGAGTCGTGGAGGACAGCTTGGGCCTCATGCCAGATCCGTGATCCGCGCCGCGAGGCGCTCGCCCACTACTTCAAACTCGGTCCAGGCAAGCAGCAGTCCGTTCACCCTCAAAGGGATGTCCATGCTCTGGTGGCAGCTTGTTTCGAGAATGTCGCCCGGCGCGAGGTCGAGCAGCGCCCGCACTGTGAACTGCACCACCGCGACGTCGAGCGCCAGCGTACAGGGCAGCCATGGCAGCACGTCCACGGGTCGACGATTTGGCGGCGTCTGAGCGGTACCCTGCTCAGGGTGCGTCAGGGGTGCTGCGTCCGATACCTGCAAAGCGATGCTCATGGAGACTGTCCCCGCCTTCCTGCTCACCTTCGCAAACCGCGGTATACGAAAGGTTCCGCAGGCAAGCAGTGCAACGGGATGGCCAAAAGCCTGCGCGCGCCGAGGAGACTTGATTACGAAAGGGAGTGGAAGCGGCCCGTACTACGCAGGCAGACAGGCGTGGTCACACGCGGAGCAGCCTGGGGAAGGTGCGATTGGGCGAGATTGGCGGTTCACTGCGGCAGCACCGAGCACGAATGAGAGCTAAGTGAGAAGGGCAGGGAGGCGAGATCGGGTAGGCGCAGTCTGTGCTCGCCGTCCTGCCCCCGCCTTTGTGCTGAAGCTAATGGAACGCTCATCCTGAGTGCCAAGGCGCCAGAGCGCAGGCATTTTCAGGATGAGCTTTACGACCGGCCGCAGCCCTTAACCCTGGATCATGGCCAGTGTCGCCTGCGAAACCTGGTCAAAGGTTGTGACCACCTTCGCATTTGCCTGGTACGCCTGCTGCGCCACGATCATCTTTGAGAACTCGCTCGCGACGTCCACGTTTGAGCCCTCAACCGAGCCGCCGGTGATGGTGCCGCGGCCGCCCGTGCCCGCAAAGCCGATCTGCGCGACGCCGGAACCTGCGGTGGCCTGGAACAGGTTATTGCCGACCTGCTGCAATCCCTGGTCATTGGCCACGGTCGCGACTGCCACCTGCCCCAGCGCGGTCGTCGTGCCATTTGCGAACAAACCCTCGATCGTGCCGTCTGCTCCTATGCTGAAGTTCGAAAGGACGCCGCCTGCATTGCCATTTGCGTCCGCGCTTGTGGTCGAGCTCGCAAGATCGGTCTGGGTAACGAGACTGTTGCCGCTCGGGTCCGCCAAGTCCCAGTTAAGGTTCAGCGGAGCTGCACCGTCGGCGAGCGCCGGCACTGTGATGGCCACAGGCGCAGGAGCGCCAGTCGCGGTGACCGGCGAGGTCAGTTTGCCATTGGAATCGAAGCTCAGGTTGCCGGTCGCAAGCGTCTGCTCTCCCGTTGAAGAAGTCGGCGAGGCAAGCGCGGAGCTCGGAATCGTGACGGCGTAGCTCCAGCTGTTCGGTCCCGTTTTGGTGTAACTGATCTTCAGATTCTGCGAGCCGCCAAGCGAATCGAATACGGTGATCGGCGATGCGCTCGCCTGCGCGTTGGTGGCTGTGGTGGCACTTAGATTAATCGTGGCGTTGAAGGCGGTCGAGGCGGTCGCTGGAGTCGTGAGCCCGGTACCGACCACCAGCGGCTGCAGGGGTGCCGCTGTGTTGACGACGCCGTTCGCTGCAGGATAGCCCAGTACCAGCGAACCATCGGGCGCGACCAGCTGGCCGAGTTTATTTTGCGTGAAGTCGCCGGCGCGCGAGTAGGCAATGGTACCGTTCGCCTGCTGCATAACGAAGAAGCCGTTTCCATTCAGAGCCATGTTGGAGTTAATGCCCGTTGCGGTCACAGTGCCGGCGGTGAAGTCCGAGGTCGTCGAGGATGTCAAAACGCCTTGCCCTGTTTGGAACGGATCGCCCGCGCCATTGGTGATGCCGCTTTGCGCGAACATATCGGCAAAGGTAACGTTCTGGTCCTTGTAGCCGTCTGTGTCCGTGTTTGCCAGGTTGTTGGACACCGATTGCAGCGCGCTCTGGCTTGCATTCAAGCCGGAAAGGGGAATGGAAAAGAATGACATTTACTTGCCTCCGAATAGTGCGGTGAGCTTGCCAAGATCGAGTGGGGTTGAGGTATTCGCAGCAGCCGTGGGACTGGCCGCAGCAAGTGCTGCTGCCATGGCTGCCTGCTGGCCGGCCAGGCTCGCAGCGGTCTGCGTTGGGTCAAGAGCGGCGACACCCGGTGACGCCGAGGAGAGACCCTGCGCTTGTGCCGCGTGAGTCGCTATACCTGGGGCTGCAGGAGTCGTAGGGGCGGTAGGGGTCGCCGTCGTTGCCGTCGTTGCCGGCGTCAAATCCTGATTGATGCCGATCAGTTGATCCAGTTGGTTGAGCGAAATGATCTGTCCCACCATGGCTGTCGGATCCATCGGCTGCGTTGGATCCTGATTTTGCAATTCCTTGACAAGGAGGTTCAGGAACGTCGACCCGAGGTTTCCAACTGCATATGAGCCGCCGGCGGCGGCGCTCCCTGAGGTGCTGCCCGAGCCTGTCGTCGCCTGCGCCGAGCTTTTCTGCTGCACCGCGCCAAAGAAAGGAGCTGCCGTTGCCGCTCCCGAAATCCCTGCTACCGTCATAAAGTTCCCCTTTGTTTCCTTGATCCGTTAGGCATGTATGCTGAGGCGCTCGCCTGGCGAGCCGTTCACCTCTCCCCCAGCAAATCGGGGGCCAGAATCCATGTCGAAGGCGCGCTGCGAAAATGAGCCGCTGCTCGCAGAGTGACCGCCGCCCCCCGCTCCGCCGTTCGCTGACGCTCCATTTCCGGCTGCACCGCTGTTGCTCCCCTGCATGGACGACTGCAGGGCGGTGTCGCGCAACTCCACACGTGCCGTTACTCCGAGAGCCGTGCCAAGCTTTTCTTCCATGGCAGGCAGGTGCACGGCCAGCGCACGGCCCAGCGCACTGTGATCGAGCGCGATCTGCGCCACCACATTGCCCGGCGACACCGACGTCTGGATCGAAATGGAGCCAAACTCTTCAGACCGCATGCCGACCCGCATCTCGGTCCCATTCATGCGGCCCAGTACCTGCGCCGTATTAATGGTGGCCGTGGCTTCACTGCCAGGGAGAGTGCCCGGCATGGGGGTGGAGGAGCGCGCTGCCTCTGCCGGCGCGAGAGGTGCCAGGGGAGTAAGAGACTCAGAGCCTCCCGCCGTCACTGCCTGTGCGGGCGAGGGACCCAGAAGTGTAGCCGTGGCGCCGGGTGCGGCTTCCTGAGCGACAACAAATGCCTGCGGCGGTGAAGCCGCACCAGATTGCATGCCGGAAGGAGTTGCGGTCCCGCCTGTACTACCTCCATTGCTGCTGCCTGCATTGCTGCCGCTCGGTTCGCTGGAGCTTGAATGACTGCCGCTCTGGGTGCCGGAGCTGTCGGCTCCCCTGGACTGCGAGGACGCGCTTGCCCCGGTTGCGGGCTTTGCCGAGGCGAGACTGTTTCCCGGCGCTGCTGCCTTCCCGGATACCTCGCCATGGTGGCCTGGCAGCAGATGTGCGCCGAACGTCTGCGCTGGTGGCGCTCCCGGCCCGGTGGTGCTGCTGAGGTCTTTCGGCGCGTGCACCTCGTCAAGCCTTGCGGGAGCCGCTACCGTGCTTGGCTCTGACACAGAGTGCGGCACCGCGGAAGCTCCCGCAAGTGCGGAGGGTGAGTGCCTGCTGGCATCCGTGGCCGGAAGTAGAGAGCTCGACGGCAGTAAGGAGCTAGCCGGCATGGCCTGGGCAGCGAGTGGTACCGGCAGCGACGGCAAAGATGCCCCCTCGGTGCCTAGCGCTGCCCCGGACGGCGCGCCCGGCAAAGCCGCAGGTGCAGAGCCCTCACCAGGCGTCACGGGCAGGTTCTGGGTCAGGATTTCAGTCGTGTTCGCCTCGGCTTTGCCATCGGTCGATTGCTGCAGGCTCGCTGAAGGGTCTGCGATGGAAGGCAGCGCAGGAAGGCTGGCGACTACGGGCGAGACCGTGAAAGCCGCGGCGAGCACAACCGGCTGGACACCTGTCTGGTCGCTCATGGCGCCGTCTGCAGCGCTGCCTTTCTCTTTCTTGCCCGGCAGCGCTTTTCCAGCATCCGCTGCTTTAGCGGCGTCAGTCCCGCCGGCTGAGGCAGCATGGTTTGCGGCTCCAGTCTCACTACCAGACCCGGCGTTCTGCGCCGCCGCGAGCGCGTCATGAAAGCCTGGTTCTGATACCGGTGCCGCCGGGGCGGGAGTGGTCGCGAGTTGTGGAGCCTGCACCGCATTTGCATGGACGATGTTCACGCAGACTCTTTGTGCATTCTGGGCGCCAAAGCGGTTGGCGACTCAACTTCCCGACGCTTTCACGTAAGCTGTTTCTCTTGTTGCAGTTACAGGAAGGAAGCGGCCCGACTTAGCTATGAGTAAACCCGGCAAACCGGGCACCGTAGGCAGCTCTTGCCGGGTTTGCCCGGCAAAGCTTGCCTACTTGTCCGTGAAGCGCAGCCCACGGTAGGCAGCCTCTGTAAGCAGTGCACTTGTGTGTTGCAAGAAAGCTTACAGATGGCTCGGGGACTCTCTACGTTGCGCAAGAACAGGAGCGCCTCAGCCCTTGGCGTCCCTGAGAGCACGCGCGTATCTGCCAAGAAACGCCTCGTCGGCGGCCTTCGCTTCACGCTTGGCCTCCGCGGCTTCCCAGGCGGAGCGCTGCTCTGCCTGGAGGCTGACGAGCACCTCGCGACTGCGATACGCCTCCTGGTAGCGAGCAATCTGCTGCACCCGGAGCTGTTCAAACGCATGGAGCTGTTTGCGCAAGGCTGCATCGCGCACGCGCATCTCCTGCGCGCTCGCGTAGGAGGCGTGGAGGTGCATTGCAGGCAGCGCCGCGGAGGCAAGCGCCTGCTGGCGGGCGCGGCTGGTTTCGAGCAGATCCTTCGTGTTCTGCTCGACGGCAGCACGCAACCGTTCGATCTCCGCTGAGATCCGTGCAAGCGTCTGCTCCTCCCGCTCGGCCGCGAGTTCGCGGACGCGCAGCACCGGGGCTAGCGCAAAGCGGTACGCCACGTCAGCTCGGCAGCGCCAGGAGGCGCCGCAATGTGTCGGTGTTCGGGCAGATTTCACCGGCACGCTGATGGAGGAAACGCTCCAAGTCCGGCAAGACTTCGACCGCACGATCAAGCAGCGCGTCCGCACCCTTCTGGTAGGCGCCGATCCGGAGCAAGTCTTCAGACCGCTTGTAGCTCGCGAGAAGCCGGCGCAGCTCTCCCGCCTTCGCCAGATGCTCCGGGCCACTGATCGAGGGCATGAGGCGGCTGAGACTGTCGAGGACGGAGATGGGCGGGTAGTGGTTTCGCAGGGCCAGCGCGCGATCCAGGATGATGTGGCCGTCGAGCAGCGAGCGCACGGTATCTGCCACCGGATCCTGCTGGTCGTCACCCTCCATCAGCACAGTGTAGAAGGCGCTGATGCTGCCGCTTTTGAAGTTGCCCGCGCGCTCCACCAGGCGCGCCAGCAAATTCAGCACGGAAGGGGTATAGCCCTTGGCGGTCGGCGGCTCTCCGGCAGCGAGACCGATTTCGCGCTGGGCCATCGCAAAGCGGGTGAGCGAATCGACCACCAGCAACACGTGCTTGCCCTGCGCGGCAAAGTGTTCCGCGACTGCGGTCGCGCTCATCGCGGCACGCAGCCGCAGCAGCGGCGATTGATCGGACGTGGAAACGACGATGACGGAGCGCCGGCGGCCTTCTTCCCCAAGCACTTCCAGGAACTCGCCGACTTCGCGCCCGCGTTCGCCTACCAGCGCCATGACGGTCAGGTCGGCTGCGGTTCCCTGGGCCATCATGCCCAGCAGGGTGCTTTTGCCTACGCCGGAGCCGCCAAAAATCCCCAGCCTCTGCCCTCGTCCGCACGGCACAAACGCGTCCAATACGCGGACCCCGCAGCCCAGCGCTTCGCGAATCGGCACGCGGTCCAGCGGAGTCGGCGCCGAACCGTCTACCGGCACGCTGCGCTCGGAGTGATACTCGGGCCCGCCGTCCAGAGGAGCGCCAGTCGCATCGACGACCCGCCCCAGCATGTCGGACCCAACGCGAATCGAAGGGTGAACGCCCCGTGCAACCACGCGGTCGCCGAACCGGATCCCTTGCGGGCGCTCGAGCGTCATCGAGAGCATGGTCGAGCCGCGAAAGCCGACGATTTCGCCCGGATAGCAGCGCTCGCCCGCGCCCAGGACTTCGCATGCTTCGCCGACCGAGCAGAACGGCCCTTCGGACTCGATCAGGTTCCCCGTAACCTGGAGCACGCGACCGGTCCAGCGCAGCGTTCCGGCCTGCTCCAGGCGGTCGAAATAGGACGCAAGCGGCATCGGCTAGGCCTTGGGCGTCTGCGCCAGCACGTCGAAAAAGCCTTGCTCCACTTCTTTCAGCTGCGCAGCAAGGGATAGATTTGCCGAGCCCAGCTCTGTCTCCAGGCAGCAGTCCCCCATCTCAAGCTCCGCGTCTTCTGTCACCTTGACCGCGGCCCACTGCGGAGCAGACGCGAAGTGAGCACGCCAGCGCTCTGCCTCGGCAGGGTGAACTCGAACGTTGACCGATGTGTTCTCCTTGAGTTGACCGACAGCAATCTGCACAAGCGCCGCGACCAGCATCGGGTCCACCTGGGACTCACGGTGAAGGATTTTCGCGGCAATCGAGAGTGCCAGCCGCACCACTTCGGTTTCGACCCGGGCAAAGTATCCTCGACGCTCCCGCTCAAACCCGTCGAGCGCTGCGCTGACCCGGCTATTTTCCTCCCGCAACCTCGCCAGAACCTCCTCGCGCAGCCGCACCTCCGCCGCAGCCGCGCCTTCGCGGCGTGCTTCGGCAAGCAGCGCCTGCAGCTGCGAGTCGGTCATCTCCACCTCAGACTGCTTGCGCGGCTCGGGTGCGGGGGGTGCGGGCTGTGCGGGCTTCACGCGCGGCAAAGACGGTATCGAGGCCATCTCCCGATACTGCAGTGACGTGATAGGTGTAACAGGAATACGCGGCAGTGCAGCTCGGCTAAACGACGTACTCATCGGCTCCCTCACTTTTCAGAACAATCTTTCCATCACTCTCGAGCGTGCGCGCCAGGGCGACCACGTCCAGCTGCGCCTTGGCAACATCGCGCGAACGCACCGGCCCCAGTGACTCGGCATCTTCCTTCATCATCTCGATTGCGCGCGAGCTCATGGTCTTGAAGAAATGAGCTCGCAGCTCTTCACTTGCGCCTTTCAGTGCAAGCGTCAATACCTTCTTATCGACCGCTCCCGTAATTTCACGAATGTGCAGTTCCGGGACGCTCAGGAAATCCTCAAACGTAAACATCAGGTCGCGGATGGAAGCAGCCAGTTTGGCTTCTTCCTGCTCGATCATCTCGAGGATCTCGCGCGAGGTCGTCGCGTCGATGTTGTTCATCAGGTCGGCCACGGTTTCGAAGCCGGAGTAGGTTTTCTTCGTCTGCTCGCCGACCGAGCGCAGCCGGCGGTTCAGCACCAGAGACACCTTTTCCGCCATCTCCGGCGAGAACTGCCGCAGCTGTGCCAGCCGCTTCACCGACTCAGCCCGGATCGGCGGGGGCAGGCACATGAGCAGCGATGCGGCCGGTTTGGCTTCCAGGTGACCCAGCACCAGCGCAATCGTCTGCGGATGCTCCCCTTCCAAGAAGCGCGCGAGCTGCTTGGCATCGATGCGCTGCAGCGACTCGACCCGGCTCGCGCTCAGCTCGTTCGCCCTGACCAGCCGAGCGACCATCTCGCGCGCGCCGTTCTCGCCGAAGGCCTTCACGAGCATGCGCTGCGCCGCGTCCTGGCCGCCCTGCGCAACGTACTCCTGCGCGACCGCGAGCTGCTGATACTCCTCCATCACTTTGAGCGAGGCATCCTTCGGCACAGAGCCAAGTTTCGCGATCTCGTGCGTCACACGGTTCAGGTCATCTTCTGAGAGCATCCGCAGAATCGTCGCCGCGGCCTCTTCCCCGAGCACCGCGAGCAGGATCGCCGCTTTGCGCACTCCCGGTATCGCGCCTGCCTGATGCATCTCCGGACTCATTGCGCTTCTCCTCGCAGCCACGCCTGCACGGCCTTGGTACTGGTTTCCGGCTTCGCCTTCACAAGCTGCACCAGCTGCTCCTTGAGGGCGCTTGAACGCAGGGCTTCCTCACCCGGCTGCAACGGCGGCAGATGCATCTGCTCCATTTCGGCGAGCAGCGGCTGCGGCTGCGACCCCGGCAGCTCCCTGGTCATGCTCAGGGCGCGCTTCTGCATCGGCCGCACCATTAGCACGTATCCCAGCAGAAACAAGAGCAGCAGCGAACTGTACCGTACGGCGACAGCATAGTCGTTCAGGCCCTTGCGCACGCGGTCAGAAAACGAGGGCGGCAGCACGTCCGTAACCGCAGGCTGGTCAAACGACATGTCCTCCACCGTCAAAACGTCTCCGCGCGCAGTGTCCAGCCCGATCGCAGCCGAGGCCAGATCCTGCAACTGCTTCAGCTCCTCCGGCGAACGCTTCACGCGCACATCCTGCACTTTGCCTTTCGGCAGCTGCTTGTGGAGCACCGCATCGTCGACCAGCAGCGCGGCCGTTACACGGCGCACGCGGCCTGCAGGCTCGAGTGAGTGCGTCACCACCTTGTTGACCCCGTACGTCGAGTTTTCCGTTTTCGCGCTTTCCGCACCGCCGTCTGGAACGTTCGGTACATTCGGCAGGCTGCCCTTGGCCTGCGGCACATTGCTGGAAGTTCCGGGCACGCCGGCAGTCGCCGCGCCCGCGCCTGTTTCCTCGTCCGAACGCTGCACGGTCAGCGGTACGCTCACGGCCGGGTCATACTTCTCCTGGCTCTGCTCAATCGTGCCCGGGTCGTAATCCACATTCACGCTGGCGCGGATGTGCTCCGCGCCGACTACCGGCGCCA
>CAXUDF010000050.1:0-9736 GCA_964249695.1 uncultured Acidobacteriaceae bacterium
ACAACAGGCGCCTCTGGAACCCGACCAGCGTGAGGACCCCGAGGCCGGCATTCCAGAAGTACTCGCGCCGGAAGCGCTCGCAGCCGCACCGCAGGTGCTGCTGCGGGAGGCGCAGATGGAGGACAAGTACGACGGCATGCGCGCGCAACTGCACGCCGGCGACCCCGCGCAGCCCGGCCGCGTTGGCCTGTTTTCGCGCAATCGCGAGGACCTTGCTGACGCTTTCCCGGAGCTGATGGAGGCTTTCGCTGCCCTGCCGGAAGCAGTGATCCTGGACGGCGAGATCCTAGCTTGGCAGCCGGCAGGACAGATGCCAAACGCAGATACCCCGGCCCGCGCTTTGCCTTTCTCGTCCCTCCAGCAGCGGCTCGGACGGAAGCAGGTGTCCGCCGAGCTGCGCCGCACCCACCCGGTCGTATTCATGACCTTTGACATCCTCTACGCTGACGGCCGGCTCCTGCTTGATCAGACCTTGGCAGCCCGCCGCTCCCGTCTGGAGCAGTATCTGGCCGAGCACGCGCCTGAAACCGACGGGCGCCACACGCTCGCCGTGATTGCCGACCAGGGGCAGCTCTTTTCCGAGCCGTCTTCCACTCTTGAAAAAAAGACCGATGCCTTTCCGCGCCTGCTGCTCGCCCCCGCCATCCGCCTTACGGGTGCTGAACAGCTGGACGCGGCGTATGCAGAAGCCCGCGCCCGCGGCAACGAGGGCGTGATGCTCAAAGCCGCGGGGAGCCTGTACCAGCCCGGCCGGCGAGGCCTTGCCTGGCTAAAACTCAAGCGCGAGCTCGCCACGCTCGACGTCGTCGTGACCGGCGCCGAGTTCGGCACCGGCCGCCGGGCTCGCCACCTCAGCGACTACACCTTCGCCGTGCGGTCAGACTCAGGCGAGCTGCTCAACGTGGGCAAAGCCTATTCCGGCGTGACCGATGCCGAAATGCACGAGCTTTCCGCGCACTTTCAGGAGCATACCCTTGAGGATTTCGGCCACTATCGCACGGTCGAGCCCGACACGGTCTTCGAGGTCGCCTTCAACAACATCACCCGCTCCGACCGCCACGCGAGCGGCTTTGCGCTGCGCTTCCCGCGCATCCTGCGCATTCGAACAGACAAGCCGCTCGACGAGATCGACACACTGGCCCGCGTGGAGGAGCTTTACCTGAGCCAGCCCGACCGGCCGCCAGACCCGGCCTGAACGCCCGTGGTCCGGCGACGGCCTACCGGGCGTGAATCGGCACCCACACATCGGTCGTCTCCCACCGGATGTGAAGCTGCGTCTCGCTGCCCTTGGTTTTCTCAAAGGTGATCGACATCTGCTCCTGCGGCGCCGGCAGCGTGGCTTTGGTCATCGCGGTCTTGCCCAGGTCATCGGCCTCGAAACGCTCGGTGCCCCACTGGCCGGTGTGCTTGCAGATCACCAGCTGCCAGGTGCCCGCGGAGGGCAGCGTCACGAGGGTGTACTTGCCCGCAGGCACGGGGAGCGTGCCAACCATCGTGTCGCCTGTCGTCTCAAAGCTCGTCGCCTCGTTCGCGCCGGTGCGCCACCAGCGGGTGTACGGGACCACGCCGCCCATAATGGTGCGGCCCTTGGCATGCGGGGCGCCGTAGCTGATGTGGATCTTCGCGGTACCGACGGTTACGTCCGCGGTTCGACCCGGACTGGGCAGGTTCGCGCCTCGCCCCGCCTGCGCGTGAGCCGGCACCCCTGCCTGCGCTACGCCTAGAAGTACGCACACCAAAGCCGCTGCCCTAAAAAAACGTCGCATCTACATTCCTCCTGCCTGCCACTCTACTCTTCCACCCGGTGGGGGCTCATCGCGCCTAAAACTGTGACGACGCGAGCGGGCTCAGCACCAGGTTCGTGATGCTGCTCACAATCTCCTCGTACGCGTAGCGCGGCGAGCTCGACAGCTTCTTCCATGCCGGGTCCGCAGCGAAGCGCTTCCAATCTGCGGTCAAGGCTTCCTGGCTCTCGAACGCGAGCATGTACGTCAGCTGCGGCAGGCTTTCCCCCACCAGCGCATCGCCGAAAAAGACGGGTGCCGCGCCGGCGTTCCGGAAGCTCTCGAACTCTCCGTTTTGAAACATCTCGACCTTGCGGATATGGGCCGCGTAGCTCGGGCTCTCGTAGGTGCGCAGCTGCACAATGCGATTTGGGCTTGCTGCGGCCGCGCCCGCGGGCGGCGTGAGCCGCGGCCAGCCGGGAAATGCAGAAAACAGCGAGCTCTCCACGCGCAGAAACGCCGGGGCTACGGCGGGCGCGCTCCAGAAAGGCTGCGCGGCCGCGAGAAACACAGGGTCTTCAGCCAGGCGCAGATCGAGCAGCGCAAGCGACTCCGCAGAAAGCGAGGGGATGACGAGGTAGAACGTCGGCGTTTGCGGCCCTACCTCGAGCCGGAAGGCGCCGACCGGGCCCATGCCGAGGCGCGCAAGCGCCGGCAGCAGCGCGTCTGCGAAATAGCTTTGCGCGAGCCGGGTCTGCGGGCCATTCTGCAAGCGGTAGCGCCGGATGAGGTAAAACTGGCGCGCCACACCCCCGGCGCTCACCGGTGCCGCGGACTGCGCGGCAGCTGCCGCATCCGTAAGAAGCAGGCCGCCCGAAGCGATGAGAGAAGCCGAGAGGAAGTCGCGTCGCTGCACGGGAGGATTCTACGCCAATGAGTGGGCAGCCCGGGTGGCATGCGGATCGCTGACAAGAGCGATATTTTCGCGCGGAGAAGAAGCGTCAATGCGCGTGACCATGGTGATGACCATGCCCGTGATCGTGCCCGTGGGACACATCCCCAACCTCGATCGCCATCACGCAGCCATGCTCGGTTTCGCAGCCGGTGTTCTCAAACTGGATGGTCGTGTGCAGAATGCGGAAGCGCTCCCGCAGCGCGGCCTTGACGCGGTCCAGGATGGCATTGCTCTCCGACGGCGGAATGTCCGCGATGCGGATGTGCGTCGCAAGCGCGTGGGTCTGCGAACCCAGCGACCACACGTGAAGGTCGTGCACGTCCTCCACACCATCAATGCCCACGAGCGCCGCCCGGATCGCCGGCAGCTCCATGCCTTCGGGCGTGCCTTCCAGCAGGATGTTCAGCGTTTCCCTCGCAATCGAGATGGACGACCACAGGATCAGCACCGCGATGGCGAGCGATAGCGCCGGATCGATCCACGCGAACCCGGTCAGCCGGATCACGAGGCCGCCGACGATAACAGCTGCGGTCGACAGCGTATCGCCCAGCATGTGCACAAACACTGACCGCAGATTGACGTCGTGGCCAGCCGACCCGCTTACAGCAGAGGCGCGCGCGCTCACCCGCCACAGCATCAGCGCGATCAACCCGTTCATCAACACGCCTACCGCCGCGACTGCCATCATCACCGTCGGCGCCACGGCCTGCGGGTGCCTAAAGCGCGCGATCGCCTCGATGGCAATCCAGGTAGAGACTGCCACAAGCGCGAGCGCATTGAAAAAGGCGGCCAGTACTCCAGCCCGTTGATACCCGAAGGTTTTCGCCTCGTTAGCCGGCCGGTTCCCCAGCCATACCGCCACAAACGAGAGCAGCAGCGCTGCCGCATCGGAAATATTGTGCCCGGCCTCCGACAGAAGCGCGAGCGAGTGCGACCGCAGGCCCATGGCAAAGCACACCGCCACGTAGCCGAGCGTCGCCAGCAGTGAAAACTGCAGGACCCGCTGCGTGCTGCCCGTTGGTGAGCCGTGTGTGTGCATTGTTTTTAGTGTAGGCGACCGGCAAGGCCCTTAATCAATGGCGCTTCAAGCAATTCCGTCAACCCGCCACGGAGTGGCCGCGAGCCGCGCAGGGGTTTACCGCTGCGGCAGGGTGGACCTAGCTCACCGGCGCCGACCACCGACGGCGTGACGTACGCCGCACCGGCACCGAGTTTGCCGTGTCCCTGAGCCCGATCCAGTTCTCCGCAATCACAATGCTGTTTTCCGGCTGCCGGGTGTCATACCGCACCGAGCACGGAAAGCCTACCCGTATATCGGCAATCGCGATCAAATCCTTCAGGTTGGTAATGTCCTGCGAGCACTCATAGGACACGCCCGAAATCTCGTACTTATAAAGGATGAGCTGCATCCCCTCGGGCCGGCCTGCCTCGTACGCGTCCAGCTCCGCTATGTCGATTACGGTGCCATCAATGATCCGCCCGCCCAGCACCAGGTCCTGCCGCCGCGTCCGTTCCAGCTCTTCCTCGCTCGTGTGCTTGCGCGTCGCCATAAACCAGGCAACACCGCCCAGGCACGCCACCCCGGCCGCTATCGTCGCAAGAACCTGGTGGTCGCGCAGGGGAATCCCGCTCATGGCCGTACTCGCTCCGTCCACTCAGTCTGCTGAGGCAGTTCTGTGAAGCTAGCAGCAGAATACTCCAGCGGCAAGCGTTGCGGAGGATAGCTCGCCCACGGCCCGCAATCGTCGGTCACCCCGAGCCGCGTCGTTCGCCCCGGAAGCAGCACGCTATACTTAAAAGATTATCTATGGATAGTTCGCACCGCCGCCTGAAGCTCCACGCGCAACCCGCTCCGTTTGCCGACCTTTCTCTTTCCGGCGGCCGCCGCATTCGCAGCACCACCGTCGTGTGCGTTCGCCGCGAGGGCTCCTGCGTCATGGCGGCTGACGGGCAAGTAACGCTCGGTGATGCCGTGATGAAGCACACCGCACGCAAAATCCGCCGCCTCTATCAGGACAAGGTGCTCGCCGGTTTTGCCGGGTCCACCGCCGACGCTTTCTCACTCTTCGGCAGGTTTGAAGGGAAACTTGAGCAGTACGCCGGCAACATTGGCCGGGCTGCCGTCGAGCTTGCAAAAGACTGGCGCACCGACAAGATGCTGCGCTCGCTCGAAGCGCTGCTAATTGTCGCCGACCGCGATCAGAGCTACCTGATCTCCGGTACCGGCGACGTCATCGAGCCCGATGAGGGCATCGTCGCCATCGGCTCCGGCGGCTCGTACGCCCTTGCCGCAGGGCGCGCCCTGCTCGACAACACGACGATGAGCGCCCGCGAGGTCGCTGAAAAATCGCTCCTGATCGCGGCCAAAATCTGCATTTACACCAACGACACCGTTCTGGTCGAAGAGGTCGGCGCGCCCGACAAGCTGGCACCCGCGGCTCGTACTTAGGCGATCTCGCGCGTTCTTCCGAGCATCCGACCCTTATTCCGACCCGGACCTGAAAGGCTTCCCGCCATGGCCATCTACCTCCCCGGAACCGCCGACGACCAGGAACTCGCGCTCGAAGACCTGACCCCGCGCGAGATCGTCGCCGAGCTCGACAAGTACGTCATCGGCCAGCGCGCCGCCAAGCGCGCCGTCGCGCTCGCCCTGCGCAACCGGATGCGCCGGCAAAAGCTCGCCCCTGAAGTCGCCGACGAGATCATGCCGAAGAACATCATCATGATCGGGCCTACCGGCGTCGGGAAAACCGAGATCGCTCGCCGGCTGGCCAAGCTCACCAACTCGCCCTTCCTGAAAGTTGAGGCCTCCAAATTCACCGAGGTCGGCTACGTGGGGCGCGACGTTGAGTCAATGATCCGCGATCTGGTCGAGAACGCAATCGACATGGTTCGGGACGAAAAGCTTGATGAGATTGAGGATAAGGCGGAGCTCAACGCAGAGGACCGCCTGCTGGAGCTGCTGCTGCCGGCACCGGCAGCGTCTGCGGAAGTCACCGTCATGCCCCAGTCCGGCAACGGCCACGCGCCGGATGACGCCCTGCCCAGCGGCAGCAGCGAGCAGATCAGTGCGGCCGCTGACACAAGTGCTACCGAATCAAGCGCATTGACCCGCGCCCGTGAGAAGCTTCGCGAGCAGTTCCGCGAGGGCAAGCTCGATGAGCGGACCGTCGAGATTGATGTCCGCGAACGTCGCGAACCGCAGATCGAAATTGTCACCGGCAATGCTCCCGACGACGACTCAAACCTGAGGGACATCCTCCCGCAGCTCTTTGGCCCCCGCACCAAAAAGCGCAAGATGAAGGTCGCTGAGGCGTTCGACTATCTCGTCCAGGAAGAAGAAGGCCGCCTGATCGACATGGACCAGGTGCAGCGCACCGCGGTCGAGCGCGTCGAGAACTCGGGCATCGTCTTCCTCGATGAAATCGATAAAATCGCCGGACGCGAAGGCGGCCATGGCCCTGACATCTCGCGCGAAGGCGTGCAGCGCGACATCCTGCCGATCGTTGAAGGCACCACTGTCAACACCCGCTACGGCAACGTCCGCACCGACTACATCCTGTTCATTGCGGCCGGCGCGTTCCACGTTACCAAGCCGTCTGATCTGATCCCTGAGCTGCAGGGCCGCTTTCCCGTCCGTGTCGAGCTCCACTCGCTCACCGTCGACGACTTCATCCGCATCCTCACGGAGCCGAAAGCCTCACTGACCAAGCAGTCCATCGCTCTGCTTGAAACGGAAGGCCTCAAGCTCGAGTTCACCCCGGAAGCACTGGCCGAGATGGCTCACTTCGCGTTCCGCGTCAATGAGGGTACAGAAAATATCGGCGCCCGCCGCCTCCACACCATCATGGAGCGGGTTCTGGATGAAATTTCTTTCCTGGCGCCGGATCTGCTGAAAGCTCCCCGCACTGCCGACGGGGTCTTTGACCTGTCAGTCGCGGCCACCGACGGCGGCTCTACAGTTCCACTGCCCGTGGTCGACCGCGAAATCCCCACCGGCCACGAACGCGTGGTTATTATTGACCCCGAGTACGTCCGCCAGATGGTCGCGAGCATTGTCAAAGACCAGGATCTGAGCCGCTATATTCTGTAGGGTTCCGGACGATAGTTCGCGGGCTCTACCGGCAGCCCGATTCGCTGAGAACGGCCTCTGCACGGGCAGGGTCGACCCCGCGGAGAGCTGGTGAGTTCGCGCGACGGGGTTGGTACGTCAGCCAGCTCACCAGCGGGGCTACGAGGAAAGATTAGTCAGTTCGGCACAAAGGTGAGGTGGGCGAATTTGAGGACGTCAACAGGCGGATCCAAAGTGATAACCTTGCTGACGTGCAGATGGCCTCTGGCCTGCTAGGCATTCGGTCCACTTACTTGGCGAAGACTCCTCCTGCGCGCAAGATGCTAGCGGCCAGACCATAAGCGATCCATCCTCTTCAGCCTTCTCCCGCCATGGCGCATGCCCCCTGCCGCTTACGCGTTCCAACACGCGCAAGCCCGTTACCCTCGTACCCAGAAATGAATCCTCAGGATGCCGATACTGTTGATCACATAGCGATCGGCACATCGAGCTTGTCGCCGCTATGGCTTTCGACCACAGGGACGTACACGCGTGATCAAGAGAAAACGCGCTACACGGAAACGGAGAGCCCTGCTGCTTTCCGCTTCCAGAAAGTCCCACCCTCAAGGCAGCGGCATCTCCGCGCACGGGCTCCGCAAGGCCATAGAAACCGGACACATCACGCCTGCCTTTCAGCCCCTGCTTGATCTGCGCAGCCGCACCATTGTTGGCTTCGAAGTTCTCGCCCGCTGGACCGACCCCGTCCTGGGTGCCGTGAGCCCCGCTGAGTTCATCCCTCTTGCGGAACGCGAGGGCCTCCTGCTCGCCATGACCGAGCACCTGCTGCGTGAAGCTTGTCTCGCCGCGCAGGCATGGCCGGGCGAGCTCACGCTGGCCATCAACATCGCTCCGTGCATGCTTCGCGAAACTTGCTTTATCAGCACACTCTTGCGTGCTGTTGAGCCCTCAGGATTTCCTCTGGCGCGGCTTGAGGTCGAGCTCACCGAGCAGGCCTTTGTCGGCCCGATCCAGACTGTAAAAGCCCGAGTCGCCGAGTTAAAAGCTCTCGGGATCCGCCTGGTGCTTGACGATTTCGGCACGGATCACGCCGGCCTCAATCGTCTTCTCGAACTCCCCTTCGACAAAATTAAGATCGACGGCAGCTTCGTACGCTCGCTTGACAACGAGGGTGCCGGCCGCAAGATCGTGGCTTCGATTGTCAGCCTGGGCCTCAGCCTGGGCATCGCTACTGTTACCGAGGGCATTGAGGAGCAATCTCAGGCAGACATGCTGATCCGCCTGGGCTGCGCCGTTGGGCAGGGCTGGCTGTATGGCCGCGCCGTGCCAGCTGAGCAGGTCCCCGCTCTACTCTCTGCAAATCGGGCTGCACGGCCTTTCGTGCCTCAGCCGCCCCAGGGCTGTCTCTTTCCTGAGTACCTTTCCGCAAGTCAGCGGCTTACCCGGCTTGAGAGCATCTTTCATGCAGCCCCGGTGGGCCTTTGCTTTCTCGACCTAAGCTTCCGCTACATAACCGTCAATCAATATCTCGCGCGCATGTACCGCATCCCTGCCGAGCAGTTCATCGGCCGCACCGTACGCGAAGTGCTTCCCGGCCCGGCAGACCAGATCCTGGCTCACCTTGAGCGAGTGCTTGCTACCGAAGAGCTCATGGAAAGCGAGATTGTTGTGGATGCAGCGATGCACGGCACCGGCCCTCGTCTTGGCCACGAACTGGTGTACCTGCGTACCGCTCAACCTGTTCGCGATGAAGCCGGACAGATCATCGGTTTTTCCGTGGCGTTGGTCGACGTGACCGAGCGCAAACGCTCCGAAGCCGCCCTCCGTCGCAGCGAAGAGTGCCTGCGCAGCACCCTTGACCAGCTCCAGCGGCCCGTGACTGTTTCTCTTCAGAGCAGGTTCCTGAATTAGGACGTCGACACGTGCTCAGCGGCCCCATGAATAGTTGGTGTTGTTGCCTGCCGGCTGTATACATTCTGTGAAACTTCGGCGTCAGCTTAGAGGTACGCTCATCGCCAGCAATCACGCTGTATGAAGACCTACGTTGTAGAACTACAAAAAGAATCGGCCCCAGGAACGTTAAAGCTTTGGAGGCTCCAACAGCTTTTCAACTACGACAATCCACATAAGTGAGAGTGCAACGGTGAAAGCGGCGCACGGCTGAAGTACAGAGAGGCCCGCATCGGCCAATGCAGCGGCATACCCATGAGTCGGCACATAATCACCGAGCGCTGCGCGTCCGCCCGGCTTGAGGACGCGTGCGATCTCTTGGCAGCGATACGCTGATCGGCTTTGTCCTCGATGTTATGAAGGCAAAGCAGCGAGACTACGCAGTCGAAACTTCCACCAGGGAATGCGAGCGAGGGCATCGCAGGTCAGGATCTCAACCCGATCGGTAACTCATTCCAGCGCGACGTTACGCCAGGCGATCGCGGCGGCATTGTTGGAGAGGTCCTTGGAAGACCAAAGATCAATCCCGATTATCCTGCCTCGGGGCGCTCGCTTGCCGCACCAATCAGGAGAGGTCCGCCCCCCGCCCACGTCAAAGACAGTGCCGTTTCCGCAGATGTCAGCCAAGCCGGGTATGTGCTCGCGCGTGCGAACTTTACCGATACCGCGTAAAGAAGCATGCATAGCCCGGAGAACAGCGGAGCCGTTCCAATAATTACGACCACTACGCCCGTGTAGCGCAACACACCCGTTGCGAATGCCGCTGTGACGCAGCCGGTCAAGGCTGCTGCACAACCGCCCATCAGTCGACCGAGCATGATGCCGGGCGCGTCATACCCGTAAACGGGTCGCGCGGCATCGTCAGTTGCCTGATTCATGCTCTCTAGCCCCTCCCGGGCTGCTGACTTTGCTCGTGAAGTGGTTGACGATCCGAAAAGGTGGAGGCTCGTCGGGCCGAGCGCATCCATTCCGATGTCGCTTCATTCTTCCATGTGTAATGCCAAAGGGGTATGGCGCTCTACTCAAGAGAGCGGCGCC
>CAXUDF010000050.1:9836-20515 GCA_964249695.1 uncultured Acidobacteriaceae bacterium
CGGCGCCGACGTCACATCTCCGACCCGCAGCCGCCGGCTTACCCCTCATCAGGTACGCTGAAGACACCAAGAGCAGGAGCCCTCAGCATTGCCCGAACCTACCCAGCGGCCTTCGCGAGCGATCCCGCTCGCCATTCCCTTACTTGCCGCCGCAATCATCTATCTCTCCTCCATCCTCTCTCCGCCGTCGCTCATGGACGATGTGGATGCCGTGCAAGCGCAGATTGCGCGCACCATGCTCTCTTCCGGCGACTGGGTTACGGCGCGTATTGACGGCGTTGATTACTTTGAGAAATCGCCGCTCATCTACTGGCTGATTGCCCTCGCCTACAAGCTTTTCGGCATACACGACTGGGCTGCCCGTATCCCGATCGCCCTCTCCGCCATCGCGCTCGCATGGCTCACCGCTGCGTTCGGCACCTGGGCTTTCGGCAAGCGCGCCGGACGCCTTGCCGGCCTGGTGATGGCTACCTGCATTGGGTTGTGGCTGTTCACCCGTATCCTGATCCCTGATGTCATGCTCACCTTCACGGTCGCGCTCGCACTCTGGGCGTTTCTACGGGCAGTGGATGAAGACGGCGATGAGGCGCATCCGCGCGCCTGGGCGTACACCCTCTACGTTGCGCTGGCCGCCGGCTTCCTGCTCAAGAGCCTCGTCGGTGTTGTATTTCCCCTCGCAGCCTGCTTTCTGTACCTCGCCTTTACCCGCCGGCTCTTCACCAAAGCTGTCTGGGTGCGCCTCCATCTTGTCTCTGGGACCGCCCTGTTCCTGCTCATCGCCGCTCCCTGGCACATCCTGGCTACCCTCCGCAACCCGCCCTATTTCGCGGCCACCCTGACCAGCGCCCCCGGCCATTACCACGGCTTTCTCTGGTTCTACTTCATCAACGAGCAGCTGCTTCGCTTCCTCAATCTCCGCTTTCCGCGCGACTACGACACCGTCCCCCGCATCTGGTTCTGGCTCTTCCACTTCGCGTGGCTTTTCCCGTGGAGCGTCTACCTGCCGGCCGTCGCGAAGCTCTCCTTCAGGCCCACAGACCGCGCCGGACGCACGCGTCTGCTTGCTCTCTGCTGTATCGGCTTTGTGCTGGTTTTCTTCACCTTTTCGACCACGCAGGAGTACTACTCCATGCCGTGCTACCCGGCGCTGGCGCTGCTGCTCGGCTCGGCCATGGCTCAGGAAGGCCGGTGGATCCGCGGCGGCACACGGGCGCTCAGCCTCATCGCCGCTGTCGCCGCCATTGCCTGCTTCGCGATCCTGATCAGCATCCGCCACGTGCCGACCCCCGGCGACATCACGGCAGCGCTCGGGCGGCACCCAAATGCGTACAAGCTTTCGCTCGGCCACATGGAAGACCTGACGCTGGCGTCGTTTGCCTACCTGCGCCTGCCGCTCCTTCTTGCCGGGGTGGCGTTTGCGATCGGCGCGCTCGGGACCCTTCGTACAGCGGGCCAAGGCGCATGCCGCCGCGCGTACCTGGCCGCCGCGCTCATGATGGTCGTGTTTTTCCAGGCTGCGCGCCTGGCCATGGTTCGATTCGACCCGCTTCTTTCTTCCCGCGATCTCGCCCAGATCATTCTCGCGTCGCCGCCGGGCGCGACCATTGTGGACCACCACTATTACTGGTTCTCATCCATCCCTTTCTACACCGGCCGCTCGGAGCTCCTGCTCAACGGCCGCTGGTACAACCTCGAGTACGGCTCCAATGCGCCCGGCGCGCCCGATGTCTTCCTCACTGACACCAAACTGCACGAGATCTGGGCCGAGCCCGCGCGCCTGTACCTGATTGCCCGCGCCGAACAACTGCCACGGCTCACCGGGCTGATGGGTGCTGCGAACACACATATTCTGCGCGCCAGCGGGGGGAAGCTCCTCATCACGAACCAGCCGCTAGCTGGTCACTAGGCTGGGCAGTCCCCAATCCGGAACAAGTACCAAAACGGAACTCAGCTTCCCTCTTCGTGCTTGCCAAGCCAAAGAAAGCAGGAGCGTCTCTTCTGACCGATGCTAGAGTGAACGCGAAAGATTGCATTCTCGGAGCGCACACCCTGTATGCACCCATATCTAGCCTGGCTCTTGCTGCTGCTCACGGTCGTATTCCCAATGCGTTCCCCGGCACAAGCGGATCCCAGCGCTCCCACAGATCCGAAGGCGCAGAAGACGTTTGTGGAGGCCCAACAGCTGGAGCGAGCCCACCGTTTCTCCTTCGCACTCGACAGCTACAGCAAAGCTGACAAACAGGACGGCAATCGATGCGTCGTCTGTTCGGAGAAAGTTGTTGAACTAGGTATTGGTCTCGGCGACTACAAGCCGGCTGATCTTGCCACACAGGAGCTGATTGCCGAAGCTACCACACCTTCCGCGCAGGCGCGCGCGCACCTGAAGCGTGCCCAGCTCCTTGTTGCAATGGGCAAAGCGAAGAAGCGAAGTGAGTGCTTCCATGAGGCGGAACAGGAATCCGACACTGCTCTTACGCTCGAACCCGGCAACAACCCGGCTCTCTATATGAAAGGGGAATGCCTGGCCGATCAGCAGCAGGATGAGGCAGCCAGGCAGGTCTTTACCGAACTGCTTCCTCGGCTCAAGTCAGGCTCGATTGACGCGGGCCGTGTCGCGCGCTACGTCGATCGGCCTGAGCTGGTGCGCGCCCGCATGGCTCCGGCCTTCACCGTTACGACGCTTGACGGACAACGCGTCTCGCTTGATGAGCTGCGCAACAAGGTCGTTCTAATCGATTTCTGGGCTACCTGGTGCGGTCCATGCCGCGAGGCGCTTCCCCACATGCAGCGCATCGCCAGACAGTTCGCCGGGCAGCCGCTGGTTGTGCTCAGCATCAGCCTTGATTCCGACGAATCAAAATGGAAGGACTTTGTCGGCCGAAATGGCATGACCTGGCTGCAGTATCGCGATGGCGGCTTTACCGGCCCGCTCTCCAGGACCTTTGGGGTCGAGGCCATTCCGCATACCTTCACTATCGACAGCGATGGCGTTCTCCAGGACGAGCATGTAGGCGACGCCAGCATCGAAGGCAAGCTTAAGAAGCTGATCGAGCAAGCCCGGAAACGCGAGGACTCGGCCGAGACGAAGCAGGTGGCTAGCAGCGCACCGTGAGCGCGCTGCTTCGTACCACCGAGCGAAGCGAGGCTTGATACCTGAGAACATACCCCGTGCATATGTGAAGCGTGCCGACCGCGGTGCAGCCACACTTGCACCTTGAGCAACAGAGCCAGTGATCCGGGCTGATGAACTGATCGAGCACCTGCAACAGCCAAACCAAAAATGCCCCGAAGCAGGGCAGCCGCTTACATCAGCAGCCGGGGCCCGGTCCGCTGCAGGCGCGCGTACACCTCGCGCAGCCCGTGCACGCAGGGCTCAAATGCCTGGCTGAGTCGCGCGAACAGCGGGGCTTCGCGCTCGTACTCAAACAGGTTGAACTGCGACACCACCCAGTAGCTTTCCTGCCCGGCCCGCACCATCGAGTGCAGCCGCTCCGGGCTGGCCGCATTTCTCGGGGCCATGCCGGCTGAAAACATCAGGTAGTCTCCGATGTGCTTGCGCATGCGCCGCTCATCGTCGAAGGAAGCCGCCGTGCCGTGCACCGGGTCCGAGGCCAGCAGCAGTTGCTCCAACTCGCGTATCGGGCGACCCTGGGCATCGTTCAACGGGTACAGCTTGTCGGTCGATGAGAACTCCGTCAGCATGTCCGCTACATAGGCGGCCAGCTCAGGATTGCGCCGGTCCGGCGGCAACGCGTCCCGAAAACAGTCGCGCACAAGGTCGTGGAAGATGCGCCGGAGAGGGTGGGTTGGAGAAATCATGCGGGAAACCTCCAGTAGCTTCGATTCAGCCTGCTTTGGATCCGCGTACAAGAGTTTGCCTACTGTTGCACAAGGCGAACGAGCGGGCAAGCACTTGGGTCACACTGCAAGTGAAAGTATTTGGCACTCGATCTCGCCTATTGCGAAGCCGTTCACATCCCGCTCGTCCGAACGGTATACCCTTTCGCCTGGAGTCCCTGTCGATGGCCGAAACATCTCCCGAGCACCGCGAAGCTGTCCAGCCCCTCACGCCGTTGCAAACTTCACCCTCTTCTGCTTCAGGCAACAGCAACCCTGCATTTGGCCAGCCCAAACCGGGCCCTGACGCCACCGGCTTCAAGGTCCCTCACCCTTCAGACGACCCGCTCTACGGCAGGACCGACGCGAAGCTCGTCCAGCCTTTCCCGGCACCGCGGGGCGGCGTTGAGCCTGTGCTTACGCTCGAAGCGGTCTGGGGCCCGACTCTCGGACCGGGCAAGATGCAAGCCATCTTGCAGGCGGGCCAGATTGTCTTTCATTCTGTCGGCGATACCGGCAACGTCAAAGCGCCGACGGACGAATCGTTGGTGGCCGACGCAGCGCAGGCCGACCTCGCCGCCTCGGCTCCCAATGCCGCGCCTGCGTTTTTCTTCCATCTTGGCGACGTCGTCTACAGCTTCGGCGAGTCCCGCTACTACTACGACCAGTTTCACGAGCCGTGGCGTACCTATCAGGGGCCCATCCTCGCGGTAGCCGGCAACCATGACGGCGTTGTCTACTCAGGCGACCCTGAGTCGACGCTGGCTGCCTGGCTGCGCAACTTCACCGCGACCGAGCCCGTCATGACGCCCGAAGCAGGCGGCCTGATTCGTACCGCGATGATCCAGCCCGGCGTGTTTTTCACCTTCGACGCCCCATTCGTGCGTATCCTGGCGCTCTACAGCAACGTGCTTGAAGACCCCGGTGTCATCTCGACCGAAGGCGGTACGCGTCCGCTCCTCAACGACACCCAGCTTGCGTTCCTGCAGGCCGCGCTCACCCGCTGCAAGGCGGAAAGCTACAAAGGTGCGGTCATCCTCGTCGTGCACCATCCGCCCTATACCGCCGGCACTACTCACGGCGGTTCGCCGCGGATGCTCGAAGACCTGGATGCGGCGGCAACGGCGGCCGACTTCTGGCCCCACGCCGTGTTCTCGGGCCATGCCCACAACTACCAGCGCTTTACCCGCACCGTGAACCCCGGCCAATCGGACGCATTCAACATCCTGTATATGGTTGCGGGCCACGGCGGCCATGGCCTGGACAAGATCCGCCAGGTGAACGGCGTTGCGATCCACGCTCCCCTGGTCGTCGACGACACGCTCACGCTTGAGAACTACGACGACACGCACTACGGGTTTCTCCGGGTGACCGTGGGCCCACTCACCCTGCGGATCGAGGCGCATCAGGCCCAGGGTGCCTCCTCTTCGATCGATACTGTTTCGATTGACCTTGAGACCCGTATCGCGACATAAGGGCAGGACGAGGCGGAACAAGTCCAACGACTGCCTCCTTGCCCATACGCTGGCCAAGATCTCCGTAGGGAAGGGCTACAGCCCCGCCATCTGGATCGCGCGTGCCACCCTTGATCGCTATCTCCAATCCATCCACCCGCCCCAGATCTACGGTACCCAGTTTGGCTAGTCTGAAGGCAAAGCGTTCGCCCAGGAGCCTTACCACCGCACCCTCATCTCCGACGCGCTCCGGAGCGCTGCGCCGATAGACACAAGGCAGATGAGTCGACCGACAGAGGGCGGCTCCGCCGCTAGAATGAGTCTGTGTCGTCACCCGCTACCGTCGAAACGCCGCACCAACCTGTGGTGAGACGCAGCTTCCAGGCGCCGTGGTCTATCTTCTGGGTCGCCTTCGCGGTGCGCATGCTGTACATGACGCTCGCGCACACCTGGCGGGTTCGCCCCTTTGGCGACCACTTCCAATTCGGCTGGGAGATGGCGCGGATCGCGCGGGCGCTCGTCTCGGGCTATGGATTTGCCGATCCGTTCAACGGGCACACCGGCCCCACGGCCTGGGTCACCCCGCTCTACCCGCTGCTGATTGCGGGCGTTTTCAAGCTCTTTGGTGTGTACACGGCGCTTTCCGCCTGGGTTCTGCTGGCCACCAACTGCCTTCTGAACGCGCTCATGGTGCGCACCACGTGGGAGATCGCCGCCCGGTGCTTCAATCGGAACGTGGCGCTCTGGTCGGCGTGGCTTTGGGCGCTGTACCCGGCGGCGATGCAGTACGCGGTTCGCTGGATCTGGGAGATGACGCTGACAGCGTTCCTGTTCTCCTGCGTGCTGGTGCTTGCGCTGAGGATGCGCCGGATCGGCGAGGCGTCGGGTATGCCGCACGGTGCGCGCCTGCAATCCAGCGCTTACTCGGATACGAACCCGGCCCTAGTATCCGGCCAAACCGCTGGCCGTTGGGCTGCGTTCGGCCTGCTCTGGGGGCTTATCGCGCTATCCAACCCCGAGGTGTGCATCATGCTGCCGGTCATGGGCGTTTGGGTGCTGCTGGACCCCGCGGGCTTTCGACTAGGGCAGCTTGCGCAGGCGACGCTCGCCGCCGCGCTCTGCCTCGCGCTCATTGCTCCGTGGAGCTGGCGAAACTGGACTGTCTTCCATCACTGGATCCCGCTGCGCGGTAACTTTGGCGCCGAACTTTACCTGGGCAACGGACCGGGCGCGGCCGGTCTGCTGATGGAGTACAACCACCCGGGCGAAAGCTCCAGTCAGCTGCAGCTATACCGGGAGATGGGTGAGGTTCGGTATGTTGCTGTGCGCGGCGAGGAGGCCAGGCAAATGATCAGCAAGGATTGGCCGCGCTTTTTTCGTCTGTGCGCGATCCGCACCTATTATTTCTGGTTCAGCGTGCCTCACCCGTTTGATGACGCAGCATACGTGGAGTACGGGCGCAACCTGAACTACCAGTTTCTCTCGATCGCCGGCGTGCTTGGCCTGCTGCTTGCGCTTCGCCGTAAGGTGCCCGCGGCGGGGCTTTTCGCGGCCTGCTTTGCCCTGCTCCCGCTTCTGTACTACTTTGTCACCGTGCACGCGCGTTTTCGCCACCCCTTCGAGCCTTTGATCGACATCTGCGCGGTCTACCTCTTCCAGTCTGCACAGCGGACCGGCAAGAAAGGGACGCCGGCCGCGGCGAGCGGGAGTTGACCTTGGCGGCTCGGCAACGCAGGCGTTGACCCGCAACTGCCGGGACGCTACACTTGTCTAGTTCGGCAATGTCGCCTATGCCGCTGCTTACGCATCCCCGTGTTCTCCCGGCGATGTCTGAAAGCAGGGTTTGGTGTCAGTGAAAGCCTGTCGGTAAGTGAAGCGCAGTGCCGGCTTTCTTCTACAGAGGACACACTTGCTAACAGGACATAGGCGATGCTGGCTTTCAGGCCGCCATCGGAAGGAATTGTTATGTACGCGGTGATACGCACAGGTGGGAAACAGTATCGCGTCGCTCCGGGCGACGTCCTCAAGGTGGAAAAGGTACTGGCTGACGAAAACGGCGGCATCGTATTTGGAGACGTGCTTGCGTTCTCAGGCGATGCTGGTTCGGTAGCCAAGCCGAGTGAAGGCGCCAAAGTTCTGGCAACGGTTGTCGGTGAAGGCCGCGGCGACAAGATTCTCGTGTTCCACTACAAGCGCAAAAAGCAGTACAAGAAGATGCAGGGGCATCGCCAGAGCTTCACAGAAGTGAAGATCAACGAGATCCAGGTGAACGGGCAGAGTTACCAGACCGGCGCGGCCGCTGAGCAGGGGGTGTAACCATGGCACATAAAAAGGGATTAGGCAGTTCGAAGAACGGCCGTGACTCCAATGCGCAGCGCCTGGGCGTCAAGGCTTTTGGCGGTCAACTGGTTACCGGCGGTTCTATCATTGTGCGGCAACGCGGCACACCGCTGAAGCCGGGCAGAAACGTCGGTATCGGCAGCGACGATACCTTGTTTGCGAAGATCGACGGACGCGTGAAGTTTGTAGACCGCGGGCGCTCCGGGCGCTTTGTTGCGATCGAGCCCGTCCTGGCGGCTGCAGTAGAGACGGAGCAGTCGGATGCGCCGCAGGAAATTGCCGCGGACTAAGAAATGAATACGCCCCAAAGAAGCCGGCGCATAAGCGCCGGCTTCTTTGCGTCTATATACGGGCTGCAATCATTTCTCGTACAGGTGTAGACTGCCGCAGCTTCCCCCAGGTCGGCTGATCCCGACGGAAAAGCCATGCCCGCCGGCCGCCTGGCTCATTGCTCCACGAGAGATGTTCTAGGGATTGCCGATGTTGTGTTTCTTCATGATGCCGACAACCACGGACTCCACTCCGGAAATGAACGGAGCGGGCTCGGCCTGGCGTCCACTCAGCTCCAGCTTGAGTGCAATTTCATTCCAGCGCATCAGTTTGGACGCGGGCGACAAGGAGTGCGGGTTTCTGGCCGGCTCGGGGAAGACGATATAGAAAACCCATACGGCCAGAGAAAAGAACGTCACCATCTCGTTTGCAGTGCCGATCCATACCAGGTAGCGATCTGGAAGATTCAGGGTCACTGCCGATACCAGGTCCATGAAACCCATCAGAGTCAGCCCAATGGCAAGCCCGACCGGCCGGCTCCGAAGACACATTCCCAGGCGCTCCAGGCGGGTGAGCAATAACGCAAGCAGCGAAATCTCAAAGGTGCACACGCAGAGTGCGAAGGAGACACTCACTTCGTCGAGCCATACCGGGAGGCTGCGAATGCCGAATACGGGAAGGTGCGCGGTGAGTGCGATCGCCAAAGCGAGCCCGGAAGCCCAGCGAAACACGATCACGGCTGCCGAGGAGAGTCCAGGCAGCGGGCGCAGGCTGTTTCGTAGTAGCGCCGCGATGATGAAGAAGACACAAACTGTCTCAAAGATGTAGAGAACCCAAAAAGAAACGTAATACAGCATGTGCGCTGTATACGGACTAAGGCCGAGGGTCCATCTGCGATCAACAAACAGGGGCACAGTGAGGGTACTGCAAAGCTTGAACGCTCCCAAGGTAAACAGTGGGGCATAGCCGGGGATTTGCTGATATCCCTTGGTAAGACTATGCCCCTTCTTTTCCGCGCCACGCCTGCTCGAATCTCGAGAGAAGTAAAGGGCGATGAGTACGATAAGCCAGGAAAGCGGCTCGGCACGCATCAGGGAAGCGAGATGTTGAGTCAGGTTCAAGGGCGGATCTCAAGCATGGGTATACGCTCCTGAGACCCGCAAAGCAAAGGCAGGAAAAGGAGAGCTGTCCGGCTTAGCGTACGCTCGTCGGGCACTTGGGCATGGGCTGCTTACTGGGCATCGGCACTGCATGGCTTGTCAGGCTCGTCGGACACTTGGGCATGGGCTGCGTCTTTGGCACCGGCAGGGCGAAGCTGTTTGCGGCAACGGCAAAGGTTGCGACAGCAAGGGCGAAGGCAGCAGTAAGACGGGTCGAGTTCTGCATGAGTTTTCTCCTGATCCTGGTGTGTACGTCAGTAGCGATCCCACTCCGAAGTGTCAGCGAGTGCGGGCGGCTCGGCAAAGTGCTTGCTTGACTCCCAGCTTCGCAAAGGTTTTCGGGTTTGACTAGCACTTTTCAAGCGCTAATGTTACCTAAGGAACTGACAATGGGAATAGGCAGGTAACCGGGTCCAAATCGGGCCGATGCTACCATAGGTAGATAAGTTCCCTGTTGCGAACGACGCTTTCCCTTTACTTTCCGCCTTTCGGCGGCTCGCAACGCTGCCCGCATATTGGAGTTGCATGTCCTTAAATGATCGTTCTCTCCCGCCTGAAATGCCCACCGGCGCACCGTCCGTGAACGGCAGCTACACCAGCGACAACATCAAGGTTCTTGAGGGGTTAGAAGCAGTTCGACTACGGCCCGCCATGTATATCGGCTCCACCGGCGAGCAGGGTTTGCACCACCTGGTGTACGAGGTCGTCGATAACTCGGTCGACGAGGCGCTTGCCGGCTATGCCAAGCACGTGGATGTGATCGTTCACGTCGACAACTCAGTAACCGTGATTGATGACGGCCGCGGCATCCCGGTCGATCTGAAGACCCTGGACAACGGCGAGCGCATGCCCGCCGTCCAGGTCGTGCTCACCAAGCTGCACGCGGGCGGCAAGTTTGATGCGTCTACTTATAAGGTTTCAGGCGGCCTGCATGGGGTCGGCGTCTCCTGCGTCAATGCCCTGTCCGAGGCTTTCGACGTCGAGATCTGGCGCGATGGCCACACCTACGAACAGGATTACGCGAAGGGCGCGCCCATTTCCGAACTGCGCGAGGTCGGTACCTCCAAGCGGCGCGGCACCAAAGTACACTTCCTGCCGGATCGATCGATCTTTACGGTCACCGACTATAACTACGACACCCTGGCGCAGCGGTTGCGGGAGCTCGCGTTCCTTAACAAGGGCCTTACCATCACGCTGACTGATGAGCGCACGACCGACGCCAAGACCGGCGAGGCCAAGCGCACCGAGTTCAAGTACGCCGGAGGCATCGCCGAGTTCATCCGTCACATTAATAAAGGCAAAGCCGTCCTGCATGAGCAGCCCATCATGATGGAGGCTTTCCGCGACGGCGTCGATATGGAGGTCGCACTCCAGTACAACGACGCCTACTCGGAAACGGTCTTCACTTTCGCCAACAACATCAACACAGTCGATGGCGGCAGCCATCTGTCGGGCTTTCGTACAGGGTTGACCCGCACCATCAACGCCGCCGGCCAGTCGCTCGGCCTGTTTAAAGACATGAAGGAGAACCTTTCGGGTGACGACGTCCGAGAGGGGTTGGTCGCGGTGATCAGCGTCAAGCTGCCGCAGCCGCAGTTTGAAGGGCAGACCAAGGGCA
>CAXUDF010000051.1:0-12043 GCA_964249695.1 uncultured Acidobacteriaceae bacterium
CTTGGGGATGCTGACTACATCGTGGATTCACTGGAAGGGCTGCGCGTGACCGGTGAGGCTGGGTCGCTTGCGATCCTGATCGAGCCGGCTTTGTAAAAGCGAGCCGAGAACATGTCGGACTGGAAAGGGCCTGAGACCAACGTCTCAGGCCCTTTTCGGCGTTCCTTGACTGGGAATCCGCTCTAGTTCACTGCCCACTGCTGGGCAGCGGTTCCGTTGCAGGTGTACACCTGGACCGCAGTCCCGCTGGCGGTACCAGCGCTGCGGACATCCAGGCACAGGTTGGTGTTGTTTGCCGGGTGCCAGGCATACCCGCTGCCCGAGGTGACCGCGTTCCAGGCCTGCGCTGTTGACCCATTGCAGGGGTCGAGCACGACGTTGGCACCGCTGCCCGTGCCGGAGGCCGTGAGGCAGTTTGCGCCCTCGGTCGCCAGGTTGTAGTAGCCGGACGGGGTTACGCCGGAGTTGGAGATTGCCCAGGTCTGTGCTGCCGTCCCATTCGCCGTGTAGATGTCGATCGGGTTGCCGGCCGCGGTGCTGGCCGCCGTGTCGTCCAGGCGCAGCCCCGTGGCGTTCTGCGGGGTCAGCGTATGGCTGCCGCTCAGTCCTGAGGCGGGCGGGGTAGAGCCGCTGCCCAGCTGGTACACGCGTACGTAGTCGACCAGCATGGTCGCGGTCGAGGGCGTTGAACCGTCGGTGCCGCCGGGAAAGCCGCCGTTGCCAATCGCAAGGTTCAGCAGCAGGAAGAACGGATTGTTGTTGTAGACCCATTGGTCGCCGGAGGGGATGCTGGACGGCGTGATGGTCAGAAACACGTTGGACGGGCTGTCGCGGTAGTACTGCAGCAGGTTGGGCGACCAGGTCAGGCCGTAGGTGTGATAGCCGGCGTCGTCAACCCGGCCGCCGTTCGGGAAGGTGTAGCGGGCGCCGATGCCCCCGCCGCCCGAGTATCCGGGTCCGTGGGTCGTGGACGAGGTTGTGGTGGGTCCGTAGGACTGCACCCATTCCATGATGTCGTCCTCACCGCACTGCGGCCAGCCGACCGAACTTTCATTTGCGCCGAGCATCCAGAACGCGGGCCAGAAGCCATCGCCGACCGGCAGCTTCATGCGTGCTTCAATGCGGCCGTAGGTGAACTGGTATTTGCCCTGGGTCTTGAGGCGCGCCGAGGTCCAGTTGCCGCTTGAGTCCTTGCGGGCCTGGATCACGAGATTGCCATTGCCGTCCTGGTAGGCGTTGGGATTATTCGCAACGCAGGGCGCGGCGCCGGAGCCCGGCGTGCAGTAATCCTCAATCTCCGGGTTGCCGAAGCCGCTGCTGCCGGTGTCGTAGGTCCACTTGGTCGAGTCAGGGTAGGTGCCGGCGGCGGCATTGAACTCGTCCGACCAGACCAGGTTGTAGGTCTGGGCCTGGGCCGCCGGAACAGCGCCGGCAAGCAGGAGCAAAGCTCCGCTCAGCGGCAGAAGCAGGGAGTGGGTGCGGGCGGTGACGCGTGTTTTGTGTTGGGGGCGAGCTGCATTGGGGAGTGCTGAACGCATGATTGGCGATCCTTTCGGGGTGGCGTGCAGAAGCAGGAGCACGCTAGCACGGCAGGATCACCTTCGTCATGAATGTTTGCCGTCTTGGCAGAAGCACTTGATGTGCCAAAACGCCTGCGGCTCAGGCTGGACAGCTGCCGAGCGGAAGCGGTAAACCTCTAGCGCGCCGGAACGGCCGCGCCCGCGGTATTTTCGAGCGTCGCCTGGAAGTATTCGAGCGAAAGCTGCAGGCCCTGCTCGAGCGAAATGCGCGGCTCCCAGCCGAGAAGCTGCATCGCCTTGGTGATGTCCGGCTTGCGCTGCAGCGGGTCGTCCTGGGGCAGCGGCTCGAAGACAATGGACGAGCGCGAGCCGGTGACACGGCGGACGGTTTCGGCGCATTCGAGAATGGTCCACTCGACGGGGTTGCCGATGTTCACCGGGGTGTGTACGTCCGCCTGCGAAAGCCGCACGATGCCGTCGATCTCATCGGAGACGTAGCAGAACGACCGCGTTTGCGAGCCGTCGCCATAGACCGTAAGCGGCTCGCCGCGCAGGGCCTGCGTCACAAAGTTCGAGATGACCCGACCGTCGTCGCGCCCGAGCCGTGGGCCGTAGGTATTAAAAATGCGGACCAGCCGCGTGTCGAGCGAGTGGTAGCGGTGGTAGGCGGTCACGAGCGCTTCAGAAAAGCGCTTGGCCTCGTCGTAGACCGAGCGCGGGCCGACCGGGTTGACATTGCCCCAGTAATCCTCGGTTTGCGGGTGCACCAGCGGGTCGCCGTAGCACTCCGAGGTGGATGCATGGAGGAAGCCGGCCCGGTAGCGCAGCGCATAGTCCAGCGCGTTGCGTGTGCCCGACGATCCGACATCGAGCGTTTCGAGCCCGAGGCGATGGTAGTTGACCGGGCTCGCCGGCGAGGCGAAGTTGAAGACGAAATCGACGCGGCCAAAGTCAAATGTCCTGCAAATGTCCTGCTCTTCAAAGCAGAAGCGCGGCTCGCGCTGGAGGTGCCGGAGATTGCGTGAGGTGCCGGTGCAATAGTTATCGACGCCCAGGACGGAGTGTCCGTCGGCAAGCAGACGATCGACAAGGTGCGATCCAAGAAAGCCGGCTGCGCCGGTGACAAGTATGTGCATAGCAGTTGATCCGGAGAGAAAGTTTGTGGTCGCCAAGCCAGTCATCAAGGAAGCCGGGCCGTTTTCGCCCTGTTGCGCCGCCTTGTTGGTAAAAAGTAGCACGGCGGTTCAGGCGCCTTCCTTTAATTCCTTGCGGCGCCGCGACTTCTTTCCCGTTGCGGCACTGGCTACCAGCGTTCCCGAAAGCGCTTCTGGAGCGATTTCGGACACAAGCTCGCGTGAGTCGTTGGAGCTTTGTGTCACCAGCGGCACTGCCGATTCTTCAACGGCACCGCTGACAACTTCGGTCGGCACGTTATCTTTCGGAACGTTCGGGGACGAGGGCGGCGCCAGCAGCTCCAGATTTGTGCGAGGGATTTCGCTGACGCCGGACCGCCCTTCGGCCACGGCCATCAGGAACTCCTGGACGGCAAAGGGCGGCAGCGCCTTACCTTCAGCGGTTTCGCTCAACTTGACATAGCGCCCGTCCGGCAGCAGCAGGCGGGATTTTGCCGTGTCGGCAAGGTAGGCGTCGAGGATTTCCGCGCGGATACGATTGCGGAGCGTGAGGTCCTTGACTGGGAACGCGACCTCGCAGCGTTCAAACAGGTTGCGGGGCATCCAGTCGACCGAGCCGCAGTAGATTTCCTCAGCGCCGTCGTTGCCGAAATAAAAGATGCGCGAGTGCTCCAGGTAGCGGCCAACGATGGACCGCACGCGGATGCGCTCGCTGACGCCGGGCAGGCCGGGCCGCAGCGAGCAGATGCCGCGGATGATGAGGTCGATCTCAACGCCGGCCTGCGAGGCGGCATAGAGCGCCTCGATGACCGACTGCTCAAGCAGCGAGTTCATCTTGGCGACGATGCGCCCCGGCCGGCCGGCGCGGGCGTGCTCGGTCTCACGCTGGATGAGGTTGATGGTGCCTTGTGCGAGCGTGAGCGGGGCCACCAGCAGGGGAGCGTAGTCGTCGGATTCCGAGTGCGCGGTGAGGTAGTTGAAAACCGAGTGGACGCTGGCGGTGATGGCGGGGTCGGAGGTGAGGAAGCTGATGTCGGTGTAGAAGCGCGAGGTGACGGGATTGTAGTTGCCGGTGCCGAGGTGCGTGTAGCGGCGCATGACCCCGTCGTCATCGCGGCGGACCACCATGGCGAGCTTGCAATGGGTTTTCAGGCCGACGATGCCGTGGAAGACCTGGACGCCGGCGTCCTCAAGATTGCGCGCCCAGCGGATGTTTGACGCTTCGTCAAAGCGCGCCGTCAGCTCGACGACGACGGTGACTTCCTTGGACTGCGCGGCCTCGGTGAGCGCGCGAAAAATGGGCGAGTTGTCGCTCGTGCGGTACAAGGTCTGCTTCATGGACACGACGTGCGGGTCTGCGGCCGCCGCCTCGATGAAGCTCACCACGGCGTCGTAGGAGTCGTACGGGTGGTGGAGCAGGATGTCGTGGTGGCGCAGCTCGTCGAACAGGTCGGTCGATTTGCGATGGAGCCGCAGCTCGCGTCCGGTGAAAGGCGCGTACTTGAGATCCGGCCGGTCGATCTCGCTGTACAGCGTCATAAGCCGCGACAGGTTGACCGGGCCGTCGGTACGAAAGATCTGCGACTCGTCAACTTCAAAGTTGGTGCCGAGCCGATCGATGATTTCGGAGTGCGCTTCGCGCTCGATCTCCAGCCGCACCGCGTCGCCCTTGCGCCGGTTGTGCAGCTCGGAGCGCACGGCCTCGAGCAGCGAGCGGGACTCTTCTTCCTCGAAATAGAGGTTGGAGTTGCGTGTGACACGAAAGGCAGCGGTCGAGACAATCTCGTAGCCGCGGTACATGCCGGCGGCCTGGTGCTCAATCAGGTCGTGGAGAAAGAGGAAGTCCTCGGTCTGGCCGCCCACGGCGGGCAGGCGTACAAACCGAGGCAGAGCGCGGGGCACCGTCACTACGCCGAGTACCGCGGCGTTGGCGCCTTTGCGCTTGCGGCGCAGCAGCAGCGCCACGCACAGCGCCTTGTTGAGCACGCGCGGAAACGGGTGGCGCGGATCGATGGTGATGGGAGTCAGCAGCGGATCGACGTCACGCTGGTACAGCTCGCCCGCGGCTTTTCTGGCATCGTCGGTCAGCTCGGCCCACGGCAGTACGCGGATGCCCGCGGCGCACAGCGCGGGATGGAGATCGTGGTTCCAGCAGGCGTACTGTTCCGCGACAAAGTCGTGCATGTCGGCGTTGATCTGATCGAGCAGCGCCTGCGCGGTCATGCCGTCAGGGCCGGGCTCGCCCTGGCCTTCTTCAATGCGCTGCAGCATGCCGGCAATGCGCACTTCGATGAACTCGTCGAGGTTGGACGCGGTGATGGCGAGAAACTTTACGCGCTCCAGCAGGGGATTGGTCGGGTCCTGCGCTTCCTGGAGGACGCGGCGATTGAAGTTGAGCCACGAGCTATCGCGCGAAAGGAACAGATTGCGTTGTGCTTCATCCATACAGGTGTCGTGCGCGGTTGCGGAGAGTGCGCAAGCCCATATCCTATACGCCGCTGGTCATCCTTAGAGGGAAGCCGGGAGAGAACCCGGGGCGGGGACTCCACCCTTCGCGCGGCACACTTCGTGCCGCGCACTGCCTTGACCCCGCGCCGGGGTGGGCTGAAGATGGAAAGTGAGGACTTCTTTGAGGGGGAACCATGGCAGGTGATTGCGGGGATGCGGGAGCAGTGCAGGGTATGGCGTCGGAGCTGTTTCAGCTGGCCTCCCTGTTGATTGGCGATGAAGGGCGTGCGCTGCAGCTGATTGAACAATCGCTGGCGACAATAGAGATTGATCCCTGCCTTGATCCAGTGGCAGCCAGGGAGCAGGCGCGCGCACGTGTGGTGCGCGGCGCGCTGACCGAGTTGTCGGCCGCGCAGCCGGCCGCGTTCCGCTCCACATCTGCCGAGGCGCCAGGATACGCGCCGTGCGTGCAGGACGACGACCTCGAGGCAGCCGGGATTACCCCGGCGCAGCTGCGCGTTTGGCTCGAGCAGCAGGGCAAGCCTGAACTGCGGCGCGGGCTAAGGACGTGGCTGGAAGAGCTGCCGGTGGTGCAGCGGGCTATTTTTGTACAGCGCGCCGTGATGGGCCAGGGCAACGAGGCAGCGGCAAAGCTGCTGAGGGAAGCAGGCGGCGAAGAAGCCGGCGGATGGACGCCGCAGATTGTGGGCGAGTCATTCCGCCAGGCGTTATGTTCACTGGCAAACTCGCTGGCGCACGCCCCGGCCGCGGAAGCCGTACCCGCCTAAACTGCGGGCTTCACCTGATCCTGCAACAAACTTTCATCTTTCCGGAGGGTGCCGCATCCAAAGGGCGCGGGGTGAAGTTCACTCGCCCGCGAGATCGGTAAGTGGGAGTGTATGTGCCGCAAGGTGGGAAAAGCCGCGGGTCGGCCGCGATACGGTGGCTGATTGCAGCGGGAGCAGCGCTCTTGCCGAGCGTAAGCCACGCACAGTTCGGGACGGCAAGCGGCGGAGCGGTCACAGACCTGCCTGCGCCGGTGCAGCTGAACCAGCAGCAGGTCACCGCTGAAAGCTACCAGGGAAGCGTCGCGGACCAGGCGCTCGTGCCCGGTACGCTGCCACTCTCGCTTGACGATGCGGTGCAACTCGGGCTCCGACATAATCTGGGCCTGATCCTGACGGTCAATAATCGGATTTCTGCGCGGTCCACGCAGCTGGGGCAGCTGCAAAACCTGCTGCCGACGCTGAATGTAAACATTAAAGATGCGCTTGCCGAGCAGGACCTCCAGGCGCAAGGGTTGCGCATCCCGGGGTTCCCGGCGGTAATCGGGCCGTATGGATACCAGGACTTTCGAGCGACGCTGGACCTGAGCCTGATCAACGTTGCCAGTTTGCGGAACTATCTGGCGTCCAGACACAACTTTGCTTCGGCGCAGCTTTCGATTGAAGACGCACGCAACGAGGTTGTGCTGAGCGTTGGCAACGCGTACCTGCTGGTGATTGCGGACCAGGCGCGGGTGCGCTCCACCGACCAGCAGGTGCAAACCTCCAAGGTGTCATTTGACCAGGCGCACCAGCAGCACCTCGCGGGCACCACGCCGCTGCTTGATGAGTTGCGTGCGCAGGTGGACTACCAGACGCAGCAGCAAAACCTGATCCAGGCGCAGGGGACCCTCGCGAAAGACAAGCTGGCGCTTGCCCGGGTGATCGGCCTGAACACCGCGCAGCTTTTTGAGCTGACTGATGCGGCGCCGTACGCGCAGCTGGACGGCATTGACCCGGATGCTGCCGTGGCGCAGGCACTGGCCGGCCGCAAGGACCTGCAGAGCTTTGGGGAGCAGCTGAAAGCCGCCGACCTGGTGAAGGGTGCGACGAAAGCCGAGCGCTATCCAACGGTTGCTTTTACCGGCGATTACGGAGATATCGGGACCAACATACGTAAGTCGCACGTCACGGGAAATGCCGTCGGCTCCATCGACATACCGGTGGTGGAGGAAGGGCGGATCCGCGGCGACGAAGCCCAGGCTGAGGCACAGCTGGAACAAAAGCGGGCGCAGCTAAGCAACCTGCGCGGCCAGATAGCTCAGGATGTGCGATCCAGCATCCTTGATATTGAGGCGGCGCAGAAGCAGGTCTCCGTCGCGCAAAGCAACGTGCAGCTTGCTGCCGAGGCGCTCAGCGAGGCACAGCAGCGCTTTGCCGCCGGCGTTTCTGACAACCTGGCTGTTTCGCAGGCGCAGCAGCAGGCCGCGCAGGCCGATGACCAGTACATCGCAAGCCTGTACCAGCACAACGTTGCCAAGCTTTCGCTCGCGCGGGCGCTGGGTGTGGCAAGCACCAACCTGAAGCAGTACGTGGGAGGCAAGTAGTGGCTGAGCAGACACCGGACGTAGAAACACCTCGAACGCAGACCGGCGGGAACGCCGACCCGGCAGCGAAGGAAGAAGCACAGAAGAATACGCCGCGCGCCAAGTCGCGCCGCCGCTTCGTCATCATTCTCGTGGTCGCAGTTCTGCTCGTCGGTGTACTGCTGTTCTACTGGCACTCAACCTTTTACGAAGATACGGACGACGCGCAGGTCGACGGCCACAAGATCCAGGTGTCGTCACGCATCAGCGGCAACGTGCTGAATGTGCCGGTGCAGGAAAACCAGCGGGTCAAAGCGGGCGACGTGATCGTCGAGCTCGATCCGAAGGATTACCAGACAGCGGTCGCGCAGGACGAGGCGAACCTGGCTGCGGCGGAGTCGAACTTTCAACAGAACACGGTGAACGTCCCGGTAACGACAACCAGCGTCACTACAAACCTGGCTGCGATTGCAGCGACTTTGCAGCAGGCCAATGACTCGGTCGTGCAGGCGCAGCAGCAGCTCAATGCGAATCGCGCGGCTATCGCGCAGGCAGATGCGAACTACATCAAGGCCAAGCTGGACGTGGAGCGCTACACCCCCCTGGTACAGCGGGATGTGATCTCAAAACAGCAGTTTGACCAGGCAGTGGCCACGGCCCGGGCCGATGAGGCCGCGCTCGAACAGGCAAAGCAGAATGCCGATGCCGGCGAAACCGCGGTGCGTATGGAGCAAGCCCGGGTCGTCCAGACCAAGGCGAACCTTGAAAATGCCAAAACGGGGCCCGAGCAGATCCGCATCCAGAAAGCGCGCGCCACGCAGGCGGCGGCGCAGGTCGACCAGAATCGCGCTGCGCTCGATCAGGCTCGTCTCAACCTGAGCTACTGCCGGATTGTTGCGCCGGTCGACGGCATCATTACCAGTAAAAGCGTCGAGGTAGGACAGAATGTGTCGATCGGGCAGAACATGACGACGCTTGTCTCTCTGAACGATATCTGGATCACCGCGAACTTCAAGGAAACGCAGCTGAATCACATGCACTCAGGCCAGACTGTGGCGATTTCAGTGGACGCATATGGCGGGCGCAAGTATGACGGCGTCATCACGCAGATTGGCGGGGCTACGGGATCTGTTTTAAGCCTGTTTCCGCCTGAGAACGCGACGGGCAACTACGTGAAGGTGGTACAGCGTGTGCCGGTTAGGATCGACCTGAAAGACAAGGGCGAGGACTCGGATCACCTGCTGCGTCCGGGGCTTTCTGTTGAACCGAAGGTTCAGGTCAAGAACTAAGGCGCTTTGCGCGTCGCTGATCTTCGCGGGTTCTCGGCCGGGCAAGCGGGCTTCGATAGAGCTTCCGAGAGGGAAGTCCGCCGCTCCCGCGACCTTCGTTCTGAGAAACTTTCGGGAAGCTCCTGCGCCGCTGCGTCGGTCTATACGCAACGGTTTCGCGTCCGAGTCGGGCCGCCCGACATCTAAGCTACAGCACGTCAGTGCAGCGGACCTTGCTGGCAACAGCAGAAGGGAGCTCACCCCGCTATGCCCTTTACCCACATCTTTCTCGCACACGGCTACACCGTCCTGTTTGTCTGGGTGTTCCTGGAGCAAATCGGCCTGCCCGTGCCTGCCGCGCCGCTGCTGATGACGGCCGGTACCCTGACTGCGACGCACAAGCTGCACCTTGCGCCGGTGCTCGGCTCCATACTGCTCGGGTCCATGATCAGCGACTGCATCTGGTACTACCTGGGCAAGCGCTACGGCCACGCGGTGGTACGGCTGCTGTGCCGCTTTACCCCGGAGCGCAATACCTGTGTGCAGCGGACCGAAGGGTACTTCAGCAAGCATGGCGCGAGTACGCTGCTGATCAGCAAGTTTTTGCCGGCGCTTAACACCATGGCTGGCGCTATCGCTGGGCAGACCGGCATGCGCTTTCGGCAGTTTCTGCTGTTTGACGCAGGCGGCGTTCTGCTGTGGGCGCTTGCTTTCGTAGTCGGCGGCCGCTTCTTCGGTGACCTATTGAAGCGGCGTCCGCATGCCTTGGCCTGGTTCGCGCACTTTGCGGTCGTGCTCTTTGTCCTGCTGCTGCTCGCTTTTGTGATTACGCGCATGGTGCGCCGACGCCGGTCCCTGGCCGAGATCCGCATGGATCGCCTGTCGCCGGAAGCACTGCGCGGGCTGCTGGACCGCGGAGAGCCCTTGTTCCTGGTGGACCTGCGCCACCCGCTCGACTACCTGCCGGACCCGCGCACCCTGCCGGGGGCCGTCGTGATGACGCCGGACCGTCTGGTGGAGTTGAACCACAGCATCCCCCGGGATCGCGATGTGGTGCTCTTTTGCACCTGCCCGAATGAGGAGACGGCGGTGCGCATGGCGCTGACGATCCGGAAAATGGGCGTGTCGCGGGTCCGGCCGCTGCTGGGCGGTTTTGACGGCTGGCGTAAGCTGGGCTACCCGCTGGTGGCGATCGTCGAGGTGGAGGCAGCGGCGCAGGAGCCGGTCGCCGGCTGACCGTAGTACCGGGAGCAGCGCTTAACCGAGGAGTTTTCCTGAGTACTCGCCGCCAGGCTTGTGCTAACGTGCGAGCATTGCCGCTTGAGCGAGACTCCTCCTGATGAGCTGGACAGAAAGTTACCACTGCGACGTTTGCAGCAAGGCCAAGAGCGACACGGGCGGCAGCTGGTGGCTCGCCTGGATGGGCACCACCGCGGGCGAACCTGGATCGGAAGGTGAGCCGATGCTGAAGATGACCGGCTGGAATAAGGTGCTGTCGCATGCAGCCGAGGTGCGCCACCTGTGCGGTGCCCGCTGCGCGCAAACGCTGCTGGATCGCTGGATGAGCAATGGCGGGAGCGTGTAATTGCCCGCGGACGAACCCTCCCGCAAAACAGCCTACGCGGCCGGCGGTCACTTCGTGACGGGTGTTCGTTGGAGCTTGTGCGGGGTCAAAGCTGTGATCGCTCGCGTCCGATAGAGCTAAGTCACTCCCCTAGAATCAGGAAGTAGCGTCATGGTGACGCACAGGGGAGCTTACGTGCCGTATCAGGACTTACGGGAATGGATCAAGGCGATGGACCGTGCTGGAGAGCTTGTGCGGGTGCGCGAGGAGGTCGATCCCATTCTCGAGATCACCGAGATTACCGACCGAGCGTCAAAGCTCGGCAAGCAGGGCGCGAAGGCAGGCGGACCGGCGCTGCTGTTTGAAAAGGTCAAAGGCTACCCGGGCGCGCGCGTGCTGATGAACCAGTTCGGCTCGGAAGACCGCATGAAGCTGGCGCTCAACGTGGACTCGCTCGATGAAGTCGCCGAGCGAATCCGCTCGCTGCTCGGCACCAAAACGCCGGAGGGTCTGCTGGGCAAGCTGAAGCTGCTGCCGATGCTGGCTGAGGTCGGCAAGTTCTTCCCGAAGACGATCGCGGCGAAGGATGCAGCCTGCAAGGAAGTCGTCAAGATCGGCAAGCGCGGCGACCGGATCGATGTGCTCGAGTTCCCGGTGCTGCAGTGTTGGCCCATGGACGGCGGCCGCTACATTACGCTGCCGCTCGTCATCACGCGCGACCCTAGGACCGGCAAGCGCAATATGGGCATGTACCGCGTGCAGGTGTACGACGGGCAGACCACCGGCATGCACTGGCAGCGGCAGAAGAATGCGGCCGAACAGCTGCGCGACCGGATGCGTGCGCAGGCCGGCGATGTAACGGCGCAGGTGGCGCACATGGCCCAAACCGCCGGAGGCACGGTCAAGTCCGCGGGAGGGACTGTGGCGGCTTCCAGGGGAACCCAGGTCGCAAAAGCGAGACCTGGGGCACCCGCACCCGCACCGTCGCAAGCACCATCCGCCACCTACACAAAGCAGCTCTCGGACCGGCTGGAGGTCGCGGTCGCCATTGGGACTGATCCGGCAACGACGTTCTCGGCGATTGTGCCCGCGCCTCCCGAGGTAGAGGAGTACGTCATTGCCGGCTTCCTGCGGCAGAAGCCGGTCGAGTTGGTCCGCTGCGAGACGGTCGACCTGGAAGTGCCGGCACATGCGGAGATTATTCTCGAAGGCTTCGTAAAGCTCGACGAGCTGCGGACAGAGGGGCCGTTCGGCGACCACACCGGCTTCTACACCATGGAGGACGAGTACCCGGTCTTCCACATCACCGCGATCACGCACCGCAAGAATCCGATCTACGCAGCAACCATTGTCGGCAAGCCGCCGATGGAAGACGCCTGGATGGGCAAAGCAGTCGAGCGCATCTTTTTGCCGCTGATGAAGCTGACCTTACCGGAAATCGTCGACATCAACCTGCCGGCGGAAGGCGTCTTCCACAACCTGATGATTGTGTCGATCCGTAAGAGCTACGCCGGACACGCGCGCAAGGTGATGAACGGCATCTGGGCGCTCGGCCAGGCCATGTTCACCAAGTGCATCGTGGTGGTCGATGAGGATTGCGACGTGCAGGACCTGGGGGAGGTCGTGCTGCGGACCGCAAACAACATCGATCCGGAACGCGACATCCAGTTCACCCTCGGCCCGGTCGACTCGCTCGACCACGCGTCGCGCCTGCCGAACCTAGGCTCAAAAATGGGCATCGATGCCACGCAGAAGTGGGC
>CAXUDF010000051.1:12143-20327 GCA_964249695.1 uncultured Acidobacteriaceae bacterium
AGCGGCTCAGCGCGTCGTCCGGGAAGCGGGGGATGCCGAAGTGGCCGCGCAGGTGGAGAAGGTCGAGGGTGCTGATGTCGCCGGAGACGACGATGAGGTTGACGTTGGTGGGGCCGGCAAGCAGGACGGCAGCGCCGGCAAAGTTGACGCCGCGCGACTGCAGCCAGACATCGGTGCGCCCGGGGCCGCTGGGGATGAACGTGCCGGCTGCAGTGCCGTCAGAAGGCTGGCCATTGCCGCGGGCGTCGGGGAACTTGTTGGCGGTGACGACGTGCTTCCAGCCGAGCGAGCTGTACTGCGTGCGTACGGCGTCGAGCACAGCGGGATCGTAGCCCGTTCCCTGGGGAAAGCGGTATAGGTGGACGGCGATGCCGTTGAGCCGGGCAATGGTTTGGCGGGTCTGGTCATCGACGCCGGTAAAGGCACCGGCGAGGGACAGCAGTGAGCGGTCAAAGTTGAAGTCGGTGTGCCAGGAGGCTTCGCGGCTCAGCTCTGTCAGGCCGAGCGGAACGAGTGTAAGCGCATCGTTCTGCTGGGGTGGGGCGATGGCAAAGCCCGGAGGCGCTTGCTGGGCGTTCAGCGGTGGGGCGTTCACCTGCTGTGGAAAGGCGCAGCTGCAAGAAAGTGCAGCGAGCAGAAGTGGCGCGAGGATGTGGCGTGCGTGCATAGAGTTCTCCGGCTTGTTGCTGGAACACGCTGCAGCGCGGATTGTTGTGCGTGGCTACTCAGCCTGCTTCAGTTCGATTTTCATGAGAGTGTGCACGGACCGCGCCGGCTTTGCATCCTCGCTGACGACGAGTTTGAACGGCCCTTCCCTGGCATCGAGCGGCTTGCCGGCGAGCGTATCGGCAACGAGGACGGTGCCGGGGTGAAAGGCAGGCTCGATCTCAGCGAGGGCGAGCACTGCTTTGTACTGATCCGCTCCTGTCGCCACAACGTACTCTGAAAGCGCCTTGCCCTTGACATCGCCACCGGTGGGCGCGCCCGACTTCTCAAGCAGGGTGATGAGGAGCACGCCGGAGTAGGTTTCGCTCTGGTGGGTATGGCCGTTCTGGACGGTGAGGCTGGTATGCGGGTACGCGGCGAACTGGGCCGGGGTGAGGGTCTGGGTGGAGGGGCCGACAACGGTAAGGACGCCGAGACCGGCGGGCTGGGCTCCGCTTTGCAAAAGTGAGCCCCGGAGAGCGGATCGCGGCAGCAGGAAAGCCTCATCCCAGATTCGAGCCTCGGCCAGAACAAGCGAGGCGCCGGCGCGGTCATAGACGCGAACGTATGCCGCCGCACTGCCAGGAGTTTCCGTCGTTGCGACCGCATTCTGAGCGAACATAGGCGCTGCTGTGAGAGCAAGCAGGAGGGTGCCAGGAAGCAGCTTCGACGCCATAGAAGTAACCTCGCTGGCTCATCGTATACTGGCAATATGTCGATCGCGGGCAACATCAAGGGCATTGCCAAGGGCATGAGCATCACCTTCGGGGAGATGTTTCAGCCGACCGAAGTGGAAAACTACCCGGACGGCGAAGGGCCGAACCGGGGTGCGCAGCTACAGGAGCGCTATCGCGGCGCGCATGTGCTGCAGCGCGATGAAAACGGCCTGGAGAAGTGCGTGGCCTGCTACCTGTGCGCAGCGGCGTGCCCGGCGAACTGCATCTACATTGAGGCTGCCGAGAACACCGCGGAGAAGCGTTTTTCAAGCGCCGAGCGGTATGCGAAGGTCTACAACATTGACTACAACCGATGCATCTTTTGCGGCTACTGCGTAGAAGCCTGCCCGACAGATGCCATCACGCACGGGCATGGTTTTGAGCTGGCCAGCCTGAACGCGACGACGCTGGTGATGCGCAAGGAAGACATGCTTGTGGCCAATATCGGACTGCCGGGCGCCGTGGCAGCCGGGGCGGACTCGGTCAAGTAAATTTGCGGCAGGAAATGCGACAACGGCGGCCCCTGGGTCGCCGTTGCCTTTTGTAACCGGCATCCAAACGCGCGAGGAGACACGCATGGCAGAGGTCAGGGTATTTGCACGGGCGAAGGCGAAGGCAGGCAAGGAAGAGCAGATGCGAGAGCAGCTGCTGGAACTGGTAAAAGCAAGCCGCACCGAGGATGGCGCGGATTTCTACGAATTATTCGAGACCAAGGACGGCGGAGAGTTCCTGTTCAGCGAGCAATATGGAAGCACTGAAGACTTTGAGCTGCACAAGAGCTCGGACCACTTCAAAGCGGCCGGTGAGGCGATCGAAACATTGCTGGATGGCGAGCTCACTATCTGGGTCGTGGACCCGGTCGAGCCTGTTCTATAGCAGCTCGAGGTATACAGCAGACGGGCCAGCTAGAATGGTGGTTGGCGCAAAGTTGCGCGCCGCTTCCCTATGGCCTCTTCCTTTTTAGATCTGTTGCAGGAACGCGTCCTTGTCTATGACGGTGCCATGGGCACCAGTATTCAGCTGCACGCGCCTACGGTTGACGATTACTGGGGCAAGGAAGGCTGCAATGAACTGCTGGTGCTGTCACGGCCCGACATCATCCGCAGCATCCATGCGAGCTTCTTCGAGGCCGGCTGCGATGTGGTGGAAACGAACAGTTTCGGCTCAACGCGCGTGGTGCTGGATGAGTACGAGCTGGGCGACAAGACACACGAGCTGAACCTGGCGGCTGCGCGGCTTGCAAAAGAGGTCGCGCGCGAGTTCTCGACGCCCGGGCATCCGCGCTTCGTTGCCGGATCGATCGGGCCAACTACCAAGCTGCCATCGCTCGCGCACATCGGCTACGACGCCATGGCCGCGATGTACCGCGAGCAGGCCGGCGCGCTGATTGAGGGCGGCGTCGACATCCTGCTGATTGAGACAAGCCAGGACCTGCTGCAGGCCAAGATCGCGCTTGCCGCCTGCCAGGACGCGATGCAAGCCCATGGGAAACAGCTGCCGTTACAGATGCAGGTGACGCTGGAAGCGACCGGCACCATGCTGCTCGGCTCCGAGATCGGCGCGGCGCTCGCAGTGGTGGAGTGCTTCAACCCGGATGTGATCGGACTAAATTGCGCGACCGGGCCGGCGGAGATGAACGACGCGGTACGCTTTCTCTGCCAGAACTCCGTACGGCCGATCAGCGTGCTGCCGAACGCGGGGCTGCCGCAGAACGAAGGCGGCGTCGCGGTCTACAAGCTCACGCCGCAGGAGCTGGCCGCGTACCATCGGCGCTTTGTGACCGAGTACGGGGTACAGGTGGTAGGCGGCTGCTGCGGCACGACCCCGGAACACCTGCGCGCGGTGGTGGAAGCAGTCAAGGATGCGCGCCCGGCGCGGCGCGAAGTAAAGCCGCAGGGCGTGGCGGCGAGCGCGTTCTCCGCGACGCCGCTGGAGGTCGACGGGCAGCCCGTCATCATCGCCGAGGAAATGAACACAACCACACGTGTCGCGCACTTTCGCGACATGGTGCGCGCCGGCGATTACGACGGCATCCTGGCGATGGCGAAGCGGCTCGCGAGCGAAGGCTCGCAGGTGCTCGACTTATGCTGCGCGGTCGTCGGCGAAGACGAGAAAGCGTACATGAACGGCGTCCTTGAGAAGATCGCGACGAGGGTGACCGCGCCGATCATGATCGATTCGACCGAGGCCGACGTAATTGAGGAAGCGCTGAAGCGTGTGCCAGGCAAGCCGCTCATCAACTCCATCAATTTGGAGGACGGCGAGAAGCGCACAAGCAAAGTGCTGCCGATGGCCAAGCGCTACGGCGCTGCGGTGGTCGCGCTCACGATCGACGAAGACGGCATGGCGCTGACCGCGGACAAGAAGGTAGCCATTGCCAAGCGCATTTACGAGCTGGCGACTGAGCGCTACGGCATGCGCGGCGAAGACCTGATCTTCGACGCGCTGACGCTGCCGATTTCGACCGGGCAGGAGGACTACCGCGATGCCGGCATGCAGACGCTGGAAGCGATCCGGCGCATCAAGCAGGAGCTGCCGCGCGCGAAAACCATCCTCGGCGTCAGCAACATTTCATTCGGGCTGAACGCGTATGCTCGGCGCGTGTTGAACAGCGTGTTTTTGAAGGAAGCGGTCGATCGCGGGCTTGATACGGCTATCGTGAACTACGCGAAGATCTACCCGCTCTACAAAATCCCCGAGCGCGAAGTGGAGCTGGCACGCAAGCTCATCTTTCAGGACACCTCGGAAGGCGATCCGCTGCAAGGCTACATGGCTCACTTCAGCGGCATCGACCCGAGCGCAAAGGAAGACGTCGTTGCGGTGGAAACACTCGCTCTCGAAGAGCAGCTGAAGCAGCTGATTATTCGCGGTGAGCGCTCAATGGGCCAGGGGGAAGCGAAGCAGTCGCTCGAGCAGGTAATTGATACAGCGCTGGTAACATATACACCGCTGGAGCTGATCAACACCGTACTGCTTGACGGCATGAAGACGGTCGGCGACCTGTTTGGCGCGCGCAAGATGCAGCTGCCGTCCGTGCTCGATTCAGCCGCGGTCATGAAGGCGGCGGTCGCTTACCTCGAGCCCAAGATGGAGCGTGTGGAGGGCACACAGAAGGGCACCATCGTGCTCGCGACGGTTAAGGGCGACGTGCACGATATCGGCAAGAATCTGGTCGACATCATCCTGTCGAACAATGGCTATAAGGTCGTCAATCTTGGTATCAAGCAGCCTGCGGATGTGATTATTCGCGCTGCACAGGAGCACAAGGCGGACGCGATCGGGCTGAGCGGATTGCTGGTCAAGTCGACGCTTGAGATGAAGTACGTTATCCAGGATCTGGAGCGGCTCGATATGACGACGCCGGTGATCTGCGGCGGCGCTGCGCTGACCCGTAAGTATGTCGAGCAGGATCTGCGGCAGGAGTATCGCTCCGCTGTGTTCTACGCCGAAGACGCCTTTGCCGGCTTGCACGTGATGAGCGACCTGACTACTGAAAGTGGCACGCGCGAGCGGCGGCTGGAAGAAGGAAGCACGGTCAAGATCTACCCCGTGGCTCCGCACATCGCCGCCGCACTCGAGCTGCCTGTAAGCGAGGGCCCGATCGTCCGGTCGAGCTGGGTGACGCCTGAAGTTGCAACGCCGGTGCCTGCTTTCTGGGGGACGCGGGTGTGCAAAGACTTTGATCTTGATCTCATCTTTGGCTACATCAACGAGATCGCGCTCTTCAAAAATCAATGGCAGCTGAAAACTGCCTCGGCGAGCGATTACCTGCGGCTGGTTGAGGAGAAGTACCGGCCGATTTTGCGTGACTTGAAAGCCGAGATCAAGGAGAAGGGCTGGTTCTGGCCGAAGCTGGTGTACGGCTTCTTTCCTGCGCAGGCCGACGGCAATGACGTCGTTGTGTACGAGCCGGAAGACGCGCACGCGCAATCGCCACGAGAACGGTTACGCATTCACTTTCCCCGCCAGCGTGAAGGGCGCAAGCTGTCGATTGCCGATTTTTTTCACCCACGCGCCTCGGGGCAGATGGACGTCATCGGATTCTCGGTGGTAACGATCGGCGACCGGGCGAGCGAAGAAACGAAAAAGCTTTTTGACGCGGGAGATTTTACGCGCTACCTGTACGTGCACGGGCTCGGGGTGGAAACGGCAGAAGCGCTGGCCGAGTACGCGCACAAGCTGATCCGCGAGGAGCTTGGCATTGCCGGCGAAGATGCACCCGAAACGCGAGACCTGTTCCACCAAAAGTATCGCGGGTCGCGCTACTCGTTCGGCTACCCGGCGTGCCCGAACCTTGAGGACCAGACCAAGATCTTCGAGCTGCTCAAGCCGGAAGAGACGATCGGTGTGCGCCTGACCGAGGGTTTTCATTTGGAGCCGGAGCAGAGCACCAATGCGCTGGTGGTGCATCATCCGCAGGCCAAGTACTTCGTGGTCTAGATAACGGCAAGAGCAGAGCCAAAGCAGGTCCTTCGCTTCGCTCAGGATGACGCCTTCTTCTCTGAGGCTCTCCGCTCGCTCGCTCCTAATGTCACTCCATGAGATCTTGGAGAATCTACGCCGGCTGCGGCTCCTTGCGCACCGGCGTATTTTTCACCTCGCGCCGCAGCGCGGCTTCGCGGATAGGCTTTTCGTGCAGCAGCAGTTCGGTCGCCTGCAGGTGCGGGTTGGCGTGGAACCAGCGCTGGCACGCGTCATCGTGCAGCAGGTTCAACAGAGCCATCAACGACATGCCCTGGTGATGCGCCATCCACTCCCGGACCAGGCGCGGGCGCTCGCGCCCCTGCACGTAATCGACCGCCTCGTACAGTCCATAAGCTCCTTGCCAGCCTGCTTTTGTCATCAGGCGCAGGTTGCGCAAAGCTTCTGTGCGCTGAATGCCGAGCGCGAGAAAGCTTGAGTACGGCGAGACGACCGGGCCCGCGGACGCGTCCCACTTGAGCGCGATGGCCGGCATCCCGAAGGCCTTGTAGTGGTAGTGCCCGCCATCGTCAACCTCCGCATAGCCTGACTCCGAAATACCCCACGGCACGCCGAGGCGCTTCGCGAAGGCTCGCTGCACTTCGACCACGCCCGCGAGCGTGCGCGCCATCAGCGTGTCCGGGAGCGAGCGCATCCACAGGGATGGCATCAGGTACTCGAACATGGTGCCGGTCCAGGAGAGCAGCACGGCGTGCCCGTAGGCGAGCGTGTGCGTGCGGCCCATCTTGAACCAGCTGGTCTGTTCGAGATCGCCTTTTGCGACCGAGATGAACGCAGCGATGCGTGCTTCGGATGCAAGCATGTCGTAGCAGGCGGAGTGCAGCTCACGCGCCGGAACGTCGTAGCCGATGGAGAGCATCTGCCGGTCCTGCTGCACGAGGAAGCGAAAGTCCATTGCGGTTGCGAGCTGAAAGGCTTGCTCCGAACAGTGCTCGATGGAACGGGCGAGTGCGCCGAGTCGTTCAGCTGCGTGCCCGAGGTGGGAGCGCAGTTCACCGGCAAGAGCGGAAGCTTGCTCGCCCGCGGGCTGTGCGGCGACAAAGCGCGCGAGGCGCTCGTCGAGCGCGCGCGCGAAGGCTTCGGCGTTCGCAAGGGTCGGGTGCGCCGCTGCATCTGCAAATGCAAGTTCCGCAACGCCGCGCAGTGCCGAGAACCTGGGCAGCAGCCATGGTTGGTACTCAGTCGCGAGCGCAGCAATGGCCTGAATGCGCGTGGCATGCTCGCCGCGCCACCAGTCTGCTTCGCTTGCCGAGGTAGCGCGCACCTCAGGCTCGAGCTCGGCCGCGCGCTGGAGCGTCGCGCGGTCGAGCGCCCAGTGCAGCGCCGTCTCGAGCGAGCTGTTCTCGGGGAGCTCTGCGTCTGCCATGCCGGCGACGGTGAACTGAATGCGCAGACCGTCAAACAATCGCGGTTCCACAAGGGGCCGGTCAAGCAGCTCAGCGGCGCCCATGCGCAGCGTGTAGAGTGACGCCGCGAAGTTGCCGCTGTCGACCGACGAAACTGTGATCGGCTGCAGCGGCTCAAGCGTGTGCGTGTTGTACCAGTTGTAAAGGTGGCCTCGCTCCTTCGGGAGCACCGCAAAGGTCGCCAGCGTCGCTATCGTCAACTCGGCAAACTCGGGCAGCGTCAGCCAGCCGAACTCGACCGCGGCCTGGCGCGCGTTGAGCAGCAGGCCGAGGTTGGTGGGCGAGACGCGCGCAGCCTCAAACAGCCCTTGCTCCTCCACATTGTCAGGGATGAGGAAGTGGTGCTGCGCGCCGCCGAACTGGTAAAAGTAGCGCCAGATGCGCAGGGCGTGCTCGCGAAGAAACGCTGCGTCGCCTGCGCCGAGCGGCGCGGTTGCTTCGCGGGGCGCATGGTTGAGCCACGCCGTGATCAGGCTGGCGGATGCCCACAAGACAAGCACAGGCAGCGCAATGGGCAGCGTGTGGGGATGGCGCCATAGGAGCAGCAGGGCGATCACGAGCGCAAAGAGCGGCGAGGCCGTCAGATAGCGGTCGACCGGGGTAACGCGTTTGCCGGCTTCGGCTTCGGCCGCGGTTTCCCACTCGAGCAGCCGCTGCCCCGTGATGAAGCGCCGCACGAGCGCGCGCCCGATCGCGTCGAGCGACAGAAACGTCGAGTGCGGCAGAAAGACTACGTTCAACAGCGTGATGAACGCGGCCTGCCCGGCGCCCACCACGGCTTCTCCGACTGCGCCGACCGTATCTGAAACCAATGCGCGCACAAATGAGAAAACAAACTGCACGAGCGTCGGCAGAAACATCAGAAACAGCGTGAT
>CAXUDF010000052.1:0-2863 GCA_964249695.1 uncultured Acidobacteriaceae bacterium
GTAGCATCAGGGACGGTTTTCTCGCGAGTGTGCTTCCCCCTGGTGAAACAGGCGCGGCATTGCGGGCAGGCTCATACCTCTGCTCAAAGCAGCGAACTGAAGCTGCGGCGGAAAGCGACCTTTCAACAGATGGCTATCACAAGCGTAGGGAAAGCTCCCCTCTCAAGCTCGACCTCTGGAACGACGAACTACAGCGCCATGGCGATGGTGACCACGCTGTTTTTCGTGTGGGGATTCTGCACCGTCATGAACGACTCGGTGATCCCGCACCTTCAGGGCATCTTCGGCCTGAGCTATGTGCAGGCGGCACTGATCCAGCTCGCGTTCTTCGGCTCGTACTTTATCTTCGCGCAGCCTGCCGGTAAGCTCATCGAGCTGTTCGGTTATCAGCGGACCATGGTCATCGGCCTGCTGACCATGGGTGCCGGCGCGCTGCTTTTCCTGCCGGCTGCGAGCATCGCTACCTACTGGCTGTTTCTCGCCGCGGAGGTGGTTCTCGCGGCGGGCGTCACGACGCTTCAGGTTGCGGCGAATCCGTACGTTACCATTCTCGGCCCTCCGGAAACCGCCTCCAGCCGCCTGAACCTGACCCAGGCTTTTAACACCCTTGGCGACACGGTAGCGCCGTACATCGGCGGCGTCTTTATCCTGGGTGTGACTGCGGCTGCCACCAACGGAGCGCCTCTGCAGGGCGCGGCTCTTACCGCCAGCCGCATCCACCAGGCAGCGAGCATCAAGCTGCCCTACCTCGCGATCGCCGTGGCGGTCACTGTGCTTGCGCTGGCGATTGCGTTCTACCGCTTCCCACGTCTCGAGGTGACCCGTGACTACCGCCCGGCCAACCTGAACATCCAGCAGGACAGCGTCTGGAACCATCCGCATCTGTATCTTGGCGCGATCGCCATCTTCATCTATGTCGGCGCGGAGGTCAGCGTTGGCAGCTTCCTGGTCAAATACTTCAACGACCCGACAATCGGCAATCTGCCCCTGGAAAAAGGCTCAAAGCTGCTCGCATTGTTTTGGGGAAGCATGATGGTAGGGCGCTTTATCGGCTCGGCTGTGATGCAGCGCATGGCGGCGCACAAGCTGCTTGCCTGGGCCGGGGTCGGCGCGGGCCTTATGGTCCTTTGCTCGCTGCTCGGCACGGGCCGTTTCGCGATGGTGACGATCTTGTGCGTGGGCATCTTCAACTCGATCATGTTCCCCACCATCTTCACGCTCGCGGTGGCAGAACTTGGCCCGCTGACCGGGCGCGGCTCCGGTCTGCTGGTGCAGGCCATTGTGGGTGGCGCTGTCATTCCGGTGCTGATGGGCTACCTGGCGGACCGTTTCGGCATTCACCATTCACTGCTGCTGCCGCTGCTCTGCTACATCTTCATCGTCTATTACGGTTTTCGCGGCTACCGCATCGCGCCGGGCGAGCCGCACGCGGTGGTGCAGGCCGTGGCCGACTAGCCGGCGATCTTTGCAGGGAACGGCGGCTCGGGCGACACTGGTGCCATGCTCGCGCCGCCTTCCGCGCCTCAAACTGATCTGATCATCACCCTAGCCGAAATCGAACAGGCGGCGGAGCGAACGCGCGGCAGCATTGCTTACACGCCAGCGCGTCACTCCGCAGCGCTGTCCACCCTCTCCGGCCAAATCATCTTCCTCAAGCTCGACAATCTGCAGCGTACCGGCGCGTTCAAGGAGCGGGGAGCGCTCAACAAGATCCTGTCCCTGAGTGCCGAGGAGCGAAGCCGCGGCGTGATCGCGGCCAGCGCCGGCAATCACGCGCAGGCGGTGGCGTACCACGCAGCCGCGCATGGTATGCGCGTGCGTATCGTGATGCCGGAAACTACCCCGCTCAACAAGATTTCAAAGACCGCCGGCTATGGCGCGGAGGTGCTGCTGCACGGCGCCAACTACGACGAGGCCTACGCGGAAGCCGTTCGCCTGAGCGTGGACACAGGCATGTGCTTCCTGCACCCTTTTGACGACGCGGCGATAATTGCGGGGCAGGGAACGCTCGGCCTGGAGCTGCTGGAGCAGGTGCCGGAGCTTGAGGCGGTGGTGGTCCCGATTGGCGGCGGAGGCTTGATCAGCGGTGTGGCCTGCGCCGTGAAAGAGTCCCGGCCGGGAATTAAAGTTATCGGTGTGCAGACCGAGCGGCTGCCCTCCATGCTGCGCGCCTGCGAGGCGGGCGGACCGGTCACGCTGCCGCCCGCGGCGACCATTGCCGATGGCATCGCGGTGCGCCGCGCTGGTGCGCTGACCTATCCGATGGTGCAGCGCTATGTCGACGAGATTGTGACGGTCGAAGAGGAGGAGATTGCGCAGGCGATCCTGCTGCTGCTGGAAAGCGAGAAAACGCTGGCCGAAGGTGCCGGTGCGGTGGCGCTGGCGGCGGTACTGCAGGGCAAAACCTCGCTCGCCGGGAGCGGCCGCGCGCACCGGACGGCGGTGCTGGTGTGCGGCGGCAACATCGACGTAAGCCTGCTCTCAATGATGATTGAACGCGGCCTGGTCAAGGACGGGCGCCGCACCCGGCTGCGCATTCACCTGACCGACCGGCCCGGCGCACTGCACGGCATGACGCGCATCCTGGCGGAGGCTCGGGTAAATATTGTGGAAACCTCGTACGACCGCGCGTATTACGGCGTGAACCTGGGCAATACAGCGATCGATGTGACGCTTGAGACCCGGGGCGTTGGCCATATCGCCGAGATCCGCGAGGCCTTGACCGAGGCCGGCTACCAGCAGGAGCAGATCAGCTAGCGGGGCTAGTCGAGACCAAGCTGCCTCAGCCTCGGATCAGGGGACAAAAGGAGGCGTCATCCTGAGGAGCGAAGAGACGAAGGACCTGCTTTTGCTCGCGCGGAGT
>CAXUDF010000052.1:2963-20048 GCA_964249695.1 uncultured Acidobacteriaceae bacterium
AGGCGTCATCCTGAGGAGCGAAGAGACGAAGGACCTGCTTTTGCTCGCGCGGAGTAACAGCAGGTCCTTCGCTACGCTCAGGATGACGCTCTCTTCTATTGGAACCTTCGCACACGCCCTCTCAGAATCACCCTCAATCTTGGCGAGCGTGAAGCTGACACAGGCGAACTTCTCACCCCTGTGAGCAGCACCGCGCTACAGTACTTCCATGCCGTATCGACACTGCTGTACAGCGCTTGCCGGCCTGCTGCTGATTGCTGGTACCCCAAGCGCGCTTTGCGCCCAGCAAGCGCCGTCCACCCCCGAGTACGTCCGCCAGGAAGTTTTGCTCCCCATGCGGGATGGCGTTCGCCTGCACGCCTCTGTGTGGCGTCCTGCGCAGGCGGGCGGCCCGCTGCCGCTCGTGCTGATCCGCACGCCCTACGGCGCGCAAGAGTGGTCGGCGAAGGGGCTGGCCGCGGCCTACGGGGAGCTCGAGCGCTCCGGCTACATCTTCGTGATCGAAGACGTACGCGGCCGCTTCGGTTCGGAAGGGCAGTTCGTCATGATGCGGCCCTTAGCCGCGCATCACGATCCGAAGCTGTACCCGCGCGAGGTGGACGAGAGCACGGACGCCTATGACACGGTGGCCTGGCTGGTGGCGCATGTGCCCGGCAACAATGGTCGGGTCGGCGTCACGGGCGTGTCGTACCCGGGCTTTCTGGCTGCGGAGGCCGGCATTGACCCGCACCCGGCGGTCAAGGCAGTCTCCCCGCAGGCCCCCATGACCGACGTCTGGAAGGGCGATGACTTCTTCCATAACGGCGCGTTTCGCCAGACGTACGGCTATGACTATGCGCTGGAGATGGAGCGCGGGAAAGAAAATGACACCTCGAACCTGCCGCCAGGGGTGGATGGCTATGACTTCTTCCTCAAGGCAGGCTCGTTCCGGGGCGATACGGCCGCCGCAGGCTCGCCGCAGCTGCCGACATGGGAAGCCTTCATCGCCCACCCGGCCTACGACAGCTACTGGCAGGCGCGTGCGGTAGAGGACCATCTGCACACGCCGCAGGTGCCGATGCTGGAAGTAGGCGGCTATTGGGACCAGGAGGACATGTGGGGGCCGCAGGAAGAGTACCGGGTGCTGCACGCCGCCGATACCACCGGTGAGGTGCGGCTGGCGCTGGGCCCCTGGAAGCATGGCGAGTGGCGCGGGCCCGCGGCTTCGCTCGGTGCACTCGACTGGGGTTCCGCTACCGGCACTACGTTCCAGCGCGAGGTCGAGGCGCCCTTCTTTGCGCACTACCTCAAGGGCGAACCGCTGGAGGCTGCAAACGTCACGTCCTTCCAAACTGGGGCGAACCGCTGGATGCACTACAGCGCATGGCCTCCGACCGAGGGCGTGACCGAGCGCGCCTTGTACTTCGGCCCGGGCGGCACGCTTGGCTTCAGCAAGCCGGCGGCGAACGATGCCGGGGGCACGGGCGAATATGTGGCTGACCCGGTAAAGCCCATTCCGTACCGCGCCCGGCCAATCGAGGCGACCTATGCGCCGACCGGCACGCACTGGTCTGAGTGGCTGGCAGAGGATCAGCGCCCGGCCACCGGGCGTGCCGACCAGCTGAGCTGGCGCACGGAGCCGCTTGCGCAACCCCTCACCGTGACCGGCGATGTAGCGGCTGACCTGTGGGCCGCGACCAGCGGGACCGACGCTGACTGGATCGTGAAGCTGATCGATGAGTACCCGAACGATCCGAAGCTGGGCCGCATGGCCGGCTACCAGCTCATGGTCGCCGAGGAAATCTTTCGCGGGCGCTATCGTGCAGGCTTTACGAACCCGCAGCCAATCAAGGCAGATGTGCCGCTTGAGTACACCTGGAGCCTGCACGGGGTGGACCACGCATTCTTGCCCGGGCACCGGCTGCTGGTGGAGGTGCAAAGCAGCTGGTTCCCCTTGTACGACCGCAATCCGCAGCGGTTCGTGCCGAACATCATGACGGCGCAGCCGCAGGACTATCAGGCTGCCACGCAGCGGATCTTCTTCTCGACAGACCACCCGTCGAAGCTGACACTGCCGGTGGCGGGCGGACCCGCGCTCACGGCGGCCCGGTGAGTTCGTCGCCAAGCCTGCTCAGGTTGACCCTGCCGGGCCGGATTGTTAGTATCAAAAAGCGGGGTGGAGCAGTCCGGTAGCTCGTTGGGCTCATAACCCAAAGGTCGCTGGTTCAAATCCAGCCCCCGCAACCAATCCTTTTATCCCATACATCACGCCGGGCAGATGCGCAGTAGACGGATCCTTTCCTCCTTCGCATCGAGTCTCTGGGCGTAATGGCAGCTACCAATTTACGGCGCACATTCTCATCATGAGTGTGACGTACTACCTTCGAGTCGATCATGGCCTTCATCAGTGTGACGCGTCTCCGTGTTCGGTCTTTCCGCTTTCTGCCCTTGTTCGTGCTTTACACGTTTCGCTCAATCAGGCAGGTTCGGCAGGCGCCTGGATTTGAGACCGGCGCATTGTTGGCCGACCGCTACTGGACTTTCTGGACGTTGACTGCCTGGGATACGCAGGAGAGTATGCGTGCCTACATCGTTGCGGGCGCGCATAAAGCGGCCATGACGCACCTGATGCACTGGTGTGACGAGGCTTCCGTCGCACATTGGACGCAGCAGGGGGGCATGCTTCCATCCGTCCTTCCCTCTTGGGCCGACGCCGACGCACGCATGCGCGCGACCGGGCGGCCGTCAAAGGTGCTGCACCCAAGTCCGCAGCACGCAAGCCTGCACTATCGAGCGCCGCGAACAACGGCAAGCGCGTCGATCCCACGCGCCTGATCAGCTTTTGCCGAGGAACACCAGTGTCACCCCGACCGCAACCAGCGCCACACCGAGCCAGCGCTGCGGGCTGACCTGCTCCCGCAGAAAGGTGACCCCGCCCAGCGCGCCGGCCACGTAGCTTAGCGCGGTGACCGGGACCACGAAGCTCACGTTGAAGAACGAAAGCGCGCCCAGAAGCGCGAAAAAGGCGAGCGCCATCATCGCGACGCCGGCCCACATCCACGGCACTCGGAGCGCGCGCAGGATAAACGCTGCCAGCTGCGCGGGATGGAAGCCCTGCGCCTCGCCGGTCTCCTTCATGGCGCGGGAGACGCACAGCTCACCGCCGGTACCGGCCACAACGATCAGCGCAAACAGGATAAAGTTGCGCACGCTACACCTGGCTCGCTTCGCGCTTGGGTGTGGGCTTGGGGTTGTGCGCCATGCTGCCGTCGGTCGTGCGGTGGGCCGTGCGCCCCACCACGAAAACGCCGAGGCAGATCACAGCGATGCCCGCCCAGCGCAGCGGCGAGACCCGCTCGCCAAGCAGCAGAAAGCTGAGCAGGGCGACGACGCCGTAGGCAAGTGACGACGCCGGCTGGACAAAGCTGTAATCGGCCCAGGACAGGGCCAGCATGTACGCTACGAAAAACGTAATGAGCGAAGCGATGCCGAGCCAGATTGAAGGGGACGCGAGGATGTGTTGTGCGGTGTGCAGCAGTGCGGCAGGCGGCCAGATCACAGGCGTACCGGCCTGCTTCATGCCTTTGCCAAGCAGCACGTTGCCGAGCGGGCCGGCAACTATCATCACTGCGATCATGAGGTAGGTCTTAAGGCGAAGCGACGGAGTCGTCATCGGTTGTGGCCGACGCGAGTCCAGCCGATGCGCACCCAGCCGTCGAAAAGTACGCGCGGCAACATTCGCCCAGTTTACAGGCTGTGGCTCCGACTCTCCTGGCGCTTCATGCGTCCAATGCTTCGCGGGCTTGTTGCCGCAGGCGCGACTGCAGCGCCACCGGTCTGCTGTTACGCTCGACCAAGGGCGAGCACGGGGAGCCACGGTTTTATTGAACACTTAGGCCGCGGGCTTCTCCCAAAAAGGCCAGCGATCACCAAAGCGATGGAGGCTCCCTGACCCAGGCTACCCAGGTGGGACCCCGGAAGCAGCGGAGCGGAGCAGAAAGAGGCGGAGCGTTTGTGCGGCATCGTTGGATTTACAGCTAAGGGCTGGCGCCCTGAACCCGACCGGATCGTGAAAGCGACGCACACCCTGCTGCATCGCGGTCCTGACCAGCAAGGGGTCTTTCGCTCGCGTTCGTGCTCTCTGGGCGGCGCCCGGCTTAAGATCATTGACCTTGCCGGGGGCGATCAGCCGATCTACTCCGAGGATCGGGATTCGGTCATCGTTTTCAACGGCGAAATCTACAACCATCTCGAGGTGCGCCGTGAGCTGGAAGCACTCGGCCATCGCTTTGAAAGCCAGTGCGATACGGAAACGGTGCTGCAGGCCTTTCTCGCGTGGGATACGGACTGTTTTGAGCGGCTTCGCGGCATGTTTGCCGCTGCCATCTGGACCGAGTCGCGCCGGCGCCTGGTTCTGGCGCGGGACCGCCTGGGGATCAAGCCGCTTTACATCGCTGAAAAGGGTGAGGACCTGCTGTTTGCCTCCGAGCTGAAGGGTATTCTCATCCACCCGGAGGTCGATCGGCGCTTAAGCCTGGAGGGACTGGACTGTTACCTCTCGATGAACTACGTCCCGAGCCCCTGGACCCTGATTGACGGCGTCAAAAAGCTGCCGCCGGGCCACTGGCTCAGCTGGCAGGACGGGCAGACCGAAAGCGAGAGCTACTGGCAGGTGCCGGCGATCGAGCCGTGTGCTATTTCGCTCGACGACGCAAAAGCCGAGCTGGACGGCTTGCTCGAGCAGTCCGTACGCGAGCACATGATGTCCGACGTGCCGCTGGGCGTGTGGTTGAGCGGCGGCGTGGACTCGTCGACGATTCTGCACTACGCGGCGCAGGCCACGAGCGCCCGCCTGCGGACGTTTTCGATTGCGTTCGCGGGCCACAGCTTCGACGAATCCGCCTACATTCAGCAAGTGGTTAAGCATTACGGCACTGAGCATGAGCAGCTTGACCTGAACCCGGAGCAGGATCTTGAAGGTGCCATGGAGGAGATCGCGTACTACTCGGACGAGCCGAGCGCGGACTCCGGGGCGTTGCCGGTCTGGTTTTTGTCGAAGCTCTGCAAGCGGCACTGCACGGTTGCGTTCAGCGGCGAAGGCGCCGATGAAATCTTTGGCGGATATCTTACCTATCGCGCGAATCAGATCGCGGCGCAGGTGCAGCACGTGCCCGCGGGCGCACGCGCGCTGGCTCTACGGGGCCTTGGATCCTGGCCGGTGTCGAAGGAGAAGATCGGCTTCGAGTACAAAGCAAAGCGCCTGCTGGAGGGCAGCCTGATGCCGGCGGAGCGGGCGCATGTGCACTGGAACGGGACCTTCTCTGACGCGGAAAAGGCAAAACTGATGCGTGTGACGCTGCCGGGTGCGCTGCCCACGCTGCTAGCGGGGTTGCGGGCAGCTTTGCCTGGCGACGGCCTCGGCCCCTTTCTCGAGTTTGATCAGCAGTACTATCTGCCCGATGACATCCTTGTGAAATCGGACCGGATGAGCATGGCGCACTCGGTGGAGGTGCGGCCGCCGTTTCTGGATCATCGGATCGTAGAGTTTGCTGCGCGCCTGCCCGCAGACCTGAAGGTGCGCGGCAGCCGCCAGAAGTATCTGCTGAAGCAGCTGATGGCCCCGCGCCTGCCTGCGCCGATCGTGCGGCGCAAGAAAATCGGCTTTGACATACCCGCGCACGAGTGGTTCCGCGGCCCGCTGCGGGCTGCCCTGCTGTCTATACTGGATGAGGCGGAAGAGGAACACTCTACGATTTTTGACTTCGAAGCGCTGCGCGCCTACACACAGCAGCACATGGCACGGAAGATCAACATCGGCTACCACCTGTGGGGTCTCGCGATGCTCTTTCTCTGGATGAAGCGCTGGAAAGTGCAGTCTGCCGCGGCCGATGCCGCGCACAAGGGCCAGGTGTTTGCTGGTGGGGCAGCGCGCAGCGCCGATTCTTTCCGGTAGCCTCGTCAGCCGAGCTCTCGCAGCTCATTGACTTCGTTCTTCCGGGCCAACGCAACTTTCAACCCGAGCCGCACGTTGATAGAAGCACCGAAACACGTTTTGTAAGTCGATTTTTGGAGGAAACATGAGGATTGCTGTTCTTGGCGGCGACGGGTACTGCGGTTGGGCCACCGCCCTGCATCTTGCAAACCGGGGCCACTCGGTCGCGATCATCGACAATTTTGTTCGCAGGCAGTGGGACTTCGAGCTGGGCGCGCAAACCCTCACTCCCATTCGCCCGCTGGCCGAGCGTTTGCAGGTGTGGCAGCAGCTCACCGGCAAGACGATCCAGGCTTTTGTAGGCGACGTCGCTGACTTCGATTTCCTCTCCTCGACCATCAAGACCTTTAAGCCGGAAGCGATCGTGCACTTCGCCGAGCAGCGCTCCGCGCCGTACTCCATGATCGACCTGAAGCATGCCGTGTATACGCAGGTCAACAATGTGGTCGGCACGCTGAACCTGCTGTTCGCCATCCGCGAGCTCGCGCCGGAGTGCCATATTGTCAAGCTCGGGACCATGGGCGAGTACGGCACGCCGAACATCGACATTGAAGAAGGCTTCATCACCATCGAGCACAACGGCCGCACCGACACGCTGCCGTTCCCGAAGCAGCCAGGCTCGTTTTATCACTTGTCCAAGGTGCACGACTCACACAACATCATGTTCACCTGCAAGATCTGGGGCCTGCGCGCCACCGACCTTAACCAGGGCGTTGTGTACGGGACCGTAACTGACGAAGTAATGATGGACGAAGCGCTGATCAATCGCTTCGACTACGACGAAGTTTTCGGTACGGTGTTGAATCGTTTCTGCGCGCAGGCGGCGATCGGCGTTCCTTTGACCGTGTACGGCCGCGGCGGCCAGACGCGCGGCTTCCTTGATATACGCGACACCGTACGCTGCGTGGAGCTGGCTTGCCTGAACCCCGCGAAGGCCGGGGAGTTCCGCGTGTTCAACCAGTTCACCGAGCAATTCTCCGTGCAGGAGCTGGCGGACAACGTGAAGGCGGTCGCCGGCAAGATGGGGCTGAAGGTTGAGATCGACCACCTGCCTGATCCGCGCGTGGAAGCCGAGGCGCACTACTACAACGCCAAGCACTCGAAGCTTGAAGACCTGGGCCTGGAGCCGCACAAGCTTTCAGACTCGCTGGTTGATTCGTTGATCAACATCGCGCTGCGCTACAGGGACCGCATCGACCCAGCGCTGTTTGCGCCGCAGGTGAACTGGCGCAGCACAAAGAACGAGCGCGGCACGGCGTTCGGCAGGACCGGGCAGCCGCTGTTTGTGAAAGAGACTGTTTAGCGGCAGCTTGGATACTTTCCGCTTCGGCGGAAAAGCGTCATCCTGAGGAGCGAAGCGATGAAGGACCTGCTTTGGCGCGCTCGCGTCGAAGCAGGTCCTTCGCTGCGCTTGGAATGACGCGTTTCACTTATTGAACGCCTCTTACGTGTCGTCGGTACGGCCGAGTGTGATGCGTACCCCGACGCGCTACGGCAGCAGGTCGGCCTGTGGCTTGGACCCGGGCATGGTCGGCGACGCTGGAACCAGTTCGCCCTTGCGAATCAGATAGTCCTGGCCGCGCCAGCGGATGGAGCGGCGCGTGAAGCTGATCAGCCAGATAGACCAGGCCATGGCGTCCCACACGGGCACCCAGGCCAGCTTGGTCCACACTGCCGGCTGCCTGAGCCCCCAGGAGCCGACCAGCAGCGTCATGGCAAACCTCACCAGCAGATACATGCCCCCGTACCATGCAACGACGGCAGGGGTGGGCAGCAGGGCGATTGCAAGCAGCGCCCAGGGCAGCCCGAAGGTAAAAATCAGGCCGAGATGCCCCCAGGGCCGCATGTGGCGCATGACCGTAATCCAGCGCAGGCGCTTATGGAAAAGCTCGCCGAACGATTGGTAGTCAGGCACAGTCGCCACGGCGTAGTTGAGCAGAGCCACCTCGTAGCCCTGCTCGGCGATGAGTCGGCCCACCAGCAGATCGTCCGCGGGGCGGTTCTCAATCGCCTCGTACCCGCCAAAGCCGCGCAAACGGGTACGGGTCGTGCTGATGGTGGGGCCAAGCGCGAATTTAACCCCGTCCAGTACCTTCGCAATCAGGATGCTGGGGTAGAAGTCGGACACCATGCCCATGTTTTGCAGGTGCTGGATGCCGCCATTCGACTCCGTAGGGACGTAAAGGCAGGTGGCCGCGCCAACTTTTTCATCGGCAAGCGGCGCCATCAGTTCGCGTGAATACCCCGGCTCGACCCGGACGTCGCTGTCGCTGATGATGAGGTGCTCGTATGAGGCTTCCTGCGCCATCCGGGCAAGCTTGGCGACCTTGTCGTTGGTCGCCTGCCGGCCTGACCCGATCAGAATGCGGATCTGCCGGTCCGGGAAGTCGCGGACAAGCCGCTGCAGTACCGGCAGCACCGGGTCGCTGGTGTCGCCGACGCAGAACAGCACCTCGTATTCGGGGTAGTCTTGCCGGCAGAAGCTCGCGAAGTTCTCATAGGCATTCGGATCCAGGCCGCGCACCGGCTTCAGGTGGCTGACCGGCGGCATGAATGCGGTCGCACTCTTCGCCGGGTGCTTCGATGCCGCGAAAAAGCGGACGCAGCTAAAGATGGAAACGGCGTAGTAGATGAACGGGATGGCAGCAATCCCGAGAAATACGTCTCGAACAATCATCATGAAAGCGATGTACCTGGAAGAGCAGGGGCAGATTGCACGTCCCCTGTCCTACGAGAGAGGCGCGGCACCGTCTGGAGGTGGGGAGACGCTTGTACAGGTGAAATAGTTTCCCTCCCATGCGCAGGGAGACGCAGGTGTGAGTTCGCCGAGGGGTAACGGTCCGTCGGAGCCTCTCCCTCGATTATAGGGATGCGCTGCCGGGCAGCCCTGAGCGTGGCCGCCGAGAGCAAGGGCGCGATGCCCCTGCGCGGCGGGATGCCTGCACTTGAAGAAGAAAAGCCAGGCAGAGGGCCGCCTGGCTGTAAGGGATTAGAAGTGGTAGATCAGATCGCCTGCCAGGGTGCCCTGGCTCTTTTTGGTAGGCGACCCGAGATACGGGCTGTCGTAAGCGGCTTTGTCGTATGCATGTTCAAAGCGTACTTCCGGACGGAAGGTGATGGTGCTGCCGACCCAGAAGTTAAAGCCGAACAGGTGCTCCGAGTAAACCGTGGGCGTCCCGGTGCGCTGTCCCTTCAAGTCGTTCACCATCTCGTTGCGGATCGTGAAGGACGAGTGATGATTATTGAATTCATGCTCGATGTAGTTCACGATGGCATAGTCGGGTGCGAAGCAGTGCGAGGCACTCGGATTGCAGTAGGCTCCATTCGCTCCCGTGATCGGAGCAGGCGAAGTAATCGGCCCTGCGGTGTAGTTATTGTTCGGTACCTTGCTCTCGTATTGGTACCAGCCTTCTGTGTCTGTGTGCCAGGTGGCGTTGATCTTGTGATAGTAGGTCAGGTAGTACCCTGACACGTTGTTATAGGAGTATTTTGCGGAGTTCAACGAGTTCGCGGCGAAATATAGATTGTCACCGCCGTTGTGCCAGGTGTAACTCACGGTCGCGTCGCCGGTCAGCTTCGCTCCCTTGGTCCACGGTGCTGTTTCGCAGCCGGCGGAAACGCCCGCCTGCACCGTCCAGTGATCGCTCAGCTTGGTCGTTAGATTGATGCCGTGCTGGGTGTAGCAATCATAGGTGTAAAGGATGGAGTGGCTGTAGGTGTAGTTATTCGGGGCCAGCTGTGCTTCGATGTCGGGCAGCGAGATGTACCGACCGATGCGCAAATCGGAACCCTTGCCGATATGGGGCAGATAGATATCGAAGTAGTACATGACTGGATCGTAGCCATAGGTCTGCCCGCTTTGGTAGGAGAGCAGCTGCTGGCTAAAAACGCCCTTGGCCGTGGTGTAGCGGTAGTCAAGCCCGTAGAGATTGGAGAAGCGAAACCCCCAATCGACGTGATCGGTCTGCACCGTGTTCGGCAGCCGCTCGATGTACAACACTGCCTGATCGAGTTGTATTGAATTGGGAATGATGTCGTAGGCGGCCTCATTATTGGCGTACTTGCCCTTATTCGATGTGCTGGCATTGCCGCCGATGTCGAACCAGCCATAGACCTTGATGCGGCTGTTCGGCTTTTCCAGCGCAGTCATCAACGGATAGGTCTGGTAATCCGGCGCGCCAATCACTACGGTGCCGCCGATGGGCCAGTCGGCCGAAGGGAATGGCGGCGAGTTGAGCGGAGCCGGATAGCCGCGGCGTTCCGGCGCGGGTGCAGGGGTTGCGTCGCTGGTCGGCGTTGGCGGCGACCAGTCATCCAGGTAGGCATGGCCCAGCCTGGTCCAAAAGCCCCGCCCAGGCACGGCCTGCGGCGGCGCAGCTGCGTTCGGCGTGCGCTCTGGTGTTTGCTGCAGCGCTAGTTCGACATAGGTATCGCGGGCCGCCGGCAGGTCCAGCGCCATGGGCGGTGCGCTCGCATCGGCACCGATTGCGGTCAGCTCATAGCGGCCGGTCGGGAGGTTCGCCGCAGCGAAGCGGCCTGTTCCGTCTGTAATCACGCCGGTGCGCGTGTTTGCATCAAGATTATGGATCACGATCTCGGTGCCGAGCGCCGGAATGCCTTCAGCGCGCCACGCAACGCCATGAAGACTTGCGTAGGAGCCGGCGTAGGTGCCAGCCAGGGGTGAAGCGGCGCTTGGGCTGCTTGCATGAGCAAGCGTTCCGGTAGCAAGGGAGCACATCAATGCCGGGATCAGGTAAGGACGACTTGGTTTACGTGCAGGGCTGAACAAGGAAGATCCTCCAGAAAGTTACACAGGTACGGCCCGGCGAGTCATCGCCGAGCGTAGGCAAAAGATCATGGGTGGCAGTGGCTTTTGAAGCAGGGTCGGGCACTCGGTCGGGCGCGACCAGGCAGGCGCTGCCGGCGCTCGGACGCCTTGCGCTCAGGATGGCTCGTGACGGAGCGTGTACCTCGCAGGATTGGGCAGGCTTAGGCGCGAGAAAAGCGGCCTGCCGCAGGATGCGAAGAAACGAGTGGCCGGCGGTACCCATGCGCATATCTCCCGGACTTAGGGGAAATGATGCAGCAGTAGAAAGTCCGTAGAGAAGGTGTTAGGAAGCCGTAATCCCCGTTGCAGCGCGCCGCTGCCAGCGGGTCAGATTGCGATGTTTGAGATGGATGAGACAGAGATGGCTTCGCCGCGCAGCGCAGGCTCCGCCGGCGGACGCGCGGCTGCTTCGCCGGCACAATCAAGGGCAGCCTGCGCGTTTTGGTAGAAGTAGGCCTGTGACTGCGCCTCGTTGCGGAGCGAGCCTTTGAGCCGGGCCATGGTGCGCCACAGGCGGCCGCGTATGCGGGAACCGAGCGCCGGATTTCCGGCAAGCAGCGTGGAGACCATGTGAGCCTCGTTGCCGGCCACATCCGGCCGGGAGCCGGGCACGCTGGCCGTTTCACGCGTAAGCTGCTCGCCTTTCGGGTAGAAGCAGATGGTTTGGCCCAGCTCAGGGCCGCCGCACGGCGGCAGTGGACTGCCGGTCCAGTGCGCCCACAGGCGGCCGGCCAGGTCCGGCTGGTTTGCTAGAGCGACGTGCCCCAGCTGCGTGGATCGCGGGTTGAGCTCGATGAGCAGCGGCTCACCGGTTTCGCCGTCGAGCATAAAGTCGAGGCCGAAAAAGCCGGAAAGTTGAAGCGCCTTGGCCAGGGCGGCCCCGGCGTGCGAGATTCTCGCGTCGTCTATGAGGTGGATGACGAGCGCCGGCCCCCGTTTACCCTCAGACGCAATCACCCGGGCCTGCACCTCGCCCAGGATGCGGCCCTCCGCACAAGCAAACATAGCGTTGGCCGGTACGCCGCTGACAAATGACTGTGCGGTCAGCTCCGGGTTTTGGAGGCAGCGCAGCCGCGTAAAGACCGATGCGTCGCCGATGCGCAGCCACTGCATCGCCCGCTCTGTTCGGGTCGCCTCCGCGGTAAGCGCCGTGAGTGCCTGGCGTGCCTGCTCGGCGTTTCCGGCTACCTGAACGCCGCGGCCTCCCCACGTACCGTCCTTTTTTAGGACACACGGAAAGCGATGCTCGCGCTCCCAGCGGTCAAGCTGCTCGGCCGAGTGAACCGGCTCTGTTTCGGGCACCGCGATGCCAAGCGTACGCGCCAGGCGAAGCAGCTGGAGCCGTGAGCGGAGTAACGCATAGGAGCCTCGGTTGCCGAGAGAGCGCTCAATGACCGGACGGAGCGCAGGAGTTTGCTCCGCAAGCTCATGGAGGAACCAGACGGACATATCATCGGTCGGCAGGACATAGTCTGCACGGGAAGCAAGGATGGCGTGCCGCAACGCGCCGAGTGAGTCGGTCAATCGAAAGCGAAATCGCTGCGCCAAATAAGGGGCGTACGTTAAGTGACTTTCTCCGGGACAGATGACCGATACTTTGCAGCCGTACTCACAGAAACGCATGGCAAGCCGTGTGACCTGGAGCCAGGTCTGTGTCGTGATGACAAGCACCGAAGGAGTTTGCATACACGCTACTTTCTGTCGGAGGTGAGGTCCTCCTGACTTCGCGAGTCTAGAAGAGCAGGATCAGATTACCCTGCACTCTTGAGTAAGTGTTACCACATATTTCCCAGCGCGCGTAAAAATGACGCAGTTATACTCGCGCTATTCCCACATAGGTCGATGAAGACATAGACATGCAGAATCAAAAAACAGATGTAGCGATTGTCGGTGCCGGGCCTTATGGACTTTCTCTCGGAGCGCATCTGCAGCACGGCGGAATTGGGCACCGCATCTTTGGGCGCCCTATGCAGAGCTGGCAGAGCAATATGCCCAAAGGCATGTGCCTCAAATCCGACGGGTACGCGTCCACTTTGTACGACCCCGAGCGCCGCTTTACGCTGGAGGACTATTGCCGGGAGCAGGGGCTGCCTTATAAGCGCTCCGGCATGCCGATCCCGCTCGATACCTTTGTCGCGTACGGGCTTGAGTTCCAGCGCCGCATGGTGCCCCAGCTTGAGACAGTCGACATCACCCGCCTTGAAAAGCAGGGCGACGGCTTCCGGTTGCAGACTGCCGCGGGCGAGGAGTTCACGGTAAGGCGGGTTGTGCTCGCGGTGGGCATTACGCACTTCGGCTTTCTGCCGCCGCAGCTGCAGGGCTTGCCGCCGGAAGCAGTGACGCACAGCTACGCACACGGCGACGTCGACAAATTCAACGGCAAGCGCGTACTGGTGGTCGGTGCCGGGGCGTCGGCGGTCGATCTGGCGGCGTCACTTGCCGATGCCGGCGCGGACGTGCACATCATGGGCCGCCGGCCCAAGATCGGCTTCTATACCCCGGAGATGGATCCGCGTCCTTTGAAGCGGCGCATCCTCTACCCGCGCTCGGGGCTCGGTGTGGGCTGGGAGTACGTGATTTGTGTGGACGCGCCGCTCCTGTTTCGCGCGCTGCCGCAGCGCTTTCGCCATCGCGTGGTGCGCCGGCATCTCGGGCCGATCCCGGGCTGGTTTATGCGCGAGAAGGTGGAAGGGCGCATCCCGATGCACATGAGCGCGCAGATTCAAGACGTTGCCTGGCGCGAAGGCAAGGTGCACGTCCGCTACGACCAGCCTGACGCGCCGTCCCAGACCTTTGTCGCGGACCACGTGATCGCGGCGACTGGCTACAAGCCGAATTTAGCGGCTCTCAAGTTCATGGACCCGGCGCTCACGGCGGCAATTCGGACCGCGGAGGGTACGCCCGTGCTGGGGCCGACCTTCCAGACCAGCGTCCCGGGGCTGCACATGATCGGGCTTGCTTCGGCCAACTGTTTCGGCCCGGCGCAGCGCTTCGCGGTCGGTGCCAAGTGGACGACGCGCCACTTGTCGCGGCACTTTCGCCGCGAGTTCGGGCGTGCGGGCCGCAGCGTTAAAGCGCCTGCGGTGTTTGCAGCAAGTCCGGAGGCGTCAGCCTGAGTTGACCTGCCGAAACTAGCGGCGTGCTTGGACAGACTAGATTTGCTTGCTGACCCTACCCGTTTCCTGGGTATCGGGTACGCCTCGGCTGCCGGAGATTCGCAGGTCCGCAACATCGTGGAGAGAAAATAGCGCGTTGATTCCATGCGGCGCGCGTACCCGGTCGAAGTCCGCGCCGTCCACATCGGCCAGCCAGAAGGCCGGGCGCGCGTCGGACGCTTCAGTCTGCACCTCGAAGTGCGAAACCTGCAGATTGCGGACGTGGCGGCAAAACAGACCGGTGGCCGGCAGGTCTCCAAACATGGACGGCTCCGGGTAGCTGTTCTCGTTCTCGGGCGGCACGCGGGCGGCAAGTTCGGCGGATCCGCCGCCTGCCTGCCGTACGAGCATGTTGCTGATCTGCACGTCTTCCACCGGGTACCCGGGCACGCCACTCAGAATAGACGGCAGCGTGGATGCGCCCGAGCAGGTGATGTTGCTCAGCAGGATCCGCTTCATGGTCCCGACCGGTACACCCGCGGGCCCGCGCATGCGGCGGCCCAGGCGCAGAAACAAGGGCGCTTGCGCGATGTTGCGCATGGCTACGCCGGTAAAGGTGATGTCCTCGCAGCGGGCCCCGTCGACTGCCTCAAGCGCAAGGCCGCGCGAGCTCTCAAACACGCAGTTGGACACAGTGATGTTGAGGAAGCCGCCGTTTGACTCCGTTCCACACTTGATGCGGCCTGTGCGATAGTTCGCGAACGAGGCAGGCATCGGCCGCCAGCTGCCATCGAGCACCGAGCCCAGCTCATAGCCGCCGGTCACGTAGCAGTTGGTGATCGTCACGTTCTCCGTCGGGCGCGCATAGCCGAGCGCGAAGCTGCTCTTCGGGCAAATGCCGTCGTCCCAGGGCGAGTTGACCGTGCAGTTGGACACGCGCGCGTTGCGGCAGCAGTCCAGGTCCATGCCATCGCGATTGGTGTCGATGCGCAGGTTGTCGATCGTCAGGTTGTCGACGCCGGTCGCAAGAATGCCGAACCAGCCGCCCTGCAGGATGGAGAAATCGCGCAGCGTGACGTTGCGGCAGTTCTTGAGCGCGATGGCCTTGTTGCCGACGCCGGGCTTCGTCGTGTCGGGGAGGTCGGTGTCGTCGTCATGGCCGCGGCTCAGCCCTTTGCCCCAGATCAGCCCGGGGCCAAGGATGGACAGGTCGTGCAGACCTTCGCCCCAAAGCAGCGAATTACGCCAGTGGTTGTGGCCGTAGTCCTGGTAGGCCTCGAAGGAGGCGCCTTGCGGCTCGGCCGCGTCGTAGCCGCCGCTGGTGGTGCCGGCAAGCGGCGTTTCGGCGGCGAGAATGGTCGCGCCCTGGTCGAGATACAGCGAGACATAGCTGGCCAGACGCAGCGAGTAGCAGCGGTACACGCCGGCAGGGAAGTAGACCGTGCCGCCGCCCGCGCGGGCTACCGCGGCGATGGCCTCATTGATAGCCGGCGAGTCAAGCCGCTTGCCGTCGCCGGCGGCACCGTGCTCGCGCACGTTGAGCCAGCCTTGCGCTGGTGTGCCGGGCGAGAACGGCTGCAATCCAGCTGAGGCTGGACGGCCCGTGACACCCTGGCCGGCAGCTGTCGCCGCGAGGCCGATGCTGCCCGCAGCCAGTTGCAGCAGAGCTCGGCGGTGCAGCAGTGTGGGCAGGTCGGGGATGGGCTTCATCGGCAGGCTCCGTTGCATTCGAAGCCTTTATAAAGCGTGCAGGGGTCGGCTGGCCAGCTAACGAGGCACAGCGGCGAGAGCGTCTTCCGGCTCAGGCCGCACACGAAAGTCGGCGTAGGCCCGCGCGAAGAGCACCGTACCGTCCTGCGCGAGGACGTAGGTGGCCGGGATGGGCAGCCGGTAGCTCGGCTCGCCGTTCATAAACGGGATGTTGACCAGGATCGAGCGATAGTAGCGCTGGAGGTACTCGGGAACCGCGTAGACCAGGCCGAACTGTTCGGCTACCGCGGCGCCCGGGTCCGCAAGCACGGGGAAGGGCAGCCCATGCTGCTCCGCCGCGAAGCCGTTCTGGCGTTCGGTCTGCGGAGAGACCGCCGCCAGCAGCGCATGATGCTCCCGCACCGAGGCGTACATCTCGCGCCAGGCTTCGAGCTCGTTGACGCAGTAGGAACACCAGCGGCCGCGAAAGAAGTTGAGGACCAGCGGCCCGAGCGCGAGCAGATCGGCCGAGCGCACGAGCTTGCCGCTGCCGTCCGCCAGCGCAAACGCCGGCGCCTGGGCACCCACGGGCAGGATGCGGTCCTCGATGCCCGTGGCGAAGAGTTCGGCGACGGCGCGCTCGCTTGGGGCAAGGCGCTCGGGCTGCACCAGGCGGCGCGTCTGCTCGGTGATGTTATCGAGATGGTCCTGTAGGGAAGCCATTTTTCTCCGAAAAAACAAGACCCCCTACGCGGGAGGCGGCCACTTCGTGGCGGGTCTTTCTAAAAGCCGGACCGGAGCATCGCGACGGCCGCAACACCCCGCACTGTCACCCCACGAGCACTCGTCACGAAGTGACCGCAAGCCGCGCAGGCGGTCTTCATGAAAGGCATGGGCCGTTACCGGCCCATGCCTTTCATCCCGCCCATCATGCTCATGGCGCGGCGCTGCATCGCGCCGCCGCCTTTGCCCATGCCCTTGAACATCTTGCGCATCTGCGCGTACTGCTTCAGCAGCTGGTTTACTTCCTGCACGCTGGTGCCGGAGCCGTCGGCGATGCGCTTTCGGCGCGAGCCTGAGATGATCTCATGGTTGTTGCGCTCTTTTTTTGTCATCGAGTTGATCATCGCTTCCAGCCGCACGAACTGCTTCTCGTCGACCTGGTCAGCCATTTGCTGGATGCCCTGGAACGGGCCGACCGAGGGCAGCATCTTGATGATGCTTTTGAGCGAGCCCATTTTGCGAATCTGCCGCAGCTGATCGCGAAAGTCTTCGAGCGAAAAGCCGTCGCCGGAAAGCGCTTTTTTTGCGAACTCTTCCGACTTTTTCTGGTCAAGCGTCGACTCGGCGCGCTCGATCAGCGACATCATGTCGCCCATGCCCAGCAGCCGGCTGACGATGCGGTCCGGGTGGAAGGCCTCAAACGCGTCGGAGCGCTCGCCTGTGCCGATGAACTTGATCGGCATCCCGGTGATGTGGCGGATGGAGAGCGCCGCGCCGCC
>CAXUDF010000053.1:0-19667 GCA_964249695.1 uncultured Acidobacteriaceae bacterium
GTATCGAGCCGCGCCACGTGGATCTGCGGCCTTATATTTTGTACGGGGATAAAGTAACAGTTGTGCCCGGCGGGTTGACGCGCGTCGCACTGCGCAAAGGCTCGCTCGTGGTGAACTCGTCACAGGGCGGCGGCAGCAAGGATACCTGGGTGCTGGACGCATAAGTGAGTCATGCCGCATACATTGATTAGACTTGGAAGAAAGCGGATTTCATTCACGGAGGTTACTTGGAAGCTGAGGATCGGTCGAGCATCACCAATCATCTCCGTGGGATCCACTCCGAGTTCAACAGCTATGGAGATGGCGGTTACGCCGAAGTGACTGCTGTCAGATGTTGGATCCAGCGATTTGAGGACGCAGACCGAGACACCATCCTTGGTGTTCTGACGAATTTAGCAAGCGAAGAAGAACCTGAGCTATGGGGTTTAGCAATTGAGGTGCTAGTTCAGGAAGAATGTTCCATTGCCATGGAGGCTCTTACGATTTCCAAGGCTCGAAGTGACCATTCTCCTGATTGGGTCGCTTATGTGGAGCTCGCGGCGAAGAGGCTCGTCAAAAACTGTAAAAGTTAAAGCGCGAAATCTGACTATGAAGTGCATGTCTAGCGTTCAGAGTTAATCGCTTCCAAAACCATACTACTCAGAAGGAGGAGATGCGATGCTATCGCGCGTTGCCGACAGTCTGTACTGGATGAGCCGCTATCTCGAGCGCGCCGAGCACACCGTGCGCATGCTCGACGTGAACTTTTCCATGACGCTAGACCCCTCGAACACGAGCGAGGGCGCGCGCTGGCGGCGCCTGCTGCTGGCGCTTGGCAGTAATGCCGAGGATTGGCAGGGCGACTCGCACGCGCTTGTGCAAACCTTGACGCACGATGAGCGCCACGGCGCCTCGGTAAAGAGCTGCATCGCGGTTGCGCGTGAAAACGCCCGGCAGGTCCGCGAGGAGATCTCCTCCGAGCAGTGGCTCCAGCTCAACCGCCTGTACCACCTGGTGACGGAAGACCCGGAGTCGATCCGCGCGACGCCGCCCGAGGAGTTTCTGTCAGCCGTGCTCGACGGGCTGCATCTTTTCCAGGGCGTGACCGACACCACCATGAGCCACGGCGAGGGCTGGTTGTTCATCCAGGTGGGCCGGTCGATCGAGCGCACCGGCGCCATTGCCACGCTGCTTGCCGTCAATGAGCTTGGCGGCTCAACGCAGAACGAGATGCATGTGGGCAGCCACCAGTTCCTTGAGTGGATCGGCCTGCTCCGCTGCTGCACCGCGTTTGAGGCTTACTGCAACGTGTACACCGCTGACCTGAGCGAGTCGCAGATTCTTGAGTTCCTGCTGCTCAACAAGGATTTTCCGCATGCGGTGCGCTACTCGGTGGACCGTCTGCGCGAGGCGCTGCTCGCCCTCGAAGGCGAGAGCGGCCGGCTCGCGCCGCAGGAGCTGGTGCGGGTCGCCGGGCGCCTCCAGGCCGCGCTCCAGTTTGTTGAGATAGCGGACGTGCTGCAGGGCGGAGTCGGCGAGTACCTGGGCATGATCGCGCGCGAGTGCCGCCGCGTGCATACGCTGCTGTATCGCGACTACATTCACTACTCCGTGCAGACCGCGCTGGCGATGTAGGCCTCTGGAAGACGTGGAACGCACGGGGATGTTCCATTACCATTTGGATCAGGAGGTCGCTTATGCCGCCACCGCTAGAAGTGGGTACCAACCGCAAGCTTCAACGTCCCCCTCTTGAGTTTCTCGTTCACATGCCCAGCCTTCCGGGGCCACTTCGCGAGCTGCGTTTCTCTCCGCCCTTGAGCGATACAGAGCTGGAGAACTTTTGCAGAACTAATAAGGCGCTTCGTATCGAACGAACACAGGAAGGGAACGTGACCGTGATGACGCCTGCCGGCATGCGCTCAAGCGGAGGCAATGCCTTTCTATGCGCACGACTTTCGAACTGGTGGGAGGCACATCGAGAAGGCTTTATTTTCGACTCCAGCGGCGGCTTCTACCTGCCGGATGGTTCCATGCTGAGCCCGGATGCGTCTTACATCACGGCGGCTAGCTTGGCAAAGATTCCGGAGGCCGAACGCGATACTTTCCCTCACGTTTGTCCCGACTTCGTCATCGAGCTTATGTCGCAAACCGACACGCTTGCAGCGAGCCGCAAGAAGATGGCCAGGTGGATAGCGAATGGCGTACAGCTAGGCTGGCTTCTTGATCCAAAAGGCAGGCGCGCTCACGTCTACGGGCACCATGGGTCTACCCCAACAATCGTCGCAAACAGCGTTCTTGAGGGCACAGAACCGGTATCGGGTCTCCGGCTCGACCTGGACGATTTCTGGCGTCGTTTCGCCTAGGAACGGGAAAACTATGAAGTTCTATTCGGTCCGCCACCTGACGAAGTTCACCTACAGCAAGCCGGTAAGCGAGAGCGTGATGGAAACGCGGATGCACCCGCGCTCTGACTCAAACCAGCGCTGCCTCACGTTTTCGCTTTCTGTCAGCCCGCGCTGCCGCGTGTTCTCCTATCGCGACCACCTCGGCAACCAGGTGCAGCATTTCAACATTCCCGGCGACCACTCGCAGCTGGTCATCGTGGCTGAGTCGCTGGTGGAGCAGCAATCGCTTGCCATGGTGCCGCATTTCCTCGCGCCCGATGCGTGGCGGGAGCTTGATGCGCTGGTCGCCGAGGGCGACTACTGGGAGATGCTGCTGCCGAGCGAGTTCGCGACGCCCAGCCCGGCGCTGCTGGGGTTGGCGAAGGAGTTGGAGGTGCGCCGGCGCGATGACCCGCTGATGCTGGTGCGCGAGATCAACGCGCGGTTGTATGAGTACTTCCGTTACACGCCGCGCTCCACGAGTGTCGACTCGCCCATCGACGAAGCGATCGCGTCGCGCGAGGGTGTTTGCCAGGATTTTGCGCACACCATGATCGCGCTGATTCGGACCCTCGGCATCCCGTGCCGGTACGTGAGCGGCTACCTGTACCAGCGCCTCCCTGACGGCAGAACCGCGCAGGAAGCAGGACGCGACCGCTCAGCACCGGACGCGACCCACGCCTGGGTCGAGGCGTTTCTGCCGCACCTGGGCTGGGTCGGCTTTGACCCGACCAATAACCTGCTGGCGCACGAGCGCCACATCCGCACCGCGCTTGGCCGCGATTACGCCGATGTGCCGCCCACGCACGGCATCTATCGCGGACGCACGAGAAGCGAGCTCTACGTGGCCGTGCAGGTGGATGCCTTTGATCAGCCGCCGGCGCTCGACCGCGATATGCCTATCCCGGAAGACTGGTCGATCATGGTCGAAAAGGCGCAAGAGCCGCCGCACCAAGCTTCGCCCCTGCTGGAGATCCAGCAGATGCAGCAGCAGCAATAGCCGGACAGAGCGCCTGCGCAGCTTCCGCGACGCGCTCCACGGGCGGGTTGTAGCGGGCTCTACTGCACAACTGAGAAGTTGTCATGCAGCGTAGCTGTGGAGCTATCGCCGACCCACACATCAAAGTCGGAGGGCTCCACAACCCACCCGTTCTTTGCCGCGCTCCAGTAGTTCCGCTCCTCGCGGGTAATCGTGAAGCTTACTTCCTGCTTCTGGCCTGGCTCGAGCGCCACACGACGGAAGCCTTTCAGCTCCCGCACCGGCCTGGATGCGGAGCCGAAGCGTTGATGCAGGTAGAGCTGCACTACCTCGTCCGCTGCCTTCGATCCGGTATTTGTAACGGTGACCGTTGCCGTAAGCGAACCTTCCAGAGGCGCCGTCTTAGCGCTCAGGCGGAGGTCGCCGATGGAAAAGGTAGAGTAGCTGAGCCCGTAGCCGAAGGGGTACAACGGCGTCGTAGGCAGGTCCCAGTAGCGGGACGTGAAATCCGCCGAGTCGTAGGGTTTGTGGGAGGTGGTGTGCGCGTAATAGATCGGCACCTGCCCTACGCTGCGCGGCCACGTCACCGGCAGCTTGCCGCCAGGCACTGCGTCGCCGACAAGAAGATCCGCAACCGCGTTGCCCGTTTCAGTTCCGCCAAAGTAGCAATCCATAATCGCGGGAACGTGCCCGGACGCCCAGGCGAGATCGAGCGGCCGCGTCGTGAAGAGCAGAAGCACCACGGGCTTGCCGAGCGCCTGCACTCGCTCAAGAAGCTCTTGTTGTTTGCCAGGCAAAACGAGCGACGATCGCGAGGCGTATTCAAAATCCATGCCGCTTAGTTCTCCCAACGTCATCACGACTACGTCAGACGCGGCGGCCAGCTTCAGCGCTCCCGCCATCTGGCGGTCCGCTTCGTCCGCGCTCCAGGGCGTTTCGGCCTTGGGCCCGATGAAGCCTTCAAACGAGGAAGGGAATTGCTTGCGAATCTGCACGCCTTCCGCGAATTGCACCTGCGAGCCGGGGAGTTTGGCGCGCAGGCCTTCGTACACCGTCACTGTATCTTCCTCTTTTGCCGTCAGGCTCCAGGGCCCGTTCATGTTGCCTTTGGTGTTGCCAAGGGGACCGATGACCGCGATGCGCTGCGTGCTCTTTGCCAGCGGGAGCAGACTGCCCTCGTTGCGAAGCAGGACAGCGGTGCGGGTTGCGGCGACCCGCGCCGCCTGGCGATGCTTCGCAAGCATGTCAGCGTGGGTCTGCTCCGTCGCATCAGCGTACGGGTGCTCAAACAATCCCAGGTGGTACTTTGCGGCGAGGATCGGCCGCACCAGGGCATCGAGTTGCGCGGGGGTAATCTGCCCTTTATCGAGCAGCGACTTCATGTATTCGAGATAGGTGGCGCTGCCCATATCCAGGTTTACGCCGGCGGCGGCACCGCGGACCGCGGCATCCCTGCCGTCCTTCGCGAAGCCCTGGATCACCAGATTGCCGACAGCAAACGCGTCACTGACGACAAAACCCTGAAAGTTCAATTGCCTGCGCAGTACATCCTGCAGCAGGTGTACGTTCCCACTCGCAGGCACATCATTCAGGTCCATGTACGCGCTCATTACGCTGCCCGCACCGGCGTCAATGCCAGCGTGGAAAGGCCGTAGATAGACATTTTGCAGCTGCTCTTCCGGGATGTACGCCGCGTCGTAGTCCCGCCCGCCTTCTGCGGCGCCGTAGCCGGCAAAGTGCTTCAGCGTGGCTATAAATGGATGCGGGCTATCCGCTGTCCCCTGAAAGCCGAGCACCTGCGCACGCGCCATCGCTGCGCCAAGATAGGGGTCCTCACCCGCGCCCTCGGAGATGCGGCCCCAGCGCGGATCTCGCGCAATGTCCAGCATGGGCGCAAAGGTCCATCGCACGCCGGAATGGCCCGCCTCCTCCGCCGCAATGGCCTGCCCTTGTTCAGCCAGCGCCGGATCCCAGGAAGCCGCCATCGCGAGTGGCACAGGGAACTCCGTGTCGAAGCCGTGGATCACGTCGAAGCCGAACAGGATAGGTATGTGCAGGCGCTGCTCCGTCATAGCGATCTTCTGCAGGCGGTTGATCTCCTTGGGATCGGTCACAAAAAGAAAGGCGCCGACTTCGCCGCGGCGCACATGGTCCTCGTACGAGACCGGGTCAACTTTGACCCCGGGGATGGGGAGCTTGATGTAGAAAGGCAGATTAAGCTGGCCAATCTTTTCCGCAACCGTCATCTGTTTCAGGAGCGCGTCAGCGCGAGCGAGATCAGAAGGCGAGACAGGGCCCTGCGCTCGCGCCGCCAGAACAGCGATTATAGAAAACGCGTACAAACACAGAGTGCGGCGCAGCTTTGTCATAGCTCCCTCATCCACCTGGAGGCTGAAGCTCGTCGGATCGGCTTCTTTCGTCCGTCGGCGATCTTACACGTTCACCGGCAGACAAGACGAAGACAAGAGGGACTGGACCTCGCCTGTGAAATAAAAGGGAGCGCGCACGCCAGCCGGTTTACTCTGGTGGCGCAGAGACGCTGCCCTGTTTTGCGCAGCCGCCGCCGGCCGCTGAACCCTCTGTCGAGGTTCGTCGATGAATAGCACTGTCACGCGCGCGTCGAGCAGTCCCCTTCCACGAGTGCGCATTCTCAGCGTAGGCGTAAACGCAATCAACATGGAGGAGGCCCTCGCGCAAACGGAGGCGCTGATCCAGTCAGGCGGGCAGGGTTATATCTGCGTTACAGGGGTGCACGGGATTATGGAAGCGCAGGCTGACCGAAGTCTCATGGAGATCCTTAATCACTCTTTTCTCTCGGTACCGGACGGTACGCCCGCCGTATGGGTGGGCAGGCTGTATGGTCACCGGCGCATGCGCAGGGTCTACGGCCCCGACTTTATGCTTCGGCTTTGCGATCAGTCGCAGGCAGCGGGGTATCGCCATTTTCTGTTCGGGGGCAACGTCGGCGTTGCCGGCGAGTTACAAACGGCCCTCGTCTCGCGCTATCCCGGCTTACAGGTCGTCGGGACCTACACCCCGCCTTTTCGCCCGATGACGGAGGCCGAGTGGGAGGGTCTGGCCTGCCTGATCGCCGCAGCCCGAGCCGACATCCTGTGGGTGGGTCTGAGCACGCCCAAGCAGGAACGCTTTATGAGCGCGGCCATCGGAAGACTCGACGTTCGAGTGATGGTCGGGGTCGGCGCCGCGTTTGACATCCACACAGGCAGGCTGCGCGACGCGCCTGACTGGATGAAGAACAGCGGCTTGCAGTGGCTGCACCGATTGCTGCAGGAACCCCGCAGACTTGCTCGCCGCTACCTGGTCAACAATCCCATGTTTCTCGGCAAGCTCTCGGTACAGCTAATCACAGACATCTGTCTGGGGCGATTATGGCGGAGTCATCGAGCAGGTTAGGGCTATCGCAATGCCAGGCGGCGGTGACTTATACGACGTGTTCTCCCTGCAGGGATGGGTCGGGTAAGCGGGTGACGGCTTTGACGGAACGCGCGTCTGCATAAGCGGCGCTAACTGGGAACTGCTGCATCAGCCAGGCCCCGACATGCTGTCGCACGGCAGTACGTCCGGCTGCGTTTGCAAACGAGTGATCCGTATCCGCGATGGACCTGAGTGTTATCTCCGCATGGCGACTGGCGATCTTGGATGCATGGCTTATGTAGTCGAACTGTCCTGCTCGGGGCTCAAGCCCGGGTGAGGTAAGCACCAGAACCGGCAGACCGCTGGAAGTGACGTGCTTCCACTGAGCCAGGAGCGCGAAATTGGTACTGCCAGGCAGCCCGTCCGGCCGCATGGTCCGTGATAAGTCTCTTACCTGGTCGTAGGTGCGGCGCGCAACGGACCCAAGCCTGGTACGCCGAGACCAGACAACGAGCTTTTCCGGCACTTTCGGGGCCAGGCGCTTGGGATAATTGAAGTAAGGGTCCATGAGGATGAGGCCCTTGCAGCACTTATGATCAGAGGCCGCATACAGCGCCGTTACTGATCCTGCGCAGTGGCCTGCAACAATGACGCCGGCAAGATGGTAGCGAGCCGCTAACTCCTTCAACTTATGCCCTATGACAGACGCGTAACCGCCATCCGTGATGAAGGTAAGCAGCTCCGGGGCGACCTCGCCGCGGCTGTCGCCGAGCCCAGGCAGGTCAAAGCGGAAGCAAGGGTACCCACTAGCGGCGAACGAATCGGCCCAGTACACCGCCGAATCACTGTACCCAGCCCTCGGCGTAGACAACGCGTTGACAAAGATGATGCCGATGCGGCCGCGTGTCTCCGCCTCGGGATCCGCATCAAGGCCGGCAGCGTGAGAGGCTCTATGATAGGTGCCGCTTAAATCCACATCCGAGCCGTCGAGCGTGATGAGCTCCCTTGTTTTCAGTCGCTGCTTCATGCCGGGTCCTCGCTTCGGGTCGCTAAAACAGACGCGATCCAGTCATAGTTCGCCTGGAAAAGCCAGTCGAAGTCTTTCGCTTCATCGTAGCCGCCCATGCCTCCCCGCACCAGCGGCGAAGCCTCATTCCCGAGAGCCACCAGGCTGACCGGCCTGCTTGCTGAAACGGGGTCAAACGCGGGAAGCGTGAAATCGAACGAGTCGCGCCAGAGTCTGGCAGACCATCGATACCCGTTCACCTCAAGAATGCCCTCGGCTTCCAGTTCTTCCAGGTAGCGGGGGTATGCCTTGCGTTCCTCCGCGCGCCTGGACAGCTTCTGCAGCGTTACCCAGCTCAGCAGAGTTGACCGCAGCACCGCATTGGCACTGGCGGGCGGCGCCCATAACAGCAGGCCATCGCCTAGGCCCTTGGCAAACGCCCGTCCCGCAAAGACGGCACCCAGTCCCAGGCCGTGGAGAAAGACCGGAAGCTTGGGCGAGCACTGCCCTAACCACGTGTGGAGCTCGACGACATCGGCCATCCAGTCTGAGAACGTCATCGCTTCAAAGCTGCCGGTGCTTTCACCCACACCGCGGTAGTCGAAGCGCAGTACCTCGACTCCGCGAGCCGCCAGGAACCGCGCCCAGCGCACCCAAGGCAGGTAGGCATGGTGGCGCTCGGACGCAAACGGGCCGATGAGGAAAATACGCGCCGCCGGCACAGCCGCTTCATGCAGGACAGTGTATAGGTGCTCACCGGACGTGGTCTCAAAATAGCCGGCTCGCTCCTGCAACGCGGCACTCCCAACACCCGGCGTTTTCATGGACGAACCCCTCCCCCTTGATGGGCAACGGGTGCGAGGCAGTCGCCTGAGGGGCAAACAGGCTGGACAGCCCTTCCCGTACAGAAGACCCGCACCGCTCACCTGCACAGCCGCCAAGACAGCGTCAGAGGGGGAGTCGACTGGATGCTCGGCCAGCAAAGTATTCCACGGAAGCCTGAAGTTTCACAATAAGCAGGTTGCCCGAGCGGAGTGGGCCGCGCTCGCTCTGCCCGGCGCGGCCGAACCTGCTGCTGGTGTGTTGCATGAGCGGGCCAGGCGATCTTCAGGACGGGGCTCGTTCGCGCAGACGCACGAAGATTGTGAATAATGCGTGAAAAGGCAAGGTTTGCTAGCTATGCAAGAGTTGCATCGCCTGGCATAAGCAACGCCGGATACGGCCGTCTGTACTTTTTATGCCTTTGTACGCCGGTACACGCGACATCCAAATGGCGATGAACTGCCCGCCGCAGGGAAGCGGCTTCAATCCCTGTTGCAGCCGCTAGGGGGTGCTGCGTCCGCTTGCTTGAAGCTCCCGTGCTGGCACGAACGCCTTCCGCAGGCTTGCTTTATGCCCGATAACGTTTCTGTAACCGTGTGTGATCCCGAACGATGTTACAGGCGCCCGGGGCGGCAAACGGTAAGTACTACCACCTAGGGCCTGGGCGCCGCTTGTAAGTTATACGTGCGGAACATGCACAAACTACAAAGTAAGTGAGAGTTCCGCGTAGACAGAGTACCTTGCCAAGGCCTGCCCGGCTGTAATGCAGCCTATACCGCTGGGTTCTTACCTGTTATAGAAATAACAGCGTCCCGCTTATCAGCTGGACAGCTGCATGCGGGTCAGCAGGTTCTTCGCTCGAGACCGGCATCACTGGAATGCACGCCCGCCTGCCCTTCCGGCGTTAGTGGGCGCACCTCTCTTTGCAGTAATTACATAGCTTGGCATGTAGATTCTGCATGCTGCGGCTGCTTCTCGTAAGTAGGTTTCATTACCAAGGTCAGCAATCCACCTTCTCGCGGAATAGTAGCTTACCTAAGTCACTTTATCTTCCTCTTCAACGCACAGAACCACGTCGCCGCTCTATACGTTTTCAGCAGCGGAGTCACTTCGCGCAAGGAGCGCTCTTTGTCTACTTTGACCTTCACTAAGAAACAAGCCGCCACTAACTGCCGCACTCACGGTTCCATTTATGCTTGCCGACTGGCTGCCGTCCCTCTCTCTCTCACGAGCCTCTTTCTGGCCGCATGCGGCGGGCACTCGCCACTTGCTGCGGCCGACACTCCCGGCCCTGCACTCTCCGGTTTTGTGCGCTCAGGCGGCCAAGCTCTCAGCGGAGCAGCCATCCAGCTGTACGCGGCAGCGAACGCAAATGGCGGATCCAGTACGCCCCTTCTCTCACGGCCGGTCTACGCTGACGCACAAGGCAAATTCACCATCCCCGGGCAGTATGCGTGCCCGTCAGCCGCAGCGCAGGTGTACCTCACAGCTACCGCCGGCGGCACCGGAGTGGTGCTCATGTCTGCGCTGGGAGACTGCGGCGCAGCGGCGGAACCATCGACGGTCCAGCCAATCCAGCCAATCCAGCCAATCCAGATAGACGAGCTCTCAACTGTAGCCTCCGTATCCGTGCTGGCACCCTACATGCAATCCGCTGCCTCCGTAGTGCCGGACGTGTCAGGACCGCAAAGCCTGCAGGATGCTTTCACCTCAGCCGGCGCGCTCACGAGCATACTCGAGACGGCCACAATGAACCCTAGCGCTCCGCAGAGCCGGGCCGGGCTGGTCGGCAAGCTGGCGACACTTGCCAATGTGCTTGCAGCCTGCAGCGAGACCGGAACTCCGGCCGGCGGCGGCTCCTGTGCATCCCTGTTCTCCCTCGCGGCGGGGGACGAGGCAGCGGCGCCGCAGGATACACTCGCGGCCCTGCTTTCCATTGAGAACCATCCGACCCGGAACGTCGCATCGATCTACGCTCTCCGCTCGACGCTATCCCCCTTCAAGCCGGCGTTGGCCTCAGCTCCCAAGGACTGGAGTCTGACCGCTGCATCGGCTGCGGCAACCCCGGCCGCACCTGCGTTCTCGCCCGCGCCCGGAAACTATAATGGGCCGCAAACAATTTCACTGACGGACGCCGGCGCCTATATCTTTTACAACACCGGGGGCGGCTGGACGTACTACTCAGGAGCCCTTCCCTTGTCCTCTTCGGCCACCGTTCAGGCCATCGCCTACACGACCAGCCTGAGTGCCCTGGTGACCGGGACCTACACCATCTCGTTTCCGAGTCTGAGGGTTGCGACCGCCGGGTCTTCCGCTGTGGCACAAACAGTAAGCGGCACGGTGGCGCTTAGCGCGCCTGCACCGCAGGGCGGCGCGGCCATTGCCCTGACCAGCTCGGCTCCGTCCATCGTGCAGCTTGGCTCCGCCACCATTGCCGTCCCGCAGGGGCAGACGAGCGCAAGCTTCAGCTACCGGGGCCTTGCCCCTGGCACGGCGACGCTGACTGCAACAAGCAACGGCTTCCAGGCTGGTTCGGCCCAGGCCACAGTCAACGCGCCCGTCTCGATCAGTATTGCGCCCGGCAGCGTGACGCTCTCCCCTTCGGGGACGCAGCAGTTCACAGCCGCTGTCGCCAGCGCTTCAAACAACGCGGTGACCTGGTCAATGAGCCCAGGTGTCGGCAGCCTGTCGTCGTCCGGCTTGTACACGGCACCTTCGTCGATCTCGTCGGCGCAGACCATAACGGTGACAGCGACCAGCGTGGCCGATGGGAGCAAAAAGGCGAGCGCGAGTGTTGCCCTTGCGGCACCAGCGGCCGCCCCGGTCAGCAACGCCGTCCAGGTATACCCCGGCAATAACGTGGCCGGCATCGTATCGGCGGCTCCAGCAGGGACGACGTTCCACTTAAACGGTGGGGTGTACCGCTTGCAGCAGATCGTTCCCCTGACCGGGGATACGTTCATCGGCGACAGCAACACGGATCTGACGGGAGCGGTGGTTCTCACCAACTTCAGCAACGTGGGTGGACTCTACGTTGCTGCCTTTACGGGCACACCCGGACAAAGCCATGGGCAGTGCGTGTCCTCTGCGCCGGCCTGTATCTACCCTGAGGATCTGTTCCTCGACAACGCGCCTTTACAGCGTGTCACTTCACAAAGTGCCGTGGTTCCGGGCAGCTGGTTCCTGAACTACAGCACCGGCCAGATTTTCATGGCCAATGCGCCGGCCGGCCACACGGTCGAGCTCAGTTCGGCGCGCAGTGCCTTTAGCGGCTCCGCGGCAAATGTGACCATCGAAAATCTCACGGTTGAGAAATACGCCATCCCCGCGCAGATGGGCGCGATCGGGGATCAGTATCCGGGCACAGGCTGGCAGGTTCTCAGGGCCACCGCTCGTCTCAATCACGGGGCCGGCATAGCCATCGGGAGCGGCGGCCTGGTGCAGGGCTCGAACGCAAGCAATAACGGGAATGAGGGTATCCACGCTGTGGGCACCAACATTACCATTGCGTCCAACACTATCTCCAACAACAACTACGCAGGCTTTGACGCCGGCTGGGAAGCCGGTGGTCTGAAGTCCTCCAGCGTCACCAACCTGATGGTGAAGCTCAATACCGTTGCAAACAATGTTGGACCCGGCTTGTGGACAGACATTAACAGCACCGGCGTTACCTATGACAGCAACACGGTGACAAATAACGCGAACGAAGGCATCAAGCACGAGATCAGCTATGCCGCCACAATCAGCAACAACACAGTGTCGAACAACGGCAGCGGTTTTACCCCCTGGCTGTGGGGTTCGCAGATCCTGGTACAGAACTCGCAGAACGTCAATGTCTTCGGCAACACCGTCACCGTCAATGCTAACTACGGCAACGGCATAAGCCTTATCTACCAGAACCGTGGAACCGGAGACCAAGGGCCGTATAACACCATAAATAACAACGTCCACAACAACACCATCTACTACAACGGCCAGTTTGGGCAGTCCGGTATGGTCTCCGACTACAACGAGGCCACTGCTATGGCATGGCCAAACACTTTCAACGACAACACCTACTACGTCCAAGGCACAACGCGCAGCTTCTGGACGTGGAACTACAACTATCTCTGGCCTCAGTTCCAGGCTGCCGGCTTTGAACGTCAGGGAACCATCCACTACCAGTAAGTAACAGCTGTAACTTCCAGAAGGGGGTGCCATGGTTTTGCCATGGCACCCCTTTTCTGATTTTAAGGAGCGCTAGTGGGCTGCGACCGCGTAGATGGCTGCTCCGGAGGCGGAGCTGATCAGCCCTGAAGTATTGATAAATGTGGACTTCAAACGGCTGGTCGCCACATACACGATGTCACCGTCCACTAGCGCCGTGGCCGCTTTGCGGCCCTTTTGCTCATCGTCCAGCGGAACTTCCATGCGGTCGACCGCGTCGTTTTGCCGGCGCACCACAACCGCCGTGCGTGTGGACGCAAGCAGAGTGGTCCCATTTGCAAGGGAGACCGCTTCCGGCACCGAGAGCTTACCCCCGTTCACCATCAGGTACCCTCCGGGCCGCGCGACCGCACCCAGCACATACACGACTCCCGCGCGACTTACGTTAACAGTCTCCCCGGGATAGACGACCGTGTTTGCAGCTATGTCAGCGTCATGCGACTTGCTCGAGTACGGCACATGCCGCACCTTGTCCGTGCCTTCCACCGTGCGGTGGTGGATCGATATCTCTCCGCCAGCGGCCGGTGTTTCCCCACCCGCCATCGCAAGCACGTTCAGCAGCGACTCCGGCGCAAGCAGCTCCAGCTTTCCGGGACTTTCGACCTCGCCGGAAACGAACACATTGCGCGACGAGTACGCGACTATTTGTAGGGTCACCTGCGGGTCGTTAAACATCTTGCGGTCGATCAGCAGCTGCCGGATCTTCGCTTCGCCCTCGCGCGTGGTCTCGCCGGCAAGCTCCACACTGCCCACCAGCGGGATGATGCACTTGCCTTCCCTGTCGACCTGCAAGGTGCGCGTCATCTCCGGCGCTCCGAAGACGCTCAGATCCAGCGTTTCTCCGCCGTCCAGAAGCAGCGTTTCAAACCCGGTCGGCCGCGCCATGGTATCGATGGTGAGCGTTGGCCGGTGTGAGGAAGACACCCCGGCGGTCTGCTCAAGATTCGCATTCACCGTCGAGCTGACCTGGGCCGGTGCGAGTCTCTCGGCCGCCAATGGTGCGCATACCATCAGTGCGCGGAGAAAAAGCGAGCGTCCGAGCGGCGTCACTGCGCTACCTCGCTGTATTTCGTCCTGTATTTCGGCCCCTCATACGCGTAGCTGGTGTCCTGATTCTTTTTCGGATCGTAGTCATTCAGCACGTACCCAAGAATGGGTGTGTTCGGCTTGGCTAAAGCTGCGAGCAGCCGCTTCAGCACGGCCCGGCTCAGGCGGCCGGAACGGATCACCGTGATAATTGCGTCAGAGTGCCGCGCGATCAACAGCGGATCAGCGACGAGCAGGACGGGCGGCGTGTCGATGATGACGTACTCAAAGCGGCTGCGCAGGGACTGGAGTGTCACAGCGAAGCGCTCCGAGCTCAGGAGCTCGACCGGCGAATCGGGCATCGTACCCGACGCAAGAATCGTTAGGTTCTTTACCTGGGGATGGACCTGCAGCACACTGTCCAAGGCCACATCGCTCGAGAGCAAGCCGCTAAGCCCGCGCGTGCCATCGATGCCGGCAAGTTGTGCGATGCCAGGATGGCGCAGGTCTGCTTCGATCAGCACCACGCTCGCAGATTGCTTCGCCATGGCAGCCGCAATGTTATAGGCGGTCACTGACTTGCCATCGCCCGGCAGGGCGCTGGTCACCAGAAGCACCCGGGCCCGCGGATTCGCACTGCTCAGCAGAATGGAGGTGCAGATACGCCAGTAGGCTTCCGCGGTGCGCGACTTGGGTTCGGCCACGATCCAGGGGTCGCTCGTCGCCGTGGCCAGGGCGGGCTTGGCGCCGCGACCAAGCCATCGGCCACCCGAAGCATCACTGTCAAAGTGCGGAACAATGCCCAGCAGCAGCGACGGCGGAAGAACATCCAGATTTTCCGGAGAGTACAGCGTCTGATCTGCTGCTTTCCTGACGCCGGCGAGCGTTAGCCCCAGCAAAGCTCCCCCGCACAGGCCGAGCGCCGCATCCTTGGGCAAATTTGGAGACGAGCTCCGGCTTGGCGTACGCGCAGGGTCGGTCACGGCAACACCTGAAGATTTAACTCCGGACGCGATGTTGGCTTCTTCCAGACGGTTGTAAAGGTCCTGGTACAACACTCGCGTCCCGTTTTCCTCCTGCTGCAGAAAGTTCAGCTCGGCCAGGCTGTTGCCCAGGTGCTGAAAGTGCTGCTGCTGGTCGCCAACGGTTTGCCTAAGCCTGTCTTCCTGGCTTTCGGCCACCTGGTAGTCGACGCGCGCCTGCTCGTTAATCACCTTGACCTCATCCCGAAGCTGCTGCTCAATGGCATCGACCTGCTGCTGCATCTCGACGAGGATGGGATTGTTGGGTCCGTAGGTCACCTTTGCCGATGCCAGCTTGACCTTGAGGCTCGACTCCTGCGAGCGCAGCGACTGGACCAATTGAAGGCTCTTACTGGTGGACGACATGGCATTTGCGCCGCCAGCGGCGCCGGCAAGGCTCGTGTTTGAAACGCTGAGGATCACACCCGGATCCCCGGTCGCCGTGAGCTTGTAAACCGCTTCCATGGCGATGCGGTTTACCTCAGCATGCGTCAGTTCGCCATTCAGCTCAGAAAGCTGCTGGTAGGCGAGTTGGCCGGAGTCAAAGGATCCGCTGCCGTCGACTTTCCCGCCGAGGGTTGATGGAAGCGTAAGTCCGGTGATCCCGTTCTGCTTCTCAAAATCCGCAACCTGTTGGTGGGTTTTCTCCGCTCGCTGCTTCAACTCAGACAGCTGCTCGTTGAGCCAGCTGGAAGCCTTGACGGTTGCCGCATACCGGGCCTCCATATGGTTGCTGAGGTAGGCATCAATAGTTGCGTTGGCGACGCGTGCGGCGCGCGCTGGATCTCCATCCGTAAACGATACGGTCAGCAATCGCGTATTTTTTACGGACGTGACGTGCAGGCTCTTCTGGAAGATAACCAGCGCCGCGTCGCGAAGCACGGGGTTCGCGTTCAACGACGGCCCATACTCCCTGATCGACGCACGGCCGATCGGGGTCTCCGTCAACTCCCGGTAGGGCGAGTCCTTCATGATGTTGAGCTGCTGCATGACGGTGAGCGCCGTGTTATCGCTCCCCAGCACGGCCTGTTCGGTCGTCACATCCAGCATGAAGTCCTGACTGCTGCCCACCTGCGAGGAGCCGCCTGAGAAATCCTGAAGATTGACCCCTGAGGAGGCTTCCCTACTCAGCTCAACCGTCGCAACGGCGGTGTACAGCTTGGGCGAATGGAGGAACCAGGCCACCCCGGCAAGAGTACCTACAAGGGAGGCGAGCAGGATCAGAAGCCAGGAGCGCCGGATGACCAGCAGGATGTCGGAGAGGCGCAGTTCTCCGGCACCCTCCGGCGCATCGTGCCCGGACGGCGGGGTCTCGGGAGACATTCTTTCACTTCGAAAGCCCTGACTGGGGAAGTCAGTGGTCAGGCTATTGTTTGCACGCATAGGGGACAACCGTTTCTTTCCCGCGAGCTCATTGGCCGACGGTCTTTATGGCGCAAATGTACACCCATCCGTGCAAATCGCGTGTGTATAATTTGCGGCGTCGGCCCCCTCCGAGCTAACCGGTCCTTACTTAGTGGAGGTACGTCGTTTTGCGCCTCGCGATCCTGGTGGTGTGCTTCAATCGGAAAGATTTCACTCTCATTGCACTGCGCCGATTATTCAATCAGACCGGCATGGAGCACTTGTCGGTCGAGGTGTTTCTCCTTGACGACGGCAGCCGCGACGGCACGGCCGATGCGGTGGAGCAAGCCTTTCCCCATGTCCACTTGCTACGAGGCGACGGTTCGCTGTGGTGGGTCGGCGGCATGCGCAAAGCTTTCGACGCGGCGCTGTCGAAGGGCTTCGACGCATACGTCATGTTCAATGACGACACCTTTCTGTACCCGGACGCGCTGCGCCGTTTGACGGACTCCTACAAGGAGGCCGCCAAGGTGGACGGTCCCGTCATCCTGATCGGCTCCATGCGGGACGCGGCTACGGGCGAGCACAGCTACGGCGGCTTTACGCAGCGGGCAAACGGTTTGCGGCTTGACTTTTACCCGGTGCTCCCATCCGACCACGCAATGCGCCCCTGCCAGACGATGAACGGAAACTTCACCCTGATTCCGGCTGAGATCGCAGCCGAGCTCGGCAATTTTGACGGTGCCTTTCTGCAGAAGTTTGCAGATCTCGACTACGGCCTGCGCGCTACCAGCCGGGGGCTGCCGGTCCGCGTCGCTCCGGGCTATTTCGGCACTTGTTCCGACAACCCGACGAGCGGCACCTGGCAGGATCGCTCCCTGCCTGTGAGCAAACGCTGGCAAAACCTTATGTCGCCCAAAGGCGTTCCTGTGCGAGAGTGGTTTCTCTACACAAGGCGCCACTTTGGCTGGCGCTGGCCGCTCTATGCGGTGTCTCCTTATGTCAGAACCATTCTCGGCCGTTGAACGCAATTCTAGAGCTGTCGATGGGCCGGCATCTGCTAGTGTGGCTTCCGTAAAGAAGGCCGCGCCAACTCGGTCTCCACGGTACACAGCATTCGAAACACCGCTACAAGTGCAGCTCCTGCCCGCCGCAAGATCGATTGGTCAACCCGAAAGAATTTGTCTGGGAATGGAACGACGTTTGAAGATCTGCCTCATCTCGCACGCGCATGTAGAGCAGCAGGGTTACCTGCCCGTACTCACCTCCATCGCAGCCCAGCCCGGCGTGGAACTGGCGCTGGTGACACCCGATACTTTTCGGGCGTGCCGGATCGACCTGCCTGCCTTTGCCATGGCGCGTCCGGCATTTCAAACCTTTCCCGTGCCGGTCCGCTTCGCCGGACGGCAGGGCGCATTTTTGTATCGCAGGGCCGCGCTTGAGCGCGCTCTCGACGCGTTCGGTCCGGACCTGCTGCTGCACGAGCAGGAGGTGTATGCGCTCAGCGCCGGCCAGATCGCCGCGCTTGCCCAACGCCGAGGGATGCCGCTCGTTATGTTCGTCTGGGAGAACATACAACGGGAGCTTTCTCTGCCGCGCCGCCTGCTGCGGCGCTATGTGATGCAGCGGTGTGACGGGCTGCTCGCCGGCAGCTTCGCGGCCGCGCAACTCCACCGGGATTGGGGCTTTAGCGGCCCTGTCGAGATCGTGCCGCAAATGGGGGTACCTGCGGTCGTTGCAGAGCCGACGTTTGGACGGCGCAACCCTGCCTGCTTCCACCTTGTGTATGCCGGCCGGCTGATCGCACCGAAGGGAGTGGATTGCCTGCTGCGCGCCACGGCCGCTGTTCGCTCGCTGGGGGTCGCAGTCCGTTGCACCATCGCGGGAGACGGCCCGGAGCGCCCACGGTTGGAGGAGCTGGCGCGCTCCCTGGCACTTGCAGCCGAGGTCACATTTCTCGGCACCATCTCCCTCCAGGCGGTGGCGTCCCTGCTTGAGACCAGTGATGTTCTGGTGCTGCCTTCGCGCCGTTGCAAGGTATGGGAGGAGCAGTTTGGCCGCATCCTGATCGAGGCCATGGCCAAGGCGATCGTCGTTGTCGGGAGCCGCACCGGTGCCATTCCGGAGGTCATCGGCGCCGGCGATCTGCTCTTCAATGAAGATGACCATGACGAGTTGGCCGCCCTGCTGACCACACTTGCCGGCGACGCCGAGCTTTTCGAAAAGCGTCAGCGATTCCTTTGGGAGCGGGCGCGCGACGAGTACCTGAACGAAATCCTGGCGCAGCGACGTGTGGACTTCTTTTCCAGACTGCTGGGTCAACAGTCGGCTGCTTACCCGGCCTCAGGACACCATGCGGAAGCTTAGAGCTTCTTCCCTCACCGGGCTGCTCTGCAAGGCGCTCAGAGAGACATAGGCACTCTCGAACGGTTTGTGACTCTGTTCACCAGGGCGCGCATTATTGCAAAGCAGAACCGAGCATTATGAACGCACAGGAAAGAGTCGCCGGTGAAATTGAACGTACTCGTTGTCGGGCAAACGCCGCCGCCGGTGAACGGGCAAACCGTGATGATTCAGGAATTTGTCGCTGGAGACTACGAAGGCCTGCAACTACACCTCGTACGCATGGATTTCTCACGAGAGATCAGGGAAGTGGGAAAGTTTAGAGCGCGCAAGTTACTCGTCCTGCTGAGCACTTTGCTGAATATCGTAGTGGGCCGAGTGAGGAGCGGATCGGAAGTTCTGTACTACCCGCCTGCAGGCCCAACGTTAACCCCTGTTCTACGCGACTTGTTCCTGCTGAGTCTCACCAGGTGGATGTTCCGATATACGGCATTTCACTTCCATGCGGCGGGGCTGCCGGAGATCTACGGACGCCTTCCGTGGCTTCTCAAACCGCTCTACCATCTGGCCTACGATGGGGCCGATCTTGCGATCTTCACGACGGAGAGCACCTCCTCGGCAGGCGCTGCCCTTCGAGCCAAACAGGTGAGCATCGTTCCACTCGGGATTGCCGATAGCGCCGTGGAACACCCAGCAGATCTATTCGCCGCGAAGGACCGGGCACCCTCGATCCTTTTCGTGGGCATCCTGACCGAAGGCAAGGGTCTGCTTACGCTCATTGACGCCTGCAGTTTGCTGTTAGAGACGGGCCTCCCGTTCCATGTGATATGCGCCGGAGCGTTCGAGTCGGCCGGCTTTCAAGCCTCTGTAGGAGCGTTACTCAAGGAGCGAGGGCTTACTGGAACCTTTGAGTTTCCCGGCGTCCTGCGCGGTGAGCAGAAGTGGAAAGCGTTTCGAAGCGCAGCCATCTTTTGCCTGCCAAGCCACCACTATGCAGAAAGTTTCGGGGTCGTGCTGATTGAGGCGATGTGTTTCGGGCTGCCCATTGTGACGACCAGGTGGCGCGGCATCCCTGACGTGGTCGAAGGGAGCAAGGGCGCATTCGTGGTTGAACCGAAGCGCCCTGATCTTGTAGCTGAAAGCCTGGCGTTGCTCCTGCGCAACCCGGAACTCAGGCAAGA